>JAFVYW010000096.1 GCA_017508465.1 Clostridia bacterium
CATACTATATAAAGGGATAAATCTAACCCTGAGGAGGGGTTTATTATATCCATTTAACTATGGAGGCGTGCTATTCAATTGTAATTTTCGCTTGGGTGTACAAAGGGTGTACAAAATCGTGTTTGGTTCTTTGGACACACAAATTTGCAGTAGTGTTTCGCTCTATCCTCGTAGCGTTTGAGTATATCTTTTCGGATATACCCACCGCTTAGGAGGTTCCCGTTATATCCATTTAACTACAGGGAGAAGGGTATCACTTTTTGTGTCGGACAAGGAAGCGCACACTTCCTTGTATATATTCATTATACCATGAATTTAGGCAAAATGCAATAGATTTGTGGCGGTAAGCTCATAATTTTTGAAAAAAATTAGGCACATTGTGGAAAATGGCGGAGAGGCATTGACAAATAGTGGAAAAATGTGTAAAATATATACAAACATATCTATGAAAAGGAGACATTTTTATGCCAACAAGTAACGCACACAAAATCCAGACCAAACGCAGGAATTTGTTTTTGCGCGTCGTAAAGGGGCATTTTGCCACCAGCCATAGCCACATCAATTACTATATCGATGTAACGACGCAGAAAAGCCGTCTTTCCGAGGCGAAGGCTCTTGCGGAGGAACTCGTCAGTTACTATCGTTCGACTACGATTGTCGACACGATTTTATGTCTTGACGGCACAGAAGTCATCGGTACCTGCCTTGCCAATCAGTTGACAGAAGGTGGCTTTTCCAACATGAATGCCCACCAGACAATATACATTGTCACGCCCGAGCATACATCGGGTAGCCAGATTATCTTCCGTGATAGAGTCGCGCCGATGATTACAGGCAAAAATGTTCTCATCCTTGCCGCATCCGTAACCACGGGATATATGGCACAGGCGGCAATTGAAGCCATCCGATATTATAACGGCTATGTTGCAGGCGTTGCCTCGATTTTCGCTACAAAGGATAACTGCGCAGGCTATCCGGTACATTCGGTGTTCAATCCGCAGGATCTCGGCGATTTTATCAGTGCCCCCTCGCACGAATGCCCACTTTGTAAGGCGGGTATGCCCATTGATGCCTTGGTCAACAGCTTCGGTTATTCAAAACTTTAAAAGACAAAAAGGGGCTGCTTCATTTAGGCATAACCGAACGAAAAACGACAGAGGTACAATCAAATTGCCTCTGTCGTTTACAGATTAAGAGGAAACTAAGGTCAAAACCTACGGTTTTCTCTTTTTTATTTAGGGTTTTCGTTCGGTTATGCCTAAATTAAGCGAGCCCCAAAGGCGCCTCGCACTAAGAATTCAGCATCATTTTAGTGAAAATTCTTATTCAATGCCAAAGTGTGCTGAATTCTTAATGACTCAGCCCCTTTTATTTCCAACATTTTGTTCCTTGATGGTGCAAAATCTTTGCTTTTTACCAAAAATCGTGCTTTCCTGATAATAATCACTTTTTTGTGACATAATAATCAAACAAGCGTTTGATATCGCTCTTTGAGAGATAGGGGTAAATGCTCTCTATATCCAAAGTCGGATATTGCCCGATGATATAGCCGTCGACGAGACGGGAGAGGCAATCCTCGCTTGCGTATTTTGCGAGAGCGCATATGTTCTTCACATGGAGATGCTCCACGGCATAAAGAATGAGTGTGTCACACTCTTCCTTTCTGAAATAGGGAAGCAGGCGCTCAAGGGAGCATTCTTTGAGTTCTCCGGTGTTTTTTATCAGCTGGCGAAAAACTTCGCTTCGGCTCTCCTCGTCCATGTATGGCAGGAGCAGAAGAATGTCGCCGTCATCGTCGGGCGCGCGCAATAGCCTTTCCCACCCCTCTTTTACCTTTCCCTTTACCACTTCTCCTTTGGCTTTTATAAAGACAAGTGCTTTCTGCAAGCTCTGCTGTGCATACTTGCGGAATTTTCTGAAGGTATCTTCCTGCGCCTCCGCAGCCTCTTCAGGTCTTGCCGAAGCCTCCTCTTGTGCGATCTCCTTGTAGTATACCACGCCGTCGATTATTACTTTTTCGAGCCTCATAAAAATCCCTCCCCGGCTATCTTTCCTTACATATATCGTATGCAAAGGGCAAAGAATTGTTACTACGGGGAGGGATTTTTATTTATTTGTCGGAGCTCTCGCCCCTTTGGGCTTCCTTCTTTTCCTTCTGATAGTTCAGAATGAAAATACCTGCACATACAAGAACGAGGCACAGAATGAGATTGATTGGTTTAACGGTTGAGTTCTCTGTCAGGAGCAGGAGGGAGAGCAATACGCCAAATACGGGCGTCATAAAGGTAAAGACGGTAACGCGCGAGACGGGATTGTATTTCAGCAGAATTCCCCATACCGAGTACGCGACGGCAGAAAGCAGCGCGAGGTAGAGAAGTACGAGAATGCCGCGAATGTCCCCGAGGTAAACCTTGCCACCGAAGCAAAGCGCGCCGACACACATCACCGCGCCACCGACGATAAATTGATACCCACTGATAACGACAGGATCTTCGTGCGCCGAGAAACGCTTGATTAAAACAGAAGAGACAGCGAGGGAAATGGTGGAGAGCAGTACATAGACATCTCCGATGTTGACATTTGGTTCAAGACCAGAGAGATTAACTACCACAATACCTGCAAAACCGACAACACAGGCGACAATTTTTTTGACTGTCAGTTTTTCCTGACGGAAGATGAGGCTGGAAATCAATATGGCGAAAAATACCGAGCCGCCACTGATAACTGTACCCTTGACGCCCGAGGTATTCGCAAGACCAAGATAGAAGAAAATATATTGCACAATGGTCTGAAATATACTAACAATACCCACCCGTGTCAGATTTTCCTTCTTGGGAAGGAGAAATTTGCGTCTTGCAATGCTGAAGATGGCAATCGTCAGAATGCCCGCGAGGGTGAAGCGGATGCCGGCAAATAAAATGGTGGATGCCACATCACGCTCGGGAGGCAAAACCAATTCGTATCCGATTTTGATGAATGGCGTCGCACTGCCCCAAAGCGCACAGCAAAGAAGCGCAAGAAGTGTCAGACACCAGGGTTTTGAAAATATGCTTTTTTCTTTCATAATCTGCTCCTTATAAAGTCATAACGCACCTATTATATCGCAAATGGCAAAAAAAGTCAAGTCAGAAAATAAATTGTAAACTTATTTAAATTTGTTAAAATATCTTTACAAAAGGCGGTGTTTGTGCTAAAATAAGCATATATCAAAAAATATATGTACTTCCTTTGGTCTTTGTACCAAAAAAGATAGAAAGGACTTCACATGGGAATTGTACTTCTGACTGCGCTTGGTGTCGGCGGCGCTACTGTCATTGGCGCTCTTGCGGGCTTTCTTTTTCGGAATGTTTCACATCGGGTGCGTGACATTATTTTAGCGTTTGCTGCAGGTGTTATGCTTGCCGCCGCTGTGATAGGCTTGATTTTGCCCTCGATTGAACTTGGCGGTGAGTTTTCGATTATTGGTGAGTTTTCGATTATTGTAACTGTTGTTGGTATTCTCCTTGGTGCTGTTGCGCTTTCTCTTCTGGATAAGCTCGTTCCTCACCTGCATCTGCTCGCCGGAACGGATATTGAAGGCAGAAACGCCTCGGCGGAGCAGAATAAGATACTGCTTTTTGTTCTTGCAATCGCGATTCATAATCTGCCCGAAGGCATTGCCGCAGGCGTTGGCTTTGGTGGTGCCGATGTGACGAACGATATGACAAACGCCTTTTTGATTGCGGGTGGTATCGCTCTGCAGAATATCCCCGAAGGTATGGTGATTATCGCTCCGATGCTCGCGACAGGAATGTCGAAGCGGCGCACCTTTCTTATCGCCACAATGACAGGCGTTGTAGAGGTGGTCGGCACTCTGTTTGGTTATTATGCCGTACAGATTGCAGAGGTTATTCTGCCGTTCTCCCTTGCCTTTGCGGGCGGAACAATGCTTTATGTTATCAGCGATGAAATGATTCCCGAAACCCATGCACATGGCGCCGAGCGCGGCGCGACTTATGCGCTTCTTATCGGCTTCTGCCTGATGCTCGTTTTCGATTTCATCTTATAAAAAATGCAAAAAACTTAACACGGGTGGCACTATGTTCTCTTATACCCTGAAAAAATACACGACACCACTCTTTCTCGTATCCCTCGTTCTTTTTCTCATAAGCGCGCTCTGTCTCTTGCTTTTTGTCCTGTCGCCGACTGTGGCGGATGTGATCAATGATACCGTCGCGCAGGCGGTTCGCCTTGCACTTGCGAAGATCACCTCGCTTTTGCCGTTTTCTCTGGCGGAGCTTTTGATCTGCCTCTCTCCTGTCCTCGTCACTTTACTGATTATTCTTTATGTCAGGCGAGTGCATACGCGCTCGGGGGCAAGACGCTTTTTCCTGAATATCCTTGCAGTGATACTCCTTGTGGCGTCGCTCTATGTCTTTACCATAGGCGCAGGCTATCATACAACGCGCCTTGACGATAAAATGGGACTTGTACGAGAAAAAATAGAAAAAGAAGAGCTTCTTGCCGTCGCAGAACATCTGCATGAAGCACTCTTGTCCGACCTTGACGAAATCACTTTTGCCGAAAATGGAGCATCACAGATGCCCTATACCATACAAGAACTGTCGCAACGCGCGAGCGAGGCATATGATGCTTTCGCGACGGAACACCCCTCCCTTCTTTCCTATAATTATCATTCCCGTATCAAGGGTGTGTATTTCAGCCGCGCGATGTCATACGCGCATATCCTTGGCATCTATACCTTCTTCACAGGGGAAGCCAATGTAAATGTCGATTACCCCGATGCCGAAATTCCCACAACTGCCCTGCATGAAATGGCGCACCAAAGAGGGATATCGCGTGAGGATGAAGCGAGCTTCGTTGCCTTTATCATCGGACGCGGAAGTGATGATGCCTATACGCGTTACAGCGCAAATTTTGATCTCTTCCGATATGTACTGAACGCGCTCTGGCGCGCAGACCATGAGTTGTATCGCGAATTCTTCTCGCGCATGGATTCCCGTATAGTCGGCGATATCCGTGCTATTAGCAATCATGCAAAGCAATTTGAAAATAACCCTGTCGGCAACATCTCCTCCTCTCTTAATGATGCTTACCTGAAAGCGAATGGCACCGAAGGCGCTGTAAGCTATGGTTTCATCGTTGATCTCGCTGTTGCATTCTACAAAGAAAATTATCCTTCGCTTTTCTCCTGAAAAAGAAAAGCCCCCTCACTCTTTTTCCTCTTTTTCATACAATGCGTATGTAAGTACGAAAGGGGGAAGAGATATGATTTACCATATCAGAGGGGGACGGAGGCTTGAGGGCTGTGTGAAGATTGGCGGATCCAAGAACGCGGTTTTGCCAATTTTGTTTGCGACACTTCTCACCAGAGGGAAAAGCATTCTCTCGGGCGTGCCGGAAATAACAGATGTCGACACGGTCCTCTCTCTTCTTCGCGCCTTCGGCGCGGAGGTTCGGCGGGTAGCTCCCGATGTCCTTGAAATTGAAACAAATAACCTCTCCTATGCATCACCGTGCGAAAGAATTACCAGGCAAATCCGTGCCTCCACCTACCTGATAGGCGCGTGCCTTGGCAGGTTCGGGCGTGTGGAAATCTCGGCATTTGGCGGATGTTCTTTTTGTGAAAGACCGATCGATCTTCACTTGCATGCCGTCAGAGCATTTGGCGGAGAGATCCGCCAAAATGAGATATTATGTAAACAATTATATGCATGTAGGGTTGTTTTCCCCATTGTTTCCGTCGGTGCAACGGTAAATGGACTTCTTCTTGCGTCGCAAGTAGAGGATGAAAGCATCCTCGAGAATGTCGCGATTGAGCCACATGTTCTTGCCCTTGTTGCATTTCTTCGTATTGCTGGCTGTCGCATATCCATTCTGCATACACCTCGTCCGACCTTCTTTGTACGCGGTGGCAGACTTCACGGTGTTAAAATGCGCGTGATTCCCGATATGATAGAGGCAGGCACCTACCTTCTTTCTGCCCTTGTAACAGGAGGTCGGGTGACGGTTGAACAGATCGATCCCACCCATCTGTCTGCCCTCTTTTCCTTTGTCAGGAAAATGGGTGCTGACCTTACTGTAAAAGAGCGTTCTGCTACCATTATATCGCCCGCACGGGCGACTTGTGCGGATGCTGTCTGCGCGCCTTATCCTGCACTGCCTACGGATCTCTCGCCTGTTCTGGCGGCGGCGCTCGCCCGATATGGCACGGGGACATTACGCGACACTGTATTTCCGAAGCGTCGCAGCTTCCTCACCCCCTATCATGCTCTTGGTGCAAACTTTGTGGAATCCGAAGATGGCGCGATATCCTTTCTTTCACCAGACGCGTCGCACGCAGATTCTGTAACCGTCCCCGACCTTCGTACAGGCGCAGGTATGGTGCTTTATGCCCTTTCCCTGAACACTGACACCACTGTATATGATACGCAGGATTACATTCTTCGCGGTTATGAACACTTTACGGAAAAATTAAACGCCCTTGGGGCGTGTGTTTGTGAGGAAACTCACGAACACAGAAAGGAAAATATATGAAAAGAATTCTCACAATACAGGACATTTCCTGTGTCGGTAAATGCTCTCTGACTGTCGCGTTGCCCATCATATCTGCGGCGGGCGTTGAATGCGCGGTCCTTCCCACCGCCGTTCTCTCCAATCACACGGCATTCCCTTCCTTCACCTTCTGCGACCTGACCGAAGAATTGCCCGTTATCGAGCAAAAATTCCAGGAGCTTGGTTTTGATTTCTCTGCGATTTATACAGGCTACCTCGGTTCTTTGCGACAGATTGATATTGTGAGAAGCTATTTCAGAACCTTTTCTTCCCCTGATTGCCTGAAGGTTATCGATCCCGTCATGGCAGATCATGGTAAGCTCTATTATGGCTTTACCGAGGAGTTCGCCGACAATATGTGCGACCTCTGTCGCGAAGCAGATGTCATTCTCCCGAACCTCTCGGAAGCCTCTTTTATGCTTCATACGCCTTATCTTGAAACATATACCGAAGAGCAGATCCGCGAGCTTCTTCATGCGCTTAGCGAGCTTGGACCTCGTTATGCTGCCTTGACTGGCATATCCTTTGCTCCCGATGAAATCGGCGTTTACGCCTACGATCGTGTGACAAACGAATATCATTATTATAAAAACGAGAAGCTTCCTGTCGCTTTCCATGGCACAGGTGACATTTACGCATCTCTTTTCCTCGGCGCGCTTATGCGTGGCCACTCGGTATTCGAGTCCCTGGATATCGCCGTCGACTTCACGCTTCTCTCGATGAAGAAAACGCTTGCAGATCCCGAGTATCGCACTTATGGTGTGAACTTCGAGCAAATCCTTGGCGATTATGCGAAAGCCCTTTGATTATATGGGCGAAAGAACAATTATTAAAAAACGAGGGAGATGCTAACTTTTGTTTGCATCTCCCTTAATATATTGCTTAAAATGAATGCTTGCGTCTCCTTTTCTTTGGCAAAATTCTGCCGATGAAAAAGCAACCTACAAATATGACTGCATAGATGAAACTCACGGCAGAAACCTTTCCTCCGCGGACGATGAGACCTGTGATGATGAGAAGAGCCGAAAGGGTTATGCAGGGAAGAGCAGAAAACCATACGCTCTCCTCCCGACCAGAAAATAAGCCAAACAGCAGTGCTGATATAAAGAAGAGAACCAAAGAACACGGACGAACAAAGGATAAGGGATTCTCAAGACATAAAAGCACGAGTGAAAGAAGTGTCGCCCCTGCAAATAGTGAGAGCGCGTAAAACGCCAGACGCACAAGAAAAAGTCTGAAACCGAAAAGCTTGATTTTTCGCATAATAAAACCTCCGCATTTGAGAATGTTCTCTCAAAGATATGCGGAGGTTTTTCTTTTTATGAAGATTATTTGCCCTCTTCGGGGGTTTCTTCCTGCGCGGGAGAAGGCTCTTCGGTTGCTTGCGCCTCTGCCTGCTGACTTTCGATTACCGTCTGCGCAAGAGCTTCAGCCTTGACATCGATGGTACGGATGGCACCCTTGAGGAAGCGAATTTTGGTCTTTTCTCTGGTGGTTTCGAGAACGAAGGTCTCGCCTTTGATGGATACAACCTTGCCGATAATACCGCCAATGGTGGTAACCTCGTCGCCTACCGCAAGCGAATCACGCATTTCCGCATCTCTCTTCTCCTGCTTTTTCTGGGGACGGATCATGAAAAAATAGAGTGCTACGAAAAGCACGATAATCATGATGATTCCACCGAAGCCGCCGAGGGGATTCGCAGCCGCGTTGCCCGTCGAATCGAGCAAAAACGAAAAATTAAGCATATCAAATGTCTCCTTGATTTATTTTCTATGGACTATTATACACGATAAATATGAAGATTTCAAGAAGTTTTAAACATTTCCCCGAAAAATTTCCGCATAACCCTGGAAAAAAGAACAGTATTTTGCGATTTTTCGGAGAAAAACGAAAAAAACATTCTCAAAAGACAAGAAAACCGCCTCTCATTCATACAATAAAGTATTCTATATCCGGGAGCAAATTTATGTCGAGCCGTAAGAAAACCTTTTTGTTAGGCGCGCTTCTGATGAGCGTAGTGAATCTGTCAATGCGCACCGTCTCTCTCTATTTCAGCGCTTTTATTCTCTCGCGTGTCGGCGAGGAGGGCGTCGGGCTTTTCACCCTTCTGATGAATGTCTTTTCCTTTGCCGTTACCTTTGTGAGTGCGGGACTTGGTCTTGCCGTCACCACCACCGTCGCCTCCGAGGTGGACGCGAATGCCCCATATCGCCATCGCGCTATTATGCGTTGCGCCATCTTATATAGTGGCGGGCTTTCCCTTTTTGCAAGCTTTGTGACGCTGTTTTTCTCGAAGCAGCTCTCCTTCGGCGTCATTGGGATGAGAGAGCAACCATTCCCCTTGTTATTCTCGCACTCTCCCTTCCGTCGATGGCTCTTTCCTCGGTGTTCAGTGGTTACTTCGTTGCTATTCGTCGCGTTCCGGTAGGCGCGAGCGTACAGGTCCTGACACAGCTACTCAAAATTCTTCTGACCGTGCTTTTCCTGCCGGCAGAAAACGGACTCTCCACCGAGAGTGCTATCTCGCGTCTGTGTCTTGCGTCCACCCTATCGGAAATCGTCGGCGCTATCGTGCTCCTCTTCTTTTATCTTCTGTTTCTGCCTCGGGGAGAGGGCACGGAAAAAGAGAAGTATCGTCCTCTTGTACCCCTGCTCTCCATCACGCTTCCGCTCGCCTTTCCCGCATACACCCGTCAGGCATTACTCACTCTCGAGCACAGCATGATACCACGGCGTCTGCTGAAGCATGAGGGGGCGACGATGGGAAGCGCCCTCGCAGATTATGGCGCTTTGCATGGCATGGCATTGCCCCTGCTATTGTATCCACTCTCACCACTCTCTTCATTTTCCTCTCTCCTTGTTCCCGAGTTCGCCGAGCTCAAAAGTACAAATGACCGTGCGAAAATGGGAAGCATCGCCTCGCGCGCTCTTTCTTATACGCTCTCTTACGCTTCGGTGATATGCGTTTTCCTTTTCGTTTTTGGCGAGGAGATTTCAAATCTGATTTATCATACCCCCACCGCCTCCACACATCTGTTTGTCCTCGCGCCCATCGTCCCCCTGATGTATCTGGATCATGTCACCGACGCCATTCTCAAAGGTATAGGTGAGCATGTTTATTCCATGTGGGTGAATATTACCGATTCTCTCCTTTCCATCGTGCTTCTTTATTTTCTTCTGCCACATCTCGGCATCTTCGGCTATGCGGTTGTCATCATCGTGATGGAAGGCTACAACTTTCTTCTCTCCATCCTCCGTTTGCGCCGACGCGTTCGCCTGTCTTTTTCCCTCACCTCATCCTTCGTCTATCCTATGCTATGCGCCATGGCTTCCTCACTTCTTACAGTTCATCTCTTCCATCTCAACGGCTCCACGACACCCTACTTCTTCTTTTTCCTGAAAGTCATATTCTTTGTTGCAATCTTTTTGCTTTTCTACAAGGCAAAAGGTCTCATAATGCGAAAAAAGCTTTCACCTAGGTGAAAGCTTTTTAAATGCAAATAATTGTTGTCAAAAACTCATTTTTTGCCAGAATATACATAGGTGCGAAGCTCTGACGAGCCTTCCTTGACGAAAGAGCAGAGAAGCTTATTTACGCGTTCAATGCTGTCGAAAATGACACTGACTTCGTGTCCGTCCTTGTCTTTTCCAATCACAAAAACCAAACCACTTGCACTTGTGCTGGAGGAAAAATCATAGATTTTGCCCTCGAGCTTTTCACCCGTGTAGGGTGCAACACGATAAGCATCCTGCATCCGCAGGACGAGCAATTCTTTTCTCTTCTTGCCCTTGAGCCAGCGAAATTCCTTGTAGAATGTCAGCGTGCCATGCTCGAAGGTGTAAACAATATCGAACTTCACAATAGGCCAGGTGAAGAAAACCAGTATCCATAAAAACATGGGGCATACCGCGAAGAGCGGTACAATTCTTGTGATAAAGCAGAACAAAAAGAAGCCGAGCACAAATACAGAATAGAGAGTGATAAGCGCGACCTTGATAAGCGCCAATTTTCCCTCTGTCTTTTTTTCATATGCATACTGCGCGCAGTTGAGCGAATCCATCTCTTCCATAAAATGTCTCCTTTGGAAAGTGTAACATAATATGGCTATTATAGCATATCCCCGTGAAAAAAGCAAGAGTTTTTTATTCTTCCTCCGCCTAATCTTTTCGGAAACTATTGATTTTATCGCGCGGATGTGGTAAAATAATAATAAAATACTTGATAAGGCGGATTCTCATATGAGAAAAACCAAAATTGTATGTACCATAGGACCTGCGAGCGATAGCGAGGAAGTATTCGCTGGACTCTGTCGCGCGGGTATGAATGTTGCGAGATTGAACTTCTCGCACGGCACCCATGAGGATCATCAGAAGCGCATTGACATGATAAAGCGCGTGCGCGAGAAGCTGGAGCTGCCTATTGCCATCATGCTTGACACCAAAGGCCCCGAATACCGTATCAAGACCTTTGAGAATGGAAAAGTCATGCTTCGCGAGGGGGATACCTTTATCTTTACCACCGAGGATGTTGTCGGCACAAATGAGCGCGTTTCTGTCAGCTATGCAGGACTCGCGCAGGAACTTTCCGCAGGAGACACCATTCTCCTCAACAACGGACTGCTTTCCTTCGCTGTCGAAGAGGTTCTCGGCAGTGAAATCATTTGTCGCGTCACCGAAGGCGGCGAGCTTTCGGATCGCAAGAGCATGAGCTTCCCGGGCAGAGTCATGAAACAGACCTATCTTTCTGAACAGGACAAGCGTGATATACTCTTCGGTGTCCAAAACGATGTCGACTATATTGCCTGCTCCTTCGTTTCCTGTGAACAGGATCTTCTCGATGTCCACGCCTTTCTGGATGAAATCGGCGCACAGGGCGTTGAGCTGATTGCCAAAATTGAGAACCAGTCGGGCTTTGATAATATTGAAGAAATCTGCAAGAGCTGCGATGGTATTATGGTCGCGCGCGGCGATATGGGCGTGGAAGTCCCCTTCGATCGTCTCCCTGCGATGCAGAAATCTCTTATCACCAAATGCCGTATGCTGGGTAAACGCGTCATTACCGCGACAGAAATGCTCGAATCGATGATTCATAATCCCCGTCCCACCAGAGCGGAGATTTCCGATGTCGCGAACGCGGTTTACGACGGCACGAGCGCCGTGATGCTCTCGGGAGAGACTGCCGCAGGAAAATACCCTGTACGCACCGTACAGATTATGGCGAAAATCGCCGAGACTGCGGAAGAGAGCATCGACTTTGATAAACTCTTCCACGGTACAGAATTCCGCATCCGCAATTCCGTCGATGCCATTTCCCACTCCGCTTGCGGTATGGCGATCGACCTTGGCGCGAAGGCGATTATCGCTTGCTCCCTTTCGGGTATGACCGCGCGCATGGTCTCCCGTTTCCGTTCTCCTGTTCCGATTATCGGCCTTACCACCGATGAAAAAACCTGGCGTCGCCTTGCGCTCTCCTGGGGCGTTATCCCTGCGATGTGTGAGCAATTCACCTCGACGGATGTCCTTTTCTATACCGCGAAGAAAATGGCAAAAGAGGTGCTTACTCTGAAAAAAGGCGACCGTATCGTCATCACTGGTGGTAACACCAATGGCAGATCGGGAAATACAAGTCTTATTAAAGTTGAAGAAATGTGAGGATTGAAATATGTTGAAAACTGAAGATATTGCAAGAGTAAAAGGCCTCGGTTGTCTCCGTGACAAGCGCTACGAGGATGTGTTTAATGTTCGCGTGATTACCAGAAATGGTAAAATTACAACAAAAGAGCAGAGAGCTATCGCGGATGCTGCTGACCGTTTTGGTTCGGGCGAGGTTGCGATGACTACAAGGCAGACCGTTGAAATACAAGGTGTGAAGTATGAGAATATCGAGCCCCTGATTGCCTTCCTCGGTGAGTATGGTCTGACCACGGGCGGTACAGGACCAAAGGTGCGTCCCGTAGTCTCCTGTAAGGGTACAACATGTGTATTCGGTCTTATCGATACCTTTGCGCTCTCCCTTGCTATCCACGAACGGTTTTATGTCGGCTATCACGATGTTGTTCTGCCTCATAAATTCAAAATCGCTGTCGGTGGTTGTCCCAATAACTGTGTAAAGCCCGATCTCAATGATATCGGCATCATCGGTCAGCGTGTGGTAACACCCGACGCGCAAAAGTGCCGAACCTGCAGGAAATGTGTGGTAGCAGAAAAATGCCCGATGAAGGCAATTGTCTTTGAGGATGGCGTATTACATAAGAGTGAAACCGTCTGCAATGATTGTGGCAGATGCCTTGGCGCATGCCCCTTCGGCGCTTTTGAAGAAGGACAGGCGGGCTATCGTATCTACCTCGGTGGCAGATGGGGCAAAAAGAGCGCGAAAGGTCAACCCCTCTCCTATCTCTTTACAAGCGAAGACGAAGTGCTGGATACCATAGAGCGCGCCATTCTGCTTTTCCGTGACAAGGGTATCAAGGGCGAACGCTTTGCCGATACCATAGCCCGTCTCGGCTTTGAAAATGTAGAGAGAGAACTTCTCGCCCCCTTATGCTGAAGCAGTTCCTTTTGATTTTTCTTCTCCTTCTCCTTCCTCTTTCGTCATGCGTACAAGCACCCCTGACGAACGGGGACGAAGGAAAGCATTCTTTTGTGGATGACCTTGACAGAACGGTGGAATTTTCTGACACGCCCCACCGCGTTGCCTGTCTTCTCGGCAGTTTTGCAGATTTGTGGATGCTTGCCGGTGGAGATGTGTGCGCGACGGCATCGGACGCCTTTGAAGAACTCGCTCTTGATCCGACAGATGTGATAAACCTTGGTGGCGCTCACTCCCCGAGCCTTGAATTGCTTCTTTCGGCAAACCCTGATTTTGTCATAGCGAGCGCATCGACGGCATCTCATCTCGCGATGCGAGAGACCTTGGAGAGCCTTTCCATACCTGTGGCGTATCTGGATATTGATAACTTTGATGACTATCTGTCCGCCTTGAAAAGATGCACCGACCTCACCTCGCGCCATGACCTTTATGAAAAGAATGGTCTTTTGCTTCGCGAGGGCATAGAGGCAATAAAACAACAATATTGCGAACAAAAGTTTACAAATAACGAGAAAAAAGTGCTTCTGCTGCGTACCTCGTCCACAGGCGTGAAGGTAAAAGGAAGTAAAGGTACTATTCTTGGAGAGATGCTCGCCGATATTGGCGCGTATAACATAGCCGACAAAAACGGGAGCCTGCTCGAAAACTTAAGTCTGGAAGCCATTCTTCTTGAGGATCCTGCCCATATTTTTGTTGTCACCATGGGCTCGGACACAGGCCTTGCCCTCTCTTCGTTCTATCGTATGACAGAAGAGAATGCCGCGTGGAGCTCTCTCACCGCCGTCAGAGAAGGTCGCGTACATATCATGGATAAAACCCTGTTTAACCAGAAACCGAATGCGAGGTATCTCGAAGCGTATGAAACACTTCTCGAAAAACTTCTTACATAACAGAATACCTCTTCTTTATACCGCCACATCCGTACTGCTCGTATCTGTGGCGGTCCTTTCGCTTTTGTCGGGAAGCACGACACTCCCGCTTTTTGAGCTTATCACCTCTCTTATTCGTGGGGAGCTCGCGAGCAGTAGTGCGCGTATTTTCCTTTATATCCGCCTGCCACGCACCCTAGCGGCGCTTGTTGCAGGTGGAGCGCTTGCCTGTGCGGGAGCATTGGCGCAGGGGACGCTTCACAATCGCCTTGCTACGCCAAGCATTCTCGGCGTGAATTCGGGCGCGGGGCTCGCCATCACCATCGCGAGTGCCTTCGGCGTGATTGGCGGCATGCTCACCTCTGTGCTTGCATTTTCTGGCGCATTGTCTGCGACCTTACTGATTGTTTTTTTCTCAAAAAAATTCGGTCTATCCCGCGCGAATGTTATACTTTGCGGTGTCGCTCTCAACTCCCTTTTCGGCGCATTGACATCGGCAATCATAACATTTTTCCCTGATGTCGGTGTGATGAGTAACGATTTTCGCGTTGGCGATTTTTCTTCGGTGAACTTCCGCTCGCTTGCCCCGGCGTCCGTCATTATTCTTGTGACGCTCGCTTTTTCGTTCACGCTTTCCAATGATCTGGATGCGCTGTCTCTCGGAGACGAAGGCGCCTTTGCTCTCGGACTCTCACCGAGCCGTCTGCGATTGCTCTTTATGTTGCTGGTATCTCTGCTCTCCGCAGCGGCAGTCAGCCTGTGCGGTCTGCTCTCCTTTGTCGGATTGATTGTTCCACATGCGCTACGCATGCTCGGTGTAGAAAAAAGCGCGCATCTGCTTCCCCTGTCCGCCCTTCTCGGCGCGGCCTTTGTGACACTTTGCGACACTTTGTCGCGCGTTCTCTTCGCACCCTACGAGATCCCTGTCGGTATCCTGATGGCAATTCTCGGTGCGCCCTTCTTCCTTTTCTTACTTTTCTCAAAGAAAGGAGAAAAACATGGTAGAATGTAAAGAACTATGTGCATTTTATGGAAAAAGTCAGGTGCTGGATAAGATTTCCTTCACCATGGAGAGAGGCGAATTCGTTGTCCTTGTGGGCAAGAATGCCGCTGGAAAAACCACCCTTCTGCGCGCTTTGCTTGGTGCGCTCAAAGGGACAAGCGGTGATGTCTTGCTGGATGGTGTATCCCAAAAGGACCTGAAGCGCGCACAAATCGCGCAAAGAATAGCCTATCTTCCCCAACACACAAACGCGAGCGCATTCACTGTTTTTGATACCGTCCTGATGGGGCGTCTCCCCCACCTTTCTTATCCTCGTATCTATCGTGAACAAGACAGGAAAATTGCGAGAGAATGCATTGAAAAGCTTTCTCTCACCCCTTACATGGATACCCCCCTCAATAACCTCTCGGGAGGCTTCCGTCAGCGCACCGCCCTCGCCTGCGCCCTCGCCTGCGAGAGCGACTATCTCTTCCTCGACGAACCGACCACTTTCCTTGATATCGAGAGTTCTATGGAACTTTTGCGCACCCTGTGCAACCTCGCCCACGATGGCAAAGGTGTTCTCGCCGTTCTTCATGACCTCCCCCTCGCGCTTCGTTTTGCCGACCGTATTCTTATTCTTGACGGCGCGCATCTCGTTGCTTCCGATACTCCGGATGTGCTGTTTTCATCAGGTGTCCTTGAAGATGTTTTTGGTGTCAGAATTGAGCGTACCGAAGCCGACGGCGAGACCATATACTACATATCCTGAAAAGAAAAAAGGCAGAATTAGGCTCGTTCTCATAAGGATGTTTACCGTAGGTGCGACCATTGGTCGCCCGCGGGCGTTCGATGAACGCCCCTACAAACATATTTCGGCAGAGGGATTGTTTTCTTTGCCGATTTGTGTTATAATGGAGTATATCGTAGGGTGGGGGCTTGCCTTTCGGCCCTGGTCGCAAGCACAGCTTGCTTCCCGCTTTGGCTAAAAATATGCCGCTGGCATATTTTCTTAACGCGTCGCGCCCGCCGAAATGAACCTTTTATGTTGACGAGACGGCGGGAGTAAACCCCCGCCCTACAA
>JAFVYW010000097.1 GCA_017508465.1 Clostridia bacterium
AACCGAACGAAAAACGACAGAGGTACAATCAATGTGCCTCTGTCGTTTACTGATTAAGAGGAAACTAAGGTCAAAACCTACGGTTTTCTCTTTTTTTATTTAGGTTTTCGTTCTATCTCCGTTTGCTCACTTGCCGTATGTATATACGCCTATCGTTCGCAAACGAAGATTTCTACTCTAAATTAAGCGAGCCCCAAAGGCGCTTCGCACTAAGAATTCAGCATTTTAGTGAAAATTCTTATTCAATGCCAAAGTATGCTGAATTCTTAATGTCTCAGCCCCTTTTTTTGAAAAAGGTACGGTATTCAACCTTTTTAGGCAAAAAGGTTGAGCCAAAAACCTTGATAGAGGTTTTTTAAAACCGTGTCAGGTTCAGTTTTGTGAGTCGCCAATGTTAAACTGGATACCCTCCTTACAGCATACCGTTACCTTGGTCCCGTCAGGCAACTTTCCAAAATAACTGGACTCAAAACCAGTGTTATCCTGAATTACATCTTCGATAATCAGAGCGTTCTGAAAAAAACCTACATAAAAGACAATATAATACGCGTCGTGTTGGCGATAGCGCATCTTTGTCGCCATTCCGGTAAAAAATATAATCAGGACGATGATAGAGCCTATGCCTCCGACGGGCAGACTGATTTTATGAAAATCCTGATGGTAAAGTGAGAGTATCAGGAGAAGTATCCCGACGAAAATCCAGCACAGAAGCATGAAAGCCATTTTCCACTTTAATCTCGTTATCTTATCCTGATATCTCGCTACCCACTTTGGTAAGCGTTGACTTTTCATACCAAAAAGCTCCTTTTTGTTCGCATTTAAAATATTATAACCTATTTCAGGTTAAAAGTCAATACCCTGAAACAGGTTAGGATATAATAAAAGAAAAAAGGAGATGGCGTATGAGATATCAGCGGATACGCGATATGAGAGAAGATCGCGACCTGACGCAGACCGAAGTGGCGCGCATGCTCGGTATGTCGCAAACAGGGTATTCCAAGTACGAAACAGGCGAAAACGATATCCCGACGGCTGTTCTGATAAAGCTTGCGCGCTTTTACAACATCAGTATCGATTATCTCCTCGGTGAAAGTGACAACCCCGAACGAAAATGACGGCATAAGCGCATCACAATATAATATCTGCGAAAAGGACAGAGATGTTTTCACATTCTCTGTCCTTTTTCATCTTTGTTCTTTTCGCGTTGCTATGAAGCCGCGACGCTGGCTTTATGCTCATATTTTACGATATTCAGCGCGGCAGAGACAGAATTGAGTTCGGCATGTACCGTCATGGTGGAACGACGGAAGGAGACGAGCGCCTCTGTACCCGTGGTTGCACGCGCGACGGTGAAGGTTGTAATCAATGTGCCGTTGCCTGCGATGGTACCGTTATCGTAGGTGTAGGGGATGGCGTCGATAAAGTTGACCTCAAAAAGCTCTTTCGACTCTTCGGTAATCTCACCACCACCTGTTTTGCTCGCACCTGCGAGCGCGAGGAAGTAGAAATAACAGTCGGTTGCGCGGTTTGTGTTGGATGGATTTCCAATCATAAATTCATAACCTGCGTTGATGTCCTCTTCGGTGATGCGGAAATGGTAGAGGGCGAGGTTCTGGTTTTTGAAGGGTTGTTGTTTTGCAAATGCAATCTCAAGCTCCGTCCAGTTTTCAATGGCGTTGTTCGCGCCACGCGTGAAGCGGTAAATCGATTTATAACGCGAGGAACTCATATTGGAAACGAGGAAGGAAATCAGACAATCCCCTTCGGCGATGGGTTTGAACCAGATACCACCCGTGGGAATGGGAAGGGTGGAGCCGTCAGGGAGTGTCACATCTTCTGTGACATTGGGTTTCGGGACAGTTTCTCCGAAAGAGATGGTGTTGCTACCACCGTCTTTCAGACGCGTTTCAAAATCG
>JAFVYW010000098.1 GCA_017508465.1 Clostridia bacterium
AGTGTACAACACCACCTCGAAAGAGGTGCGGCTCGCAAGGAGTATATCTGTTGACGCTCAGGCACGAGAGGAATGCCGAGAATGTATTTGCAAACCTCTCGTTTACAGTACAATCTCCAAAAGGTTGGTGTTTTTCAAACAGCACACTCCAATAAAAATATTCAAGCCGAGGCTTGTAAAGATATTATATCATAAAAATGTGAATAGTTCAATCCCCTTTACTTACGAATCGGTTGAAAAGTTCATAGAAAGATGATATAATAAACTCATCGATAAATAAGAATATATCGTGTGTATAGAATTTTTGACATCGCGAAACTAAGATTGTCAAACCTTTTTGATAGACAAACACTGATAAATCTGTTATCATTTATCTCAAAGGAGGTCATATATGGAAATCGAAAAGAAGTTAAAGGATGCAAGAGAAAAAGCAGGGTTAACTCAGGAACAAGTTGCTGAGGCTGTGATGGTTTCAAGGCAGACCATATCGAATTGGGAAAATGCAAAATCTCTGCCTGATATTATAAGCGTCATTAAATTAAGCGACCTTTATAAAATCAGCGTTGATGAATTGTTAAAGGGCGACCAAAAGATGCAGAAAAAAATAGAAAAAGATGCGAACATAGCGAAGACCAATATAAGAGTAATACTTGTAACCGCTATCATTACGCTCGCAGCTTTAGCTATCTATTTTATCAGTATTTTTGTAGGAGGTGCATTCAATTATTTTTGCGAAAATGCTATAAAATGGGTGCTCGTTGGTATTGGCATAGCGTTTGTTACGACTTATTTAAGAAACATAAATGGGAATCATAAACTCAAATTTAAGATTGGAGTTTTACAAATGAAAAAATTACAAATTATAGCCATCATTCTTTTGTTGTTTGGCATTTGGTTGACTATTTTCCCGGTGGGACAAAGCAGTAAGATTGATGAACTCATAGGCATTGTTGCGGCAGTTTCCGGACTACTTTGCGGTGTGCTATCCTTGTTTGCTAATGATAAATAATTCCCGATTTATCGAACGGATACAGGTGCAAACACTTGCAGGAAGGTGCGCTCATAATTCTATAAATTGCACCCATTATAAATTTGTATCAAAATTTTAGATTACTCACAAAAACCACCAAACTGACCTTTGTGTCAGTTTGGTGGTTTTTGCTTTGGGTGAGCAAGCAAAAAACGGTTAATAACTGTTTTTCTGAAGCGAAGTCGACCAAGCAACGAGTATCGGCTTTTGAGTGTACCGAAAAAGTCGAGACGACTATGCGACTCGACAGGGATAGAGCAAAATAGAAATTGTTCTCTTTATGCCCCTTTCGTTCAATTTGTTAAACTGAAATTTACAAATTTTTTTCGTAACAAATTTCTTGAGTTTCAAAACACGGCTTAACCTTGCCATGTGTCACAAAGCCATTGGCTTCATAAAATCTTCTGGCTCTATTTTTAGCGAGCAAAAATATTGTGTGCCAAAATTTTAAAGGTAAAACACGCAATTTTAGCCATTTTATCTGTTTTTATTTAGCACTCCATCTGTTAGAGTGCTAATATTTACATTTTAAATACATTTTCGTAATTCCTATGTAACATTTTGGATATATCATTATTTTCGTGAAAAGAGGTGCGGATTCAAGGCGCCAACACTCCGTATAAACTACCTCTTTTTTACAAATCATAAAAACAAATCTATAAGGAGGATTCTGTTATGTTTGAACTTACACCATTTGCACACCACCGTTTTCTTAACTTCTATGAACCCTTTATTTCCACAGAAGATTTTGAGAAGAGCTTCTTCGGGCATCAGTTTCCTGCCTTCAAGACCGATATTCGCGAGACTGGGAACGCATACATTCTTGACGCCGAACTCCCTGGTTTCAAGAGAGAGGATATCCACGCCGAAGTCAGAAACGGTTATCTCATAATCCACGCGCAACGAAAAACAGAAAATGAAGAAAAGGGCAAAAAGAACAATTATCTCAAAAAGGAGCGTTCTTTCGGCTCTTTCATAAGAAGCTTTCCTCTGGATGGTATCAACGCCGACGAAATCTCTGCATCCTATCGGGATGGTGTTCTCACTTTGACACTGCCGAAAGCAATGCAGGAAGTTGAAGAAGGCAGACGAATTGAAATTCAGTAAGCAATCGGGGGATCCTTCTTCGTAAGGGTTCCCCACTCATTTTTTCAGATAAACGAGGTGAAATATATGAATACAAATCAATTTACGCAAAAGAGTCTGGAAGCGCTTCGCGATATGCAATCCATCGCCTTGGAACACGGAAATCAACAGATCGAGCAATTGCATCTGCTCGCAGCCCTCGTTTCCAGAGAGGATGGACTGGTCCCCAACCTTGTCAACCAGGCCAAGGCATCCATAGAAATCATGAAGCAAAAAACCGAACAGGCGCTCTCTTCCTTGCCAAAAGTCAGCGGTATGCAAGCCGAAAAACTGTATCTCTCAAGAGAACTTGACATAGCCTTCACCGAGGCGGAAGCACAGGCAAAAAAGATGAAGGATGAGTTCGTGTCCGTCGAGCATCTGTTTCTTGCCCTCTTTACAAAGGGTGATATGAAGGTCAAGGAGATTTTTCGAAATGCTGCACTTACGAAAGATGCCTTCCTTGAGGCTTTGAAAAAGGTTCGCGGCAACAGGACGGTCACAAGCGACAATCCCGAAGCGACCTATGATGCACTTAAAAAGTACGGTCAGGACCTGGTCGCCAGAGCAAAAGAGCAAAAGCTTGACCCTGTCATCGGTCGTGACGATGAAATCCGTAATGTAATCCGCATTCTCTCAAGAAAAACAAAAAATAACCCTTGCCTCATCGGCGAGCCGGGCGTCGGCAAGACTGCAATAGCAGAAGGTCTTGCTTTGCGTATCGCAAAGGGCGATGTCCCAGACAACCTGAAGAATCGCATCATCTTCTCACTTGATATGGGCGCACTGATTGCGGGAGCAAAGTTCCGCGGCGAATTTGAAGAAAGACTCAAAGCGGTACTGGAAGAGGTTAAGAGAAGCGAAGGCAAGATTATCCTGTTCATCGACGAGCTTCACACCATTGTAGGCACGGGCAAAACGGATGGTGCATTGGATGCAGGAAACCTTCTGAAGCCCATGTTGGCGCGCGGTGAGCTTCACTGTATTGGTGCTACTACCCTGAATGAATACCGTCAGTATATCGAAAAGGATGCGGCGCTGGAACGCAGATTTCAGCCTGTTATGATCCCCGAACCAACCGTCGAAGATACCATTTCCATTCTTCGTGGATTGAAGGAACGCTACGAGGTCTTTCACGGCGTCAAGATTCACGACGGCGCGCTGATTGCCGCCGCTACGCTCTCCGACCGTTATATCTCCGATCGTTTCCTTCCTGACAAAGCAATTGACCTTGTTGACGAGGCGTGTGCTCTGATCAAAACCGAGATGAATTCAATGCCCTCTGAAATGGACGAGGTTGCCCGCCGAATTATGCAACATGAGATTGAAGAGGCGGCTCTCACGAAGGAAAAAGATAAACTTTCTGTGGAGCATCTTCAGGAAATTCAATCCGAGCTTGCTGATCTGCGCGCAACCTTTAACGAAATGAAAGCCAAGTGGGATATGGAAAAGCAGTCGATTGAAAGGCTGCAGAAACTTCGTGAGCAGATCGAGCAAACAAATGCCGAAATCGAGCGCGCGCAAAGCAGCTATGATCTTGCAAAAGCCGCAGAACTTCAGTACGGCAAGCTTCCCTCTCTGAAAAAGCAACTGGAAGAGGAAGAAACGAGGGCCACGGCATCATCGGCAAGTACTTCCCTTCTCCGTGATACCGTAAGTGAAGAGGAAATCTGCAAAATCGTAGCAAGATGGACTGGTATTCCAGTATCTAAAATCATGGAAAGCGAGCGCGAAAAGCTTCTGGGACTTGAAGAAATCCTTCATAAGCGAGTCATCGGACAGGACGAGGCGGTAACCAAGGTAAGCGAGGCTGTTCTTCGTTCCCGTGCGGGAATCAAGGATCCGCGTCGCCCCATAGGCTCATTCCTCTTTTTAGGTCCTACGGGTGTCGGCAAGACAGAACTCGCCAAAGCCCTGGCAGAAGCTCTGTTTGATGACGAGAAAAGCATGATTCGGATTGATATGAGCGAATACATGGAGAAGTACTCGGTCTCCAGGCTCATCGGAGCGCCTCCCGGATATGTCGGCTATGACGAGGGTGGTCAGCTTACTGAGGCGGTACGGAGAAGGCCTTATGCAGTTATCCTCTTTGACGAAGTGGAAAAAGCACATCCCGATGTATTCAATGTTCTGTTGCAGGTATTGGATGACGGTCGCATCACAGACAGTCAAGGCAGGACGGTCGATTTCAAGAATACAGTTATCATACTGACATCGAATCTGGGTTCGGGTGCGATTCTGGAAGGAATCAGTGAAAACGGCGAGATCAACGAGGAAGCAAGACAAACTGTATCTGATCTTCTCAAGCGCAGTTTCCGTCCTGAATTTCTCAATCGTCTCGATGAGATTGTATTCTACAAGCCACTTACAAAAGAAAACATTCATAAAATCATTGATCTTCTGATTGCCGACCTGAATGCACGCCTGAAAGAAAAGCAATTGGAAGTCGAAATCACTGACGCGGCGAAAGAGTATATCATAAATTCCGCTTATGATCCCACCTATGGTGCAAGACCACTGAAGAGGTTTATTCAGTCCAGAATTGAAACACTCCTTGCGCGCGAAATCATCGCGGGCGATCTTGAAGCAGGCGACATCATTCGCATCGACTTTGACGGTTCTGAACTGAAAATTTACTAACAATACAAGAGGAGGCTCGCCTGAAAAGACGAGCTTCTTTTTTAGTATTCTGATGGCGTTCTCTCGACTTGCGCGCACAAAATGCTTTTTGCCCAAGAAGATGTCGCACTATTTATAGAAAACGCCCTTACTCCGCTTGGGAGAAGGGCGTTCGTGTCGGCATAATCAAAGGATTAACAATTCTTCAAGTTCACCCGAAAGCGCTTCTTGTTGGATATGAACCTTGATTTCGTTGGACGATGCATTGGTTTTCAGATGCATTACCACACTGGCAATTCCGTGTTTTTTGCGAAGGGGGGTTGTCACATTCTCCACCGCGACAAGGTGCTTTGACATAAACACTGTGATAGTTTTCTGGAAGCCACCGCTGTATACGGTCAGCTTGCCGTCGCGGACGGAAAGGCCGTTTGTATGATAGCTTAAAAGTGCGCTGATAAGTTTAAATACCAACACAACAACAGCCACGCCGAAGATGGCAAGAGCAACGGCAACGATGATTACAGGGGGCGCGCCTGCTGCCGCCATAACCGCAACCATTGTCGTCAATATGATTGTGGCAACAATGCCGAAAACCAGCAAAAACCAGGATATGAAGGGGAAAAAGGATACCGATTTCGTTTCTTTTTCGCTCGGGATATATTCAGGCAAAATCTTGCCGAGTATCTCGCCAATCTCATCGTATTTACAAAAGGGGACAAGCACGCCAAGATCGGCGTTCTTGTTATCGTCACCACTATTCATGGTATATCCGATGACCTCGAGCCTGATGGAAGCGAAGCCGAAAAGTCTTTGAATAAGCCCTTGCGATATCTTTACCGCCTTGATACGATCGTAGCTGAAGGTGTTGGTATGCTTTTCTAAAAGTCCATAGGTTATCTGGATGTTGTTGTCGCGCTTTTTGATGGTGAAACCATAATAGCCGACAAAGGAATGGAGGATGCTTCCAAGGAAAGCAAACACCGAGAATATCAGTACTCCACCCGCCGTAATCAGGATAGCAAAGAGGAAGTATTGTCCCCATGTGCCTAAAATGTCAAGTTGTAACACGCCCTTGCAAATACCGATGACAATAATCGCCAATACGGCAAACAAGACTGTAAAAAACGCGGTGGTAGCAATATTGATAAGCGTATAGAGCATTTTCTTGGCGGAGGTGAAGTTGTAGAGGCTATCACTTTCAGACAAAAGCACCTCTTCCGCTTTGGGTTCAACCGTCTCGCTTCGGACGCCGTTTTCTTTTAGCGCATTCAGTTCATCGAGCAAAGCGTCCACCACCGCACTCTTTTCAACAATCGTAATTTCGGCTTGATGTGAGGTATTGGCGGAGCCACTATCCACCGTTAAAACGGCGACACCGAAAATTCTGTGGAAGATGCTCTGTTTTTTATTGATGGCATGTACTCTTTTATAATCGAGTACCGAGCGTTTTCTAAAAAGGACACCTCTGTTGCATCTGATTTCTTTGTCTGTCAGTTCGTAGCCCGACAATCTGTAATAGAGAATTCTGTAAATGACAAGGCAAAGATACAAGACGGCAGTTGCGATGATGAAAATCGGAGTTGCCACGGCAATATCCTCTGGAGTGGATTCCTCGTTGAGAAAGATATCCTGCAGAAATACAAATACAGTGACAATGCTGAAGAAGAGGTCCGTCAATAAATTCGAATAGATATATCCTTTGTCAAATCTCTTCATTGTTCAGTTCCTCGACTCTGGTTTCAAGGTGTTGCTCCAAGGCATCGATCAGGCGGTCTGCCGCATCGGTTGTGAGAGTGGATATATCGAAGTTTGAGCCTGCGGTAGAAATGGTTACATCGCTCAACCCTAAAATCATCATAATCGGGCCCTGTGTTCTGTGAAGATCCTGGATCTGACATACAGGGATGACTACTCTCTGTCTGAAAATCACGCCCTGCTTTACAACGATACGCTTGTCATCATAACCCCAGGCGTACATTTTGTAACGCAAGAGAGGCAGGATAAGAATAAAGCCAAGAAGCAAAACAACAGGAATTCCCACACACAAGGAAACAGCGAGAAATACATCGCCTGCCGCTTCTGTCAGGAGCAGAATTGTCACCACGGAAACCGGGAGTAAAACGAGCGCCAAAGCGCCTATCGCCGTTCGGATATACCATAATTTAAGTACTCTTTTGTCTAATTTGTTCATTTCCATAATGTCTTTCTCCATATTTGTTTTTTTTAATTATGAATACAATTTTTATTTCAGTTTCCGCAGATTTGCCGTATTTGTTATAACAATCAGGGTAGTTTCTTCATCAAGCACCTGCTCGGGATTGATATTTATGTTGACACTATCACCTTTCTTGATGGCAACAACATTGAACCCATATTTTTTACGGAGCTTCAGTTCAATCAGGTTTTTGCCACACCATTCCTTCTTCACATCAATCTCTACCATTGATACATCGCATGACAGGGATATCATATCAATGAAGCCCGAGCTGAGTAAATTCTTTGCGAGGCGTACGCCGGATTCATTTTCGGGAAAAACCACCTGATCCGCGCCTACACGAAGGAGTATTTTTTGCTGTATTTCATTCGCGCATTTTGCGATTACGGTCTTAACGCCAGCTTCCTTGCAAAGCGTGATCGCCATAACGCTCGCTTCGAGATTGCCAGCCATACATACGATGACAGTATCGATATTTCCGATGCCCAGACGGGAGATAACCTCTGCATCGGTGATATCCGCACATTTACAAACAGGGAGATACGCTGCCGCGTCGCTTACAACTCGCTCATCCGCATCGACAGCGATAACCTCCATTCCGTTTTCCACAAGCTCTTTTGCTACGGCTATGCCGTACCTTCCAAGACCAAAGACTGCGTAAGTTTTCTTTGCTTTCATTGTTCTTCTCCTTATCCTATACTGATATCTTCCGTCGGATCAGAAATGATTATCTGATTTTCATTTTTACCGCCAAGCGCGACGGCGAGCGAGATGGGACCGACTCTACCAAGATACATTGTCATTATGACAACCATTTTTCCAAACACATTCAGTGTTGCTGTAAAATTCCTTGACAGGCCAACGGTTGCGGTAGCGCTGACCGTTTCAAAGAACGCATCCAGGGCGGAGGCGTCGCTTGTCGCCAAAAGGAGGATGGTTGATAGGGTGCATATGGTAAGAAATGTTACCGCGACAGCAACCGCTTTTCTGACAGCGCCTTCAGAAATGCGACGGCCGAACAAGGTTGCGCTGTTCTTGCTTCTGATGGTAGCCAACGCCGAGCATACGAGAACGGCAATTGTCACGGTTTTCATACCGCCTGCCGTTCCCACAGGGGAACCACCTATCAACATCAGGATAATGGATACGGCGGTTGAGGCATTTGTCAGATGTTCCTGCGGAATGGTTGCGAAGCCCGCAGTCCGCGTCGTGACAGACTGAAAGAAGGCGGCTTGCATTTTATCAAACAGGGACATCTCTCCGATCGTCATCGGGTTTGCATATTCAAAAACAAATATGAGGATTGCGCCGACTACGATCAGTATAGCGGTCGTGACAATTGCAATCTTCGAGTGTAGTGTCAGATGTCTGAATTTCTTGCAGCCCTTCGGAGAACGGCTTCTGATGATGCGAAGCAGGTCCCACCAAACAATGTAACCAAGACCGCCGAGAATGATAAGAACCGAGGTGACGATATTTATCAGAGGATTGGTCGCATAATTGCAAAGGCTGTTTTCGGCAACGATATCGATGCCCGCGTTGCAGAAGGCGGAGACGGAATTGAATACCGATATCCATATGCCCTTTGCGCCAAAATCAGGAACAAACACGAGCATATACAGAAGCGCACCGATTCCTTCCACGATCAGTGTGCCCACAAGGACATTTTTAACAAACTTAACAAGTCCCGACATCGTATTGAGGTTGAAGGCATCCTGAATGAGCAGGCGATCGCCGATGCCCATTTTTTTGTTGAGAAGAAGCATGACGCCTGACATGATGGTAATGATACCAAGACCGCCAATCTGGATTAAAAGCAGTATAACAATCTGCCCGAACAGGCTCCATGTGGTCGCCACGGGTAAGGTAACAAGTCCTGTAACGCAGGTTGAGGTTGTTGCCATAAAAAGCGCATCCAGATATGGCACAGCTTTACCATCAGCCGCGCTGATCGGCAACGCGAGAAGCGCGCTACCCAAAAGAATCGTCACAAGAAAGCTGAACAATATAATCTGCGTAGTTGACAGTTTGAGTCTCTTTTTTTCTCCCATAAGGTTATCCTTTTAAATCGTACAAAGGAACCAACATCCTGCACAGTCAGCCGATTCCATCCATGGTCTTTGTTACCTGTTATTATATCACACCTCGCTATTTATGTCAATATTATTTTTTAAGGACAGCCAGCACAGCCAGAAAGACCAATTACAATCCGTCTACGCCATATGTGTACAAGCACGATTGATTCAGGTCGACATCATGCATATTTATTGCGCGGACAGAAAGATTGTCATAAGTTGTGAAATAGTAAACACCCCTGTCCGCATTACAACAACTGCTGTATCTTGTATATTCAAAGCTCCTGTCAGCCCGAACACACCCCTTCGGCATCGCCACAGAATTCAGAATGTGGAAGAACTGATTCACATCTGACTTTTCATTACGCGCCGATACCGAGTTTTCTTTCAGGAACAGCGCTCTGACAAACCGTGACGCGCTTGAATAATCCCCAGGCAATCCCAATGCCCCCATTCCCAAGCTATAATTCACCATCGGAATGTCGTCCCTGAATTGAGAGATGGCACGACCGGCGCTGAGCCCCATATAATTGTTCACATTGTCTTTGTGAAATGCGAATGGCGGATTGTTGGTCAGGACCTCGAAGGGATTATCGTAGATTTTTATGCCATCTGCCAGGGACTCTATGACAATACTTCTGGTTTTATCGCTGATCATCCAGTGCAGTGGCGACAACGGAAGGCTTTCGCTGAAGTCTGCATCCACCAGGTTCATCTTATCAAGAAGGAGCTTCGCTTCCTCTACGCTTGCGCTTTTTGCCAATAACCAGGGAATCAGCTCAAAGGGGGCAATATTGTCCTTTCCTTCGGCGAAACGATAATAGACTGCATTATCGGGGAAATTCAGCCCCGCCATGCTCACCCCCTTCTCGTTCGTTGCTTCATAGTAAAGGGGAAAACCATCGGCAACGGTAGCCATACCAACCATCGCATAATGCGAACGGATTGGCATATCATAGCGCATTTTTATTTCAAAATTCCTTGGAGTGATCACCACACCTTCCCCATATCCGCGATCGAGATCCAGATTTCTGCCAAAATAAGACGCATTACTTCTGTAACAAATAGCTGTACACATATCACATATCTCCTTTTTTCAGTATTCCTGAAAGGTATACCTCCGTTTGTGTTTGTTCACCATTATGATTTCCAAAAGACAAAAAATATTACCATAAATGAAGAAGCAAACAAAAAAAGAGCAGAGGCATCCTGTCGGCGCCTCTGCCCGCGCTTCAATCCTCGGGGGAATTGATTTTTTTCAAAGCTTTTCTGAATTGGAATACAAACAGGATTGCGGTGAAGGTCACGGCAACGATGTCAGCAATCGGCTCTGCCATATACACGCCAAGAGTGCGGTTGCTTACTATATTCGGCATAATGTATATCAGGGGCAGAAGAAGCACGAATTTCCGCACAACTGCCACGATAACAGACGAGGGCGCGTTGCCAAGAGAGACAAAAGTCATCTGGCAGGCAATCTGGATACCAAATAAAACCATACCCGCAAAATAGATACGGAGTGCCCTGGATGCATAAGAAATAAGCGCCGCATCAGGAGTGAACAATGAAACAAAGGCGTTCGGGAACAGCATAACCGCTCCCCAGATTGTTACCGAATATGCAAGGCAGATTCCAAGCAGAAGCTTGTATGTCTGTTTTACACGGTCCGCATTTTTCGCACCATAATTATAACTCAAAATCGGTTGCGCTCCCTGGGCAATTCCCTGCGCGGGTAACATCGCAAACTGCATCACGCTCGTCAGGATAGTCATCGCGCCAACAGCAATATCACCTCCATAGTGCTGGAGTGAGGAATTGAAGCATACCGAAATCACGCTCTCGCTCGCCTGCATAATGAATGTTGCTGTACCGAGCGCGATACAGGGCAGAACAATACCCGGTGAAGGAACAAAAAGCTTTGGTTTTAGCCTGAGAATACTCTTTTTGCTACAAAGAAACCCGATTACCCATACACATGAAAGCGCCTGTGAGATAATCGTTGCAAGAGCTGCGCCTCTTACTCCCATGTTTAAGCCATATATAAATACAGGATCGAGAATGATATTTGTAATCGCTCCCACGATTACAGAGACCATGGATATCCTGGTGAAGCCCTGCGCGGTAATAAAAGCATTCATACCAAGCGTCAGCTGCACGAACACCGTTCCAATCGCATAGATTTCAATATAATCCACGGCATATTCTATCGTGTTGCTGCTCGCTCCGAACGCCAGAAGAAAATCTCTGTTCCAGATCAGCAATACCGCTGTGAGAATTGCCGAAACAATGATTTGCAATCCAAAACACGCGCCGAGCGTTTTTTCACCCCCGTCTATATCCTTCTTGCCCATAAAAATGGAAGCTCTTGGCGCGCCACCCGAGCTGACGAGAGCCGCAAACGCCGATACAATCATGATAATCGGCATACACACACCGACGCCAGTCAGGGCAAGATCTCCGACCTCTGGCATATGACCTATATAAATGCGGTCGACGATGTTATAGAGCATATTGATAAGTTGAGCTACCACGGTGGGCAACGCAAGACGGAACAACAGCTTGCCTATGGGGGCATTTCCAAGCATTTCCTTTTTTTCTGTCATACAGAATCCTCCATGAAAAACTCTTTTATTTAAAATATATTATAGCACATGTTCTTAAATAATTCAACCTTTTCCTTTTACATTTTACGATATTCATGCACTCATGACAAACAGCTGACCTTTTCATCCATTTGCTATTGCATTTTTCTGCCATCTGTGGTATAATGTACAAAGAAGGTATACGACACCTGCCTTCGTTCTTCACCCCCGTGCGACTGCATGATAAAACCGAGCAAGCAATCTTGCAGGCTTTTCCCCGCGCTATAAAATGGCTGTCGCAAGAGACACTTATAGATTGAGAGGTATCTTTTTATGCTAAAAATACGCATCGGCCGTTTTCTGACCTTACTTCTGGTGTGCGGCGCTCTGATTGGCGGCCTGTACCTCATGGATGTGGCAGGACTCGTTGACAAGATTTTCCCGAATCTGAAAACGATGGAAGGGTTTGCCCTCTGGATGCCACTTCTTCCGCCCATCGCGGTTTGTCTTACAGGACAGTTCCTCGGCGATATGCTGAATTTCAAGTTCATGAATAATGGCTTTTTCCTTTTTATCAAGAGACTTCTGTTTCTCGCCGTGACCGTTGCCTCGATGTTCTGGTTTGCTTATAGCTTCGAGATGGATTATTCCGTATCCCTTCTTTCTATCGAAAGCAGTTATATCAGTGTCGGTTTTCTTGGAACGATGTTTGTCTATATCGCATATGTTCTCGCCTATATTTTCTGGTCGCCGAAGAAGCATTTTCCTTTCTTCCCGCTATATGCTGTCGCCTCCGCGCTTGCTGTGGACTACCTGCTTTGCCTGTTCTGGCCTGATGGTGGCTTCTGGGCATCGATGATCCTGATAATTGTTCCTGTTGTTCTCTTCTTCGCGAAGCCCGATGACAGACTATTTGAGGACCATTCCGGTTCTTATGATGCGAGACAGGTAGCGGAAGAGTTGAGTTATTTCGACGATCCCGATCTGCGCCCAGGTCTCGCAAGAGATTACGATGAACGGGGATATTATTTCGGCGCGCGCTGTGGAAACTGCAAGCACTGTCGCCAACACCGTGACAATTTGGGCTTTATCGAATTATACTGCGCCCTCACCCATGAAGGAGTAAACGACCACGATAGTTGTGACGCTTATAAGCGCAAATGACATTATGCAAACCACCAGACTGGCTTCCGCGTCGGTCTGGTGGTTTTTGCTTTCAGAGATTTGATGTAGCTTCCTCTTTTCGTTTCAGTCGCTTCCATACGGAATGAAGCATAGGGGTATTATAGCGGAGAACAATGGTCGGGAGGATGTTCAGAAAAGCATCTCTGCAAGAGAATGCCAGAAAAGCACTCATAACAAAAGAAGGGCAAGGGAATCAGTGCATCAGATCATCAAAGAGGAATATGTTTTCGGCAGAGGGCGAGAGCTCGCCCTTTTCGCATTTTTTGACAATCTCGACAATCCGATCGTTGAATGGGGTTCTGACGCCATATTGTCTTCCCCATTCCGTTACGATGCCGTTGATCGCGTCAATTTCGCAGGGCTTTCCTTTTTTGATATCCTGAAGCATTGATGGCTCAATTCTGCGATGCTTTTTCATGGCGATCGGAATGAGCATCGTTGCCAAAGCGCGTTTCAGGGCGTTCCTGTAATAGAAGAGTGATACGATGTTTTTGCCCTGCACAGGAGCAAACACCGCGCCAGCCGCATGACCGACATCTATGCACTCTTTCATGACACGGATAGCCACTTTGCGTGCGGATTTATTCTCTGAAACATCACCGAACACACCACCAACAACCGTGCCGAGTCCCGAGAAGGTCGCGTTAATCAATAGCTTTGACCAGCGAGCGCCAATCAGGTTTTCTTCTTCGTATACAGGACACATAAGCTCAAGGAGCTCTTTCACCTCTTCGAATTTTTCATCCGTGATACCTTCCATTTTACCCATATGGAAGGAGAGGCTATCGACCTCGCTCGTCATTGTGCAGACACCAGGCGCGGTCAGGGCAGCACCCCACTCCACTACGCAACCCATAGTGCGATGTGCACCAACGATTTCAGCAATTCCAGGTTCGGGAAGTCCATTCTGCAGTGTTACAATAACACCATCCTCGGCAAGATAATTTTTCAAAAACGCCACAACTTCCTTATTCAGAAGCTGTTTTGTCATAAGGAGGATGCAGTCATATTTACCTTCCATTTCGTCCGGCGTATACGCGACAACAGGGACCTGCATATCGATGGTTCCCTTGATGATAGCTCCATTTTTTTGCAGTGCCTCGATGTGCGCCCTGTTACGGTTGATAAGGTCAATTTTTCCGCCGTTTTTAGTAATGAATGCGCCAAGCACTGTGCCAAGAGAGCCTGCGCCGTAAATCGCATATCGTTTCATTTTTGTCTCCTTTTGTTTCTTATATGTAAATTATTATTTGCATTTTTGTAGTTTATAATGATTGTTATTCTGTTTTTGTATTTTTCGGAGGGAAAAACCTTTTCTTATATTTTTTCAGAAATCCCTGAAGCTGTTTTTTATGGGAGCAAAGCTTTTCCTGACAGTGGGAGCAGTCAAGGCACTTGTTTGTCGCCGGAGAAAAACGCTCGGGATAAAGACGATAGGAGACCTCCCAGTAAAGGAGCAACAGAAGTGCCAGTCCGAGCAGAGTATAGGTATATACGCTCGGGATAAAGACAAGCGGCGTGAACATCATCGCAAAATCCCAGTTATAGATGCGACATGTTGTGCAACAGCGATTCTTCATAATCCAGGTCTGGAAGGGGCAGAAGAAGAGAATACAGATGATATCGCACACGGAATAACCGATGGCAACAAGGACGAGAATGGCGCGGTCAAAAATACCGAGAAAATAGAGAAGTCCGATGACGCCATTCATCGTGAGCCAAAGCACCGCGACGAGTGCCGTAACCTTCCACGATTGATTTTGCGGTGTGGTGCATTCTTCGTTTGCTTCAAAATTCCGACGAAATTGCTTCTGACACCCCATGCTTTCAAAATCAGAGGGGAAAAAGCGGAGTATCATCTCAATAAAGAAGCTCAACCAGACAATGCACGGAAGGATGGCATTGTATGTCAAGACATCGGTACGATTGAGAATATCGAAGATGATGACCGCTATGAACAAGCAGGAGCGGAATACCAATTTATAAATATGAAGAAGAGATATCTTTGAGATTTTTTTCATAAGCACTTCCTCTGTACACATCAGGCAATCATTCTCTTTATTATACCATATTTTTCTTTTGGTTTGCAAGTTTTTTCTGTGAGCACCACTTTGCGAGAGACAATTTTATACATGTGTCACAGCGTTTCCCTTTTTGTGCGCCAACGAAGAGTGAGCCGAGGAGAATCCGGCAATTCTGCTTTTCTGTTTTTGCGTTTTTTCATTTTTTTCTGCGAATTCCACGAAATATTGCAATCTTTCTGAACAAAATAAGCCTCTCAAAAACAAATCAGTTCTCTTCATATATGAACAAAAAATGCACAGGGTATGAAGAATTTTCATTGTCGTTTACCAGAATATGCAAAAATGCACGGTGACACGATACAAAAATTAGCATTTTGACGAAAATTGTGTTTTTTTTGATAATAATTACTTTTTTCCCTTGACAAAATTCATACTTATTATTATAATAAATAAGGTGCGTTTTTGACGGGAGGGCTGTACCCTTTCCTGTCGTGTGACGGACCTGCATTTTTCAGCTTCTGACTTCTGACAATAAGAATTGCTCATAGAGACATTTTTTATTGTCCATATTTTTACAACGAGGGCAGATGCTTCGTTTGCAAACGGAAAAACCGTTGCAACATTTTTTATTATCGCACGCGCCTGTGCGATTTAAAATCGATTGATTAAAAATCAAAATAAAAACATCCCAGAAAGAACGAGGAAAAAAACATGCAAAGCTACACCCCGAAAGCACACAAGCGTGGACTTTTCAAACGCGCGTCCGCCTTTGTGCTGATTCTTGTGTTATTGTTGCAGTCGCTGGCATTCAGCACTTCGGCAGTCGCACAAGAGCTCGAACTCAACTCGGATACAAAAAAGCCGACCTTCTCCACGAGTGGTATCGGCAATCTGAACCAAGGTGAGATCACAGAGCAACTGCGTAACGAGATTATTGCATCCATGAACGAAAATCTCGTGAAGCGAATCGAAGACAATGAAATGTCCGGTCCTGTCGGACTTATCATTACCTTCTCTGACAATTCGATTATCTCGACTTACACAAACTCCAGGTACGCAAGCACAATGACCTATGAGGCGTTCCGCGCAACGAAAGCGGCAAAGGATCTCGAATTACAGCTCAGGAACAACCAGAGCAAGGTTCTTGAGACTCTGCTTGACGAGGCGCTTGTGGACGAAGTCAGCTACACCTACACGCACCTGATGGATGGTGCTTTTGTTTACACGACATACGAAAACATTGAGGCAATCTCGAAAATCAAAGGCGTTGAACGCGTTATGATTTCAAATACCTACCTGCCTCAAACAGCCGTATCCAACCCCGTCGATGTATACGAGACCGGTATTTTCAACAGCGGTAGCGTATCGTACACCGGCAAGGGCACTCTGGTTGCCATCCTTGACACAGGTTGTGACTACTCGCACACCGCATTCACAACATATGCAGTAAAGGGTGCTGCCTACGACCGTGCTTTTGTTGAAGGAAAGCTGGAAACACTTGAGGCGTACAAGTTCTCTCTCGCCCTCGGTCATGCGCTTGAAGCAAGAGAGGTTTACTATGGTAACCTGACCGGTGAGAAGATTGTTTACGGTTATGACTATGCAGATAAAGATCCTGACATCATGCCCTTTGATAACAGCCACGGTACGCATGTCGCCGGCATTATCGCAGGTAAGGACGAAAAAATCACGGGTGTCGCTATTGACGCACAGCTCGCGATTATGAAGGTGTTCAGTGACTACAAAACCGGTGCGGAGGACGGTGATGTCATCGCGGCGATTGAGGACTCGATTCTCCTCGGTGTCGATGCTATCAATATGTCGCTCGGTTCCAGTTGTGGATACACCTTTGAGAGCGCGGCGGAAAAACAGTTCAAGAACGATGTATACAAGAGAGTCGAGGAAGCCGGAATCTCTCTTATCGTTGCAGCGTCCAATGATTACAGCAGCGCGATGGGCGGCGAAGATGGTAACACCAACAAGACAGAAAACCCCGACTCCGCAACAGTCGGTTCTCCCTCTACCTATCCCGCAGCAATGTCTGTCGCATCCATCAACGGTCAGAAAGACCACTACATGCTGATCGACGGCGTTACCCCCGTATTCTTCACCGAATCCAACAACAATGCGGCGAAGCCGTATGACTTCTTTGAGATGCTCGGTATCACCCCGGGCAAGACCGTTACTTATGAATATGTAGCTGTCCCTGGTGTCGGTATGGCAATCAACTATGCCGGACTTGATGTCAAGGGAAAAATTGCCCTGGTCAAGCGTGGTGAAAACACCTTCGAAGAAAAGGTGCAGTTCGCGCAGGAAGCGGGCGCAGTTGCTGTCATCATTTACAACAATGTTTCGGGTAATATCCATATGACCATTGGTAACCACGCGAAGATTCCCGCGGTGTCAATTACCAAGGACGATGGCGATGTGCTCGCGGCAGCAGGAAGCGGCACCATCGAATTCAGCCTCGCAAACGAAGCAGGTCCTTTCATGAGTGACTTCTCGAGCTGGGGCCCCAACCCTGACCTCTCCCTCAAACCCGATATCACCGCACACGGCGGTAACATTCTTTCCGCAATTGTCGGCAACGACTATGAGGAAATGAGCGGTACCAGTATGGCGTGCCCCAACATGTGTGGTATCACCGTGCTGATCCGTCAGTATGTCCATGAAAACTTCCCCGGGCTTACCGACATCCAGGAGCGCGATCTGGTAAACCAGCTTTGTATGTCAACGGCAACCATTGCTCTTGACAAAAACGGCAACCCCTATTCCCCGAGAAAACAGGGCGCTGGTATTGCGGACATCCGCAAGGCAACCACAACGCTTGCCTATCTCTTCCGCGACGGACACAACAGAACAAAATTCGAACTCGGCGATGACCCCGAGCGTACAGGTGTTTACGAGATGACCGTAGGCATCAAGAATGTCTCGGATAAGTCGCTCTCCTATAAACTCGGAAACCTCGTGATGACCGAGAGCATTTCCACCTCCGAGCCTGAATATGTCGCTGAAATCGCATACCTGCTCTCGAATACCACCGAATATGTCGGTACAAACTGCACCATCAAGGATGGCGTGGTTACCGTCGGCGCAGGTGAGAGCGCGTATGTTACGGTGACAATCAGACTTTCCGATGCTGATAAAGCATATCTCAACTCCACCTTCGTCAACGGTATGTTCGTCGAGGGTTACATTCTCTTCGATAACACCGATGAAAACGGTGTCGATCTGAACGCTCCCTTCCTTGCCTTCTATGGCGACTGGGGCGAAGCTCCTATTTTCGACCTTGACTACTACGAAGTTGAAACCGAAGCGCACAACGATGCGATCGATGACGATGACAAAATCAAGGCGGACTATTATGCTACCACGCCTCTCGGCTCTTACTATTACGACTATGTCATTCCTCTTGGCGGATATGTTTACAAGATGGATGAAAATCTCTATTCTCCCATCCCCGCAACACGCGACAGAGCAGCCGTTTCCTACTTCAATGATTCGATAAGCGGTCTGTATGCGGTTTATGCAGGACTTCTTCGTGGTGCGAAGGAGATGAGCATCAAAATTACCAACACCCTAACCGGTGAGGTCGTCTGGGAGGACATTCAGTACAACTGTTACAAGTCCCACTATCGTGGCGGACCTTCTCCTTATGCCGCGAGAATTATGCTTCCTACCATCGATGCAGAAACCGGCGAGGTGATTGGTAACAACAACACCAAGTTCGAGGTAACGATGGAAGCCAAGCTCGACTGGGATGGTGGCGAGAATGTATATGACACCTATTCGTTTACCTTCTATGTAGACTATCAGGCGCCTACCATCACAAGCTACTCGTTCAGAACTGAATTTGACAGATCGAAGAAGGAAAACCGTTACTATCTCGACCTCATGGTCTATGATAACCATTATGCAATGTCCTGCCGTCCTGTCGTTGTATACGATTCGGACGAACTCACTGACGACGGTACAGCATACAAGAAAACCTATTCTTCCCTCTCGGATTACCCCATTCCTGTATATCAGGAAACCCGTGGTACTGCGACGAAGGTAAGCTTTGAAATCACAGATTACCTTGACAAGATCGCAAACTCCGATATGCCCAACGGCATCTCCATTTATCTCGATGACTATGCGATGAACTCTTCTCTTTCCTATATTCCCTTCCCGGGAACAGAAGATGCGGAAGATGTTGAATTCAATGTAGAAAACGACGAAATCAACCTCGCAATTCACGAAACCGCCGACCTCGCAAAGCTTCTTGTACATAAGGATACGGCAGTTAAACTTGAACCCGACTACCTCAGAACACTCAAGTGGGAAATCGCAGAGGGCTCCGATGTCATCGCCATGAAGAGCGGTTATGTCGAAGCGCTGAAAACCGGAACAGCCATCGTCAAGGTGACGAGTGACAGCTGGACGGACACTTATGGTGCAGGCGCGATTCCGATTTACAAGACACTTGTGATACATGTCAGTGAAGAGGTGATGGAAAAGAATCCTGAATCGGGCATGCTCGTTCAGATTGAGGACCTCTCCTACTCTCACATGAAAACGCTTTACGCGCACAATACCGATATCGACTACTCCGAAATCGGCAAAACCAATTCTATCATCTACCTTGGCGGAAGCAATTCCACCTCCTGTTATCCCGGCGAAAGCTTCCAGCTCTTCTATGAGCTTAAGCCATGGAACCTGGATCCTTCCAGATACACGCTGAAATTTGCATCGAGTAACCCGAATGTCGCTTCGGTCGATGAAAAAACGGGCGTGGTCGAAGCACATGCCGAGGGCAAGGCGAGAATTTCCCTTGTCATCTTCGTCGATGGCAAGCAATCGCTTCTTCGTGCCAGCCTTTCTCTTGAAGTCAAGAGTGAGTTCATCATTGAGAACAGAACGCTTGTTGCCTATAAGGGCAAGGGCGGCGATATCGTTATTCCCGACGATGAAGGTATCCTTTATATCGGTAAATACGCATTCGCGCACTTTGACCTTGACAACGAAAAAGAAGTTCCCAAGGATGAATACGGTTACTACGAAATGGATGATAAGAAAACGCCTCTCGGAAATAATACCGTGACCTCCGTCACCATTCCCGAAGGTGTAGAAACCATTCAGAAATATGCATTCTACAATTGTACGGCGCTTGAGGAAGTCATTCTTCCCGAAAGCTGTATCACCATTGAAAAGAACGCATTTGAGAACTGTACAAAGCTTCGTAATGTCAACTTTGACCATGTCAAGATTGTGGCAGAGCGCGCATTCAGCGGTTGTACAAATCTTACCTGTGCAGATCTTGGCGGTGCGAACACCACAAAGCTCTATGCGGCAGGCAACTATGCATTTGCAAATACCGGATTTACCTCCCTCTCGCTCCCTGCGCTTTCGAGAATCGGCGAATATGCCTTTGCGGAATGCGTATCTCTCACTACGGTTGAGCTTGGCGAGAGAACGAGAATTTCCAAGGGCATGTTCCAGAAAACACCTGTCAACACCCTTGTGATTTACAGTGACACAATCTCTGACGAGGCATTCCTCGGTTGCACACGACTGTCGAAGGTTGTCCTGAAGGGTAATCTTACCTACCTTGGCACCTCGGCATTTGAAGGATGTACAGAGCTGAACTCCGTCACCTTCGAAGGCGAATGCGAGGAAATCGCTGCAAAAGCGTTCTTTGGTTGCACCTCTTTGAGCGAAATCACCCTTCCCGAGGGCAAGGTCGCTCTTGGCGACAGCGCTTTTGCTGGCAGTGCGCTCAATACGGTAACCTTCGGCGAGACCACAGAGTTTTCGTCTGTTGGAACAGCCGTGTTTGCTACCACAGCGAAGCTCTCTATCGATGTCAGCGCGTCGGAAAAATACACGCTCACGAACAACGCAATTTACGGAGATGATGGCAAGACACTTGTCATGGCAGTACCTTCCACAACCACGACATCCTTCACCGTTCCGAAAACGGTAGAAAAGATTGGTGAGGGTGCTTTCTCCACACTTCCTATTCTCTATACCGTCAAATTTGAGGACGGATCTGCGCTCACTGAAATTGGTGACTGCGCATTTGCAGAATGTAAATATCTCACAACCATCGTCCTTCCCAAGCAGCAAATCAAAATTGGTGATTATGCATTCGCCAACACCGAGGCACTCAAGACACTCGATATGGCATACATTACCGAGGTCGGCAGCTTCGCATTTATGAACTCCGCGCTGAAGAATGTAAACCTGACGCAGGATAATGTGAAGCTCGGCTATGGCGCATTCTACAACACGGGCTCGCTTGTATCGGTAACGCTTGGCAAGAATGCTGAAATCGGCGCATTCTGCTTCCGCGCATCGAATGTGAACACCGTCGACCTGGCTGGTGACGCCACCATTCTTCAGGGCGCGTTCTACGCTTGTCTTTCTCTCAAGTCCTTTGACTTCGCAGATGTCACAGGAAAAATCGAAAGTGATGCCTTCTGGGCATGTATCGAGCTTACCTCTGTTGAGGCTCCTCTTATCACCGAAATCGGCGCAAGCTGCTTTGCGGATTGTTATTCCCTCGCGACATTCTCGGCTGACAATCTTAAGGTCGTCGGCGAGGGTGCGTTTGCAGCTCTGACGGATACCCAGTATGCAAACAAAATCAAAAATATTTCTCTTCCCTCTCTTGAGACTCTTGGTTTAGGCGCATTCTTTGCAAGCTACAATCTCGAAACCGTAAATCTTCCTTCTTTGAAGGAAATGGGAGAGCGTGCATTCTACCACTGCACCGCGCTCAAGAGCGTTGTCTTCTCCGAAGAGCTCGAAGAAATCGGTCAATACTCCTTCTTCAACTGCAAGTCTCTGCAGACGATTGACCTCTCTCATGTCAAAGTATTCGGCGAGGCGGCATTCTACGGTGTCGCGCTTCCTGAAACCCTTCACCTTGAAGGCGCAGAAAAGATGGATGGCTATGTGTTCTTCTTTGATGCCGGCATGGTCGGCACAGAACAGAGCGCACTTGTGAATGTCATCGCACCGAATCTCAAAGAGGTCGGCGACCTTGCGTTTGCAAGAAATGTCAATTTGAAGGTTGTAAACGCTCCGAGCCTTGTTAAACTCGGCACCTCCTGCTTCGCAGAAAGTGCGATTGAAGAATTCGAGGTCGGCGGCGACCTTGAAAAGCTCGGTCTTGGTGCATTCCAGGATTGCAACAATCTTGAGGCATTCTTCATCACCGACGAAAATGGTGATAAGGTTTACACCGGCGAAGTCGGCAATGTCAAGGTTTCCGACGGCGCACTTTACTTCATCCACGATAAGGGTTACACCCTTCTTGCTTACCCTGCGGCGAAGAGCGCAGAAGAATTCACCGTACTGGAAGGTACTGTGGACATTGCGACCAATGCTGCACGCGGCAACAAGCACCTTGTGCGTGTCATTCTTCCTTCCACGCTCAAGTTCATCGGCGATTACTCCTTCTTCGCGTGCGACAATCTGAAGAGCGTCACCTTCCAGTCCTATCACGCGCCTGTTCTCGAAGGCTGTATGCTTGGTGAGGCCATCAAGATCACCGCAGAGAATGCATCCGAGTTCAGCAAATTCGATATGCTCTATGGTCTCGACTATTATTACAGAAACCTGGGCAAAGTCAATCTCGCTCTCTATTACAGAAACTTCATTGATGTTATCGGTAAATCGACCACGGACGGTCTTATCGCTATTCTTCCCGATAACTGCGAAGGTTACGACACCATCCTTTACAATGCATACTTCACGATTTCGGAAGAGACTTCAGGAACCGCCGTCGGAAAATATGCTGTCGCGTTCATCGATGCGGTGAAGGAGCTGCCCGAAGAAATCGACAGATTCGACAGAATCGTCGTTGAGAATGCAATCCTCTCCTACAACGCTCTCGCGGCACACAAGGACGAGCTTGCTTATATCACATCCGATACGCTGGCAAGATACAATGAAGCCGTAAGCGCATACTATGTGGATATCACCGAGGATAAGATCGCTCACCTGTTTGATATGACGATGAACCAATACTCCTTCGACGCTGTCAAGGATGCACGCGCATCTTACCTTGCCCTCTCCGAAAGCGATCGTGACAAGGTTGCCAACGCAAACAGACTGAATGAAAAAATCGAAGAACTCTCCGAGGTATTCGGAACAGACATCAATTTTGAACTGAACTACGAGGATCATCTCCCTGAAATCGAGCCACCCGCTCCCGAACCTCCTGCTGTGGACAACGACGGGCTTGACACCTGGGTGATCGTACTGATTGTTGTCGCAAGCGTTCTTGTGCTTGCTGGCGCAGCAGTTGTTGTCGTAGTCTTGTTGAAAAAGAGGAAAAGCGCAGTATGAAAAAAAGAATTCTGATCCTCCTTGCCCTGACCATCGCCGTCCTTCTTCTGACGGCGGTGGGATGCAGGGACAATGATTCCGCCCTCGAAGGAAAGAACATCGCTACCTTCGAGCTGAACGGCGGCACACTGGAATATAAGACATCCAGTTCAAGAACGCGAGTCAACTTCGCGTACTTCCCTGACACCTACATTCTCGATCCCGCAGAAATTCCCGGCTACAAGCTGTATCGTTCGGGCTATGACTTTACAGGCTGGTACACCTCCGAGAACTGTCTGCCCGACGAAAAGTGGGATTTTGAAAACACACTTTTCACCGAGAAAGAGCTCACCCTCTATGCAGGCTGGGAAAAATCCATCCATCATACCTTTACTCTCTATTACACCGATGAAAACGGTGATGTCCAGGCGCTCGACTCCTACAAGGTAGACGCGGGCGAGACCTTCTCTGACTGGCGTGGTTACGCGAACAAGAGAAGCGGTCACACCCCCATCGGCTTCTTCTCGGACAAGGACCTCACAACTCCATGGGATGCAGATTTCGCACATCCCGGTGGTGAAACTGACACCGATATCGCGGTTTATGTTTCCTACATTGTCGGCGAGTGGGAGCTTGTTTCCAACTACGCGCAGTTCACCGCCGCGATGAACGCAGGTCTGAATATTTATCTGACGGCTGACATTGATGGCGCCGGTGCGGAATTCTCCAATGTGAATTACGCAGGACATCTCGAGGGTAACGGATACACCATCTCCAATCTCACCGTACCGAAGAGCGGTACTCTGATTATGAACTGTACCATGTTCAACACGCTCAGCGAGGGCGCGAAGATTACCAACGTGAACTTCAGTGGTATCACCTTCCAGCTCGTTGGCGTCAACCAGAGCGCAGTAGCAAGCGGTCTGCGTATCGCTGCGATTGCCAGAAACGCGAACGGTGCCACCATTCAGAATGTCACCGTGAGCGGCGAGGTGCTTACCGACCATACGGGAACACTTCCAAGACTGAACGAAGCGGTTTATGATAGTGAAACAACGGCAACCGTTGAGAACTTCACCGCGAACATTACTGTTACTACAACCACACCGTAATGGTCTGGTGAATCGACATGAGGTGCGGTGCGACCGTACCGCATCCTTGTCCCATTTTATCCGTGATATTAATTAAAAATAATATACATATAACGGAAAAACCGTTATAAGAAGGAGAAAAAATGAAACTTTCAAAGAAACTTTTATCCCTCGCTCTCGCATTCATTCTTCTCTTCAACTGCCTTGTTATCCTTAACTCGTGCAAAGACAAGACGAACAATGTTGTGATCGACAATGAGACGACAAGACTTGTCCTCTCGACCTCCGAACTCGACGGAGTTTTCAACCCCTTCTACTCTTCCTCGGGACCTGACGGTTCTATCGTAGGTATGACGCAGATCGGCATGCTTTCTGCTGACAAGGACGGTAAAGTCGTTTGTGGAGAAAACGAGGCTTGCGTAGTTCTCACCTACGAAACCGAGTTCGTTTATGACGCGACCGGCAAGGAAGTTGAGAAAACCATCTACCGTTTTGTTCTGAAGAACGACCTCAAATTCTCGAACGGCTCGCCCCTGACGATGAAGGATGTCCTCTTCAATCTCTACACCTATCTGGACCCTGCTTACTATGGTTCTTCCACGATTTACTCGACCGATATCGTTGGTCTTGAAGAATATCGTACACAGACCAAGAACGAAAACGAGCAGGAAAGCTTCAACAAGCAGTTCTACGATCTCGCCGCAGAGAGAATGGACCGTCTCAAAGAGTGTATCACCATCATTTATGATGAAAAGGGACTGGAAAGCTATGATGACGCTACCATGACCGCAAAGCTCACCGAGGTTATGGAATTCGCCGCTGAACTTGCAGGCGACCTTGGTTACCTCTACATGACCGTTGTGGATGACTACAATCTCACCAAGGATTACTTCCTCAACGAACTCAAGGATGACTACAACATGTCCCGCGGCACCGCACAGGACATCATCTTCACCGATAAGAGCGGTAAAAAGGTTACCCTGACCACCGACACCGAAGCATTTCTCTACAACGAAGGTCTTATCGTCTGGGACGAGGACAAATATGAGTTTGACTACAAGCTCGGTCCTGACAGTAAGAACTGGACGGAAGAGTATGCAATCAATGCGCTTTACACCACCTATGTTCCCAACCAGATCGACAAGGTTCTCACCATGTGGAAAACCGGTCTGGTAGATCTTCCCGAATATTTCGCAGCACTTGAAAAACAGGATTACTTCGATAATATCAAGGACGAAGACAGAATTGAAAACATCTCCGGTATCCGTTTTGCAAACCGCACCGAAGCATACAAGGTAAATGGCGTGGAATACGCAATTCCTACCTACAACCAGGACGGTTCTGTGGCATCGGGTAACGAGGTTCTCGAAATCACCATCAACGAGATTGACCCCAAGGCAATCTGGAACTTTGCATTCACTGTTGCTCCTATGTACTACTACTCCGACGAAGCAGTTTACAAAGATTTCAACTATGTAAACAACTTCGGCGTTAAGTTCGGTAGCCGTGAATTCCAGGATAACGCAATCAAGAACCCCGACAAGATCGGTGTTCCCGTAGGTGCAGGTCCTTACAAGGCAACCACCCGTACCGGTGACGGCTCCAATGTCACCGCAGGTACCTTCCGCGCAGACAACGTCGTTTACTTCGAGCGCAACGAACACTTTATGTTTGATGTCAAGATCAAATATGTAAACTATCAGGTCGTTTCCACCAACCTTATGCTTGAGGCTCTTTACTCGGGCGATGTTCACTTCGTTGAACCTTCCTGTATCCAGGAAAACATTGACTCTATCGCAGCACAGAAGTCGAATGGCAAGGGCGTTGACAGCACCGCAGTTATGACCAACGGTTATGGTTATATCGGTATCAACGCAGAGCATGTACCAGACCTCAATGTCCGTAAGGCAATCATGCACGCCATCAACACCAAGTATGCCGTTGACTACTATCTCGGTTACTCCTCTCCCATCACGCGTCCCATGACCAAGGCATCCTGGGCATATCCCACCGAAAAGGATGAAGCAGGTCAGTACTATGCATTCGATGAAACCGGTAAAGAATGCGCAAGACTTGTCGAAGAGGCAGGCTACACCAAGAATGCAAAGAATATTTACCAGAAGGGCAACCATGTACTCAAGTACACCTTCACCGTCGCTGGTGACACCACCGACCACCCCGCTTATGCTTCTCTTAAGAGAGCCGCAGAAATCCTCAACTCTATCGGCTTTGATATCGAAGTCAAGACCGATATCAACGCACTGAAGAAGCTCAACAACGGTGACCTTACCGTCTGGGCAGCTGCATGGGGCGCAGGTGTTGACCCTGATATGTATCAGGTTTACCACATCGACTCCACCGCAGGTTCTACCAACAACTGGGGTTATCGCGCTATCAAGGCAAACACCACCGGTGAGTATGACGAAGAGCTTGATCTTGTCAACCAGCTCTCCGACCTTATCGACCTCGCGCGTACCACTCTCGATACCAAGCAGAGAAGCGCATACTATGCAGATGCTCTGGATATCGTCATGAAGCTCGCTGTTGAACTTCCCACCTACCAGAGAAGTGACTTGTTCGCATACAACACCGATATTATTGATGTTACCACGATGACCAAGCCCGAGGATCTCACTCCTTACAATGGCCCTCTCTCCAGACTCTGGGAAGTAAGCCTTAAGGAAACCAAATAATTCTTCATTATAAGGACAATCAAATGTTTAAGTATGTACTGAAAAGACTTGGTCTTTCCGTTATCGTTCTTCTCGGTGTATCGATTATCATTTACTTCCTTGTCAGACTGATGCCGAACAACTATCTGGATACGAAGTTTTCAGCGCAGATTCAGCAAGGCACGATCACACTCGACGAGCTTGACGATTTCAAGAAAAGATACGGTCTGTATATGCCTGAAGCGTACATCAGCGTAACCTTCGACGAGGGGGACTATGCGGGCAAGGTATTTACCAAGGACGCCAAAATCAAAAACCATGAGAACGCCATCCTCGGCGTTCTCTCCCCTGCCGAATACTACGAAGGCACCTATTCGTGCAAAAAAGATAAAACGCTCACGCTTGAAATTCAAAAGAGTGGCGCCTGGTCGATTTATCGCGGCGAGGGCGACACCAAGGAAACCCTTGAAAAAGGTACTTTTACCGCAACGCCCGAAACCCTTTCTTTAAGTAAAAGCGGCGGTACTGTTGCATGCACTGCAGAATATTATGAAGCAAACTTCTGGCAGAAGTTCGGCGCCGTTCTCGGCGGTTACTTCTCCTGGCTTGGCAACATGCTTCGCGGCGACCTCGGTAACTCCTTCCTTTATGAATTGCCCGTAGGTCAGGTAATCGCGGATCACATGTGGGTATCCTTCTTAATCTCCCTTGTGGCTCTCGTGTTCCAGTTTGCTATAGCAATCCCTCTCGGTATCATAAGCGCGACAAAGCAGTACTCCGTCGTAGACTATTCGGTTACGGTCATCACCATGATTGGTATTTCCCTGCCGTCCTTCTTCTTCGCGGCGCTGCTGATCAAGCTTTTCTCAAGCTGGCTCGGCTGGTTCCCTGCATCGGGACTTGTCAGCGCAGGTGGCTCGAGCGTAGGATTTGCCTACTTCCTCGATATGCTTCACCACCTCGTTCTTCCTATGCTTGTGCTTATCGTTCTTTCGATCGGCGGTCTCATGCGTTACACAAGAACCAACATGCTTGAGGTTCTCAACTCTGACTATATCCGTACTGCCCGTTCCAAAGGTCTTTCGGAGAAAAAAGTTATTTATGTTCATGCATTCCGTAACACGATGATCCCTCTGATGACGATGCTCGCAGGTATTCTTCCCTCCCTTTTCGGCGGTGCGATGATTACCGAGGAGGTATTCGCTATCGACGGTATCGGTCGTCTGGCTTACAAGGCGTTGCAGCAGGGTGATGTACCCTTTATCATGGGATACAACATGTTCCTTGCCGTTCTTACCGTTATCGGAACGCTTCTTTCCGACCTTATGTATGCAGTTGTTGACCCCCGTGTCAAACTCTCAAAGTAAACAAGTACAGAATTGGAGAAAACAATGGAAGAAAACATTCGTACAAATGCACAAGAGGTCACAACAGAAGAGGTCTTTGAGGAAGAAATTCACTACAAGGAAATGTCTCCTGCCAGAATGGTGGCACGCAGATTTTTCCGTTCGCGTCTTTCCCTCATTGGTCTGATTATGCTCCTTGCCCTGTTTGCCTTTTCCTTTATCGGCCCTCCTATCATGCACCTGTTTGGCTATCAATGGTCCGAGACCGAAACCGACCACACACCTACCATCAAGAGAGCAACAACTGAGCTTGATGTCAAAACCACGGACGCCGAGGGCAACGAATTTGCCGTCATTCAGTTCGTCGAAGAAGAAGTTGGTATCAACTCTTACGCACCTCTCTCCTCCTCGCATTTCCTCGGAACTGACGAGAAGGGAATGGATATTTTTATCCGTTTGATGTATGGTGGAAGAATATCTCTGACACTCGGTTTCGTTGTCGTTATCCTTGAAACCATTATCGGTATCATTATGGGCGGTATTGCCGGTTATTTCGGCGGCAAAGCCGACCAGATTATCATGAGAATTGTTGATATGCTGAACTGCATCCCGACACTTCCCATTCTTTTGATTGCCTCTGTCGTTATTGACTCCTGGCAGATTGAAAGCTCTGTTCGTATTTATTATCTGATGATGATAATGACCGTATTCGGTTGGAGCGGTATTGCCCGTATGGTAAGAGGTCAGATCCTCTACCTTCGTGAGCAGGAATATATCGTTGCCTGCGAGGTTATGGGTATTCCCACATGGAGAAGAATTCTCAAGCACCTCGTGCCGAATATTATGCCCCAGCTTATCGTTTCCATGACGCTCGGTCTCGGTAGTATCATTCTTTATGAGTCTACCCTGTCCTACCTTGGTCTCGGTATTCCGCTTCCCTATGCGGCATGGGGTACTATGATTTCCTCGTCTACAAACCCCGTAACGATGGAATATTATCCCAACCTTTGGATTCCCGCCGGAATCC
>JAFVYW010000009.1 GCA_017508465.1 Clostridia bacterium
GGACAGGAGGAATATTCCTTTGCGGCATCCTCGAAGGTCATCTCACCGCCTGCAATCTTTGCATAAACAGAAAGAGCCTCTTCCTCTGTTGCGACAAGAATGTGAGATGCGTTCACGGTCTCTCCCTGCATGAATGCTTCGGGATGCTCGTTGTAGAACGCTTCGACCTCTTCATCCGTTACCTTGACGGTGGAGAGATGCTTTTCGACAGCAAAGTTTGTGAGAAGCTGCATTTTGAGCTTGCGAAGCTGCGCGGTGAAAGCAGGATCTGCCTCGAGAAGATTTTTCTGCGCATCAATCAGGAAAAGACGGGAGTTGATAATCTGTTCGAGAATGATTTCACGGCCTTGAGGATTGTTGTAAGCCGCACCTCTCTGACCGAGGCCTTCCAGGAACTCGTCCACTTCGCTTTCGTAAATGGGGCTACCGTTGACGGTAGCAAGAACTTTGTTTTCCATTGGTTTGTTCTCCTAAAAATTTATTTATGATTATTTTCGTAATCCTTTGGGATAGTGGTTTTTTACGCGCCCTGCGGATGCTTTTCCTCCGCCAAGCACTACGCCCTCATAAAGGACAGCGCACCAGCCGTTTTCAACATCGGCGGAAATTTCCTCGCCGTGCAGATACGCTCCGACATCCGCATCTCCTTCATGGAGACGGACCTGCCTCTTGAAGTCCTTCCCGAACGCGCTGAAAAACTGGTGGGAAGGGAAGAAGTTCTTTCCTCGGATTTCACCGAGCAAAACGCCTCCCATAAACACCTTTTTCTGCGGGATGGGCATATCGCCGCTGATGTGAACCAGCCTGCCAGACAATTCCCTCGGACGCACAATTTCCGGATGAGAAAGCACATCCTTGAGAAAATCATTTATGATGCGTTCTTGTTCTCTTGAAAGGGGTTTTGATGCATCTTTGTAAAGAACTGTTTGCAAAACATCGACATTTTCGCGTTTAAATAGCGCAATAAACTGTCCTTCACCCTCACTCCTGTGAGGATAAAAACGGCGCGCATAGGTAATATTTTCGACACCCTCTGTGGGGAGTGCGGGCGCTGTTTGCTCCTCTATCCTCTGTGGCACACGAGACAAAGTGAAGTCAGGGCATGCGCGCAGGAATGCACGCACAACCTCTTCGTTCTCCTCGGGCGCGTAGGTGCAGGTAGAGTAGAGAAGCTCACCGCCAGCCCTGACGGTGTTTTTTATATTGAGAAGAATCTCAAGCTGTCTTTCGGCGCACATGCGGATATTCTCTTCGCTCCAGTGTGCCGCCGCCTCGTCTGTTTTGCGGAACATGCCTTCACCGGAACACGGCGCATCACATATAACTGCATCAAAATAGCCGTCAAACATCGCGCCAAGCTCTTTGGTGTCAAGGTTGAGTACCATAGCGGAGGGGAGTCCGAGCCGTTCAAAATTCTCTACCAGGATTTTCGCTCTGGATGCGACATACTCGTTTGCCACGAGAAAGCCATCCTTGCCGATTTTTGCCGCAGCCTGTGTGCTTTTACCTCCGGGGGAGGCGCAGACATCAAGCACGCGCGCGCCAGGGAAGAGGGAGAGCGCCTCCACGGCGCACATCGCCCCGGCATCCTGCACATAAATAGCCCCTGCGTGGTGGGCGGGTGTGTTGCCAATGCCCGCACCCGTGTAACGAAAACCGTAGTCAATATGGGGGATTTTCTGAAGTGTAAATGGGGTGAGCGTAGATAAAATATCCTCGCTCGCTTTGAGTGGGTTCAGACGCAAAGCGCTGGTGCGCTCGCTCTCGAGCGCCGTGATAAATGCATCATATTCATTACCAAGTATCAGGCGCATGCGTGCTTTAAACTGTTCGGGAAGCATACTTTACCCCCTTAAGCCAGAGGCAGCTGGATGGTGAACACAAGCTCGCCATCGGTATAGGCATAATCCAGTGTTCCCTGCATACTCTCGACATAGGTACGACAGATATACAGACCAAGTCCGTGTGTTCCGTCCCCCTCTTCGCCCTCGCCCGTTTGATATTCACCGAAGGGATCGATTCCACCAGCGCGCGAGAGACCGATGCCATTATCGGCTACGGTGATAATACAATGCGCGCCTTTTTTATAAACTGACAACACAATCTGGTCACAGTTTGCATGCTCGATCGCGTTGATAATCAGGTTGGAAACCACGCTGGAGAGTGCCTGCTTTTTCACAAACGCCTCCACGGGCGATGGGGAGTAGGTAAGTCGTATGCCATTGGCAATACAGTCGGGAACAAGAGAGGTGTATACCTCTTGTAAGAGAGCGGTAATATTGATATTGTCAGATGCCTCCGCGACGAAGCTTTCCTTGAATGCGCGGGAGATGTCCGAAAGATTCGACTCAATCTGCGCGAGCTTTTGTACCACGATCTGCATCGTCTTGATTTGTTCAGGGTCATCCTCGCGCGCAATCAGTGTCGACATCAGAAGTCCTATTGTTCTTGTCGGCTTGCGTAAATCGTGAGAGAGGAAGCGCATCGCATTTTCGCGCTCGACAATCGCGCGTTTCAGCTCTTCCGTCTGCCTTTGAACCTCGGCCTTCAGGTTTCTTGTCAGGTAGATATTTCTATGCTCAATCTGCACAACCTGAATGACAATCTGATAGGTTGAATATGCCATGATAATGGAGGAAATCCAGAACATCGGCGAAAGAACTGCCGCATATGCCGAAGAGGTAAACATGCGATGAAGCAAAATGAAAACAACCATTAATGGCGTGAATAGTGTGCGGAAGGTGTAGCCACGATACACCGAAATAATAATATATGTGATAAGAAGTACTATTGTCACAAGGAAGTACCCCTTCCACATAAAGCGGAATACGCGCTGGAATCCTGCATTTGTAAAGGGCAACAGCGCAAACCAGATCGCAATCACTCCAAGAGGAATGGTAAGCGAGTTTTTCAGATGTAATTTGCCGACCTTTTTCGGAAGAGAGTTGCACGAGCCAATGATAATCAACAGATAAGAGAAGTTCTGTATCGAATCCAGAAGATAAACAATCGAGCTTGCGTTGAGCTGAAGATAAGATGTTACAACAACCCCGAAGAAGCCTGCCGTTGCAATGGCAAAGGTGGAGAAAAATTCCTTATCACGCAAGATCATCGCTATTATCGCGAGAATAAGTGATATTAAGGATATGATGGAAAGAACAAGCAATAGAGAACGATTGTTCTCTACAATGCCTTCAACTGCTCTTTCCGTGCCGATCAGGGCGGACTGGTGAGAGAGCGCTGGCTGGTAATCCAGCTCGGTCTCATAGTGAATGGTGATGATATTTGCGTTTTTGAGATTATCGTAGCTGTTGGTGCGTTGGTTAATGTCAAACACAAGGTCAATATACAATGGCTCTGACGCGTCCTTGTGTTCATGAAGCACCGTGGTATTGGAGGAGTAGTCAATGTAATGGTAGTCTTTTATAGAACCAATCTGCGCGATAGGCGTTGCGTTAAGGTAAACGACAGCGCTGCCATGAAGGACAGGGAGATAGAAGGTGACATGATAAAGGTTGTCACCCTTGCGCAGGTGGTCGAGGGAAGCCTTTTTTTCCTCAAATTGCTCATCCTCGATATCGAGCGACGAAACGACGAAAATGTAAGTGCCGCGGTTTGACACCGACGAGCCCTCTTCGTTTTCCACCTCTTCAAGAGGACGGAGAAAACGACCGCTGACATGGTTATAGTTTTCAAAACGAGAACTGTTTCTCACGATGTCGAGCAGGTTGACTGAATGTACCTTTTCCTCGCTTCCCGGGGAAACTTCAATGAGTGTATCCTTTGCCACGCCTGGCGCAATCTGTCTTGCCACAAATTCCAGAGAAAAGGTGAGCGCCAAGGTAAAAATTGCAAGAATAGCAAGGGAAAGGAAGGTGGCGTGTCGAGTTTTTTTCAAAATTAACTCTCCTTTGTGAAGGCATAACCTTTACCGAAATCGGTAAGGATAAATTCTACATCAGGGGCGATATCTGTAATTTTACGGCGCATCGAAGAAATATGCTTGCGAATGGTAGGAGAGTTCAGCGAGGGGGCTTTCCAGATAGCCTCATAAATCTCGTTTGCGGAGTAGAACTCACCTGCGTGTGTCATCAGAAAGTGCAGAATATTGAACTCACTGCCCGTAAGCGGAATGGGTTCGCCTGCGTATGTTGCGACACGCTTCGCCGTGTCAATCTTCAACTCACCCGAGGAGATTTTGTTTTCCTCTCCGCCATGCAGACGAAGTCCCATGCGTGTTTCGAGCAGACGCATGGAGCAGGGCTTCACCACATAGTCGACCGCGCCCGAATCAAACCCTTCGAGCATATCGTCCTCTGTGCCGAGATCGGACATGATAATAACCGGGGGAAGAACATCGCGGTATTCAAAGAGGTCGAGTCCCATGCCATCAGGTAAAATTAAGTCAAGAACGCAAATGTCGAAGGTTTCCTTGTGAAGAAGCACAGCCGCTTCTCGTTTGGTCTTTGCTCCAAATACGGTGTTGTCCCTCGCGGCAAAATATTCCATCAGGTTGTTGAGAAGGTCGATGTTGTCCTCAACGAAGAGTATTTTTCTGTGAGTCACTTTTTGCATGTTGTCAAATCCTTTCAAAGGCGAAAATATTTGGCTTTGCGCGTGTATATTAATCCATTATCTATTGTAGCACATAAATCAGAAAAAAGCAATAGATGAAGGCAAAAAACGACAAAAAATGTGAAGAATTGTGAATGTCGACAAAAAAGACTTGCTTTTCACAGCCAATAGTACTATAATTTATATATTAATTTAGAGAGGAGGGAGAATTATGCCGTCTGTGTACGATAAAAAGGTCGAAGAACTGCTAAATAGTGGCATTCGTCCGATTGATATCTACACCCACCCGATGTACGATATTTCGTCGGGGAAGCCTATGGCGCTTCTTTCCTCTTTATATGTGAATAGCCTGGAGCTTGGTGTCCTGACGCCCGAACAGTATCGCTTTGTGGCTCGTCGTACCTCCCAGGGTGAACAGCTTTCGCGCCACCACCTGATGCATATCCTCCGTGACTCTCTCTTTTTGCCGAAGGAATATCCGAGTGTGGAATTCGTTATCGTTCCCGTGGTCGGCAGGCTTCTGACAAACTCCCGTCTGTGTCCGATGCTTGTGGAGCTCTTTGAGGATTATCCCTTCCTGGAAAGAAAACAAATCTGCGTTGCCTTCTCGTCGGACATTCTCTTTGAAAATCTCGACATCGTCCGCGAAGAATTGATGCGCGCGCGAGAGCTTGGTGTTAAAATCGCGATGCTTGAGGTCGGTGATGAATATTGTCCCATTCTTCGTATGGTTGGCATGCCCGTCGATATTGCCGTTCTCGACTCTTACACCATGGCGCTTCTTGAGGACGAAAACCGCGCCCCTCTTGCAGGGACTTTGATTTCCTTCCTGACCTCCCTTGGCGTGAAGGTCTTTGCCGATGGCGCTCCCTCTCCCGAAGCGATTGCCCGCCTTTCAGAATATGGCGCTACCGCTTATGGCTACTTTACCGAGGATGCTCTATATCCTCCTTATGAACTTGATTATGACATCGACGAGCCTCTCGCTCGCCCGACTCCCGTAGAGCCTCCTGCGCCCGAAGCGCCGAAAGAGGACACCCCGACCGAAGCACCTGTCGAAGCGCCCACGGAAGAGGTTGCTCCTGCCGAAGAGACAGCGCCCGACGCTGAACAAGCACCCGAAGCACCCGCGGAAGAGGTTGCCACTGTCGAAGAATCTCACTCCGAGCCCTCCCTCAATGGCTTCCGCCCCGAAGAGCTTGCGGTGCGCTATCGTCATTCCTTCCTGTCGAAGCTTATCCAGTCCGACAAGGAGCTTCAACAAATCTATACCGAAATCAAAAACCTTCTCCTTTCCTATCGTGGCGTAAAGGCGCGTATGAGCTTCGCCAATGAAACCTTCAAGAAGGCGAAGGTACATATCTCGAAACTGAATGTCA
>JAFVYW010000099.1 GCA_017508465.1 Clostridia bacterium
CTAGCCAGCTGAGCTAATCCGCCATATCGCTATAAGAAATGTTTCTCATTCCTTCGCTCGAATATTATAGCACAAAGAAGAGGGGTTGTCAAGGGGTTTTTGAAAGTTTTTGAAAAAATATTTTTGAGGGGGCTTGTGTTTTTGCGGAGCGGTTTTGCTTTTGTCTTTTGTTTTGTGGGAGATAAAAGGTATAACAAAATAAAAGATTGACAAAAGGGCAAAATGGTGGTATGATATAGAAAACGAATGAAAATGAGGAATACCCATGAGAGTATTTAATTTTTCGCCGTCGCCGTCGGTGTTGCCCGAGGTCGTTCTCGAGCAGATTCGCGAGGATATCCGTGACTATTGCGGCAGCGGTATGAGCGTAATGGAGCTTGCGCCTTCATCGTCCCTGGCGCGCGAAATCATAGAAGAGGCGGAGCGCCTCGTGCGCGATCTGTTGCAAGTGCCGATGAATTATCGCGTGATTTTTTCCGAAGGACCTGTGGCGATGCATTACAGCGCGATCCCTCTGAACTTCCTGTCAGAGCATAAATGCGCCGACTATATCGTATCGGGACACTACTCGAACATCGCGTATCGCGAGGCGAAGCGTTATGGTGATATCGCTATGGTTCGCTCGACGGCGGGGGCGGAATTTTTAGCCTTGCCAAAGGTCAGCTCCGAGACCTTCCGTCCTGATGCGGACTATGCCTATCTCTGTTTGAACGATGCCGTCTGGGGCACGAAATATTCGGACATTCCTTCGGGAATTACCATTCCCCTGGTCGCGGATATGTCATCCTGCCTTTTCTCTGAACCTGTCGATGTATCGAAGTTCGCAATGATTTTCGCGTCCTGCGAGCAGAACCTTGGTATCAGTGGTATGACGCTGCTTATTATCCGCGAGGATATGCTCCGTCGCGACAAGGAGGAGCTGCCGACAAAGCTTTCCTACCGCAAGCTTGCCATGGCGGACGAGATGCTGACCACGCCCCCCATCTTCGCCATTCACACCGCGAAGCGCATTCTTGAATGGTTAAAGTCGCTCGGCGGGCTTGAAGAGGTCAAACGCCAAAACGAGAAGAAGGCAAGCCTTCTTTATGATTATCTCGATGATCAACCCTTTTATAACACGCCCGTGGAAGTGCGCAGCCGTTCGCTGATGAATGTATTCTTCACAACGGGGGAGGGCGCGCTCGATAGCAAGTTTGCCGAAGAGGCGGCGCGTGCAGGGCTTCTCAATCTGGCAGGTCTGTGCGCCAAGGGCGGACTTTGTGCATCCATTTATAACGCGATGCCCTACGAGGGTGTCGAGGCACTTGTCGCATTCATGAAGCGCTTCCGCATGGCGAACCCGAAGTGGAATATGGGAGAAGAGCCAGTCATCGAAGAGGTTGTATACAGCCCTCTGGATTTATAATCGATATCCTTTTGAGAGTGCAAAAACTGCACTCTCAATTTTTTTATAAAAAATTCACGAAAAAAATTGATTTTTTCTGTAAGATATGCTATAATTGAAAAGTTGAAAAGAAATTATACGAAAAAAGGAAAGAATATGAAGCGTACGGATTTAAGAAATATTGCCATTATCGCCCATGTTGACCACGGAAAAACCACTCTCGTTGACGAGATGCTCCGTCAGGGCGGTATTTACCGTGAGAATCAGGAAATGGAAGATCGCGTTATGGACTCGAACGACCTCGAGCGCGAGCGCGGTATTACCATTTTAGCAAAAAACACAGCAATTTATTATAAGGGTGTAAAAATCAATGTTGTCGATACCCCCGGACACGCCGACTTCGGTGGCGAGGTTGAGCGTATTCTCAAGATGGTAAACGGCGTTATTCTGCTTGTCGACGCGGCGGAAGGTCCTATGCCCCAGACGCGTTTTGTTCTGGAAAAGGCGCTCGCGATGAATCATCGTGTTATCGTTGTTGTCAATAAGATTGACCGTCCTGACGCGCGTCTGGATGAAATCGGCGACGAGGTGCTGGAGCTTCTTCTCGAGCTTGACGCGACAAACGAACAACTTGACTCTCCGATGCTTTTCTGCTCGGGCAGAGCAGGTACGGCATCCTTTGACCCCCATACCCCCGGCACAGATCTTACGCCGTTGCTTGATACCATTCTTGAATATATGCCTGCCCCGGAGGGTGAAGAGGAAGATCCTCTCCAGCTTCTGGTTTCTGCCATCGACTACAACGAATTTGTCGGCCGTATCGGTATCGGTCGCATAGAGCGCGGTGTGATTAAGCAGGGACAGGGTGTTTCGATTTGCAACTTCCATACGCCTGACGCCAAGACGCGTCCTGCAAAAATCGTTTCCATTTATCAGTTCGACGGTCTCAAGCGCGTTCCCGTCACCGAGGCGAAGGTTGGCGATATCGTTTGTTTTTCAGGTTGCGAGGATCTTTCTATTGGCGATACGGTTTGCTCGCCGATGTGCATTGAGCCTCTTGAATTCGTCAAGGTAGGCGAGCCCACGATGGAGATGACCTTCTCGGTCAATGATTCTCCCTTCGCGGGAAAGGAAGGTAAATATGTCACCTCTCGTCACCTCCGTGCGCGCCTTTATAAGGAGCTGCTCCGTGATGTATCTATCCGTATCACTGATGGTGAAACGACCGATTCCTTCCGTGTGGCAGGACGAGGCGAGATGCACCTTTCCATTCTGATTGAGAATATGCGCCGTGAGGGCTATGAACTTTGCTGCTCAAACCCCCGTGTGCTTTACAAGGAGATTGACGGCGTGAAGTGCGAGCCCATTGAGGATGTCATTATTGATGTCCCCGAGATGTATGTCGGCTCGGTTATGGAAAAGCTCGGCGCGAGAAAGGGTACGCTTGTTGATATGCAGCTGCACGGCTCTCGTCAGAAGCTCTTCTATTCCATTCCCACCCGTTGCTTGTTCGGCTATCGCAGCGAACTGCTCACCGATACGCGTGGCGAGGGCTTGATTTCCTCGCTCTTCGCAGGATATGAGCCCTTCCGCGGTGAAATCAAGACACGCTTTACCTCTTCTCTTGTTGCATCGGAAACGGGCGTTTCGACCACCTATGGTCTTTTCCAGTCGCAAGACCGCGGACCTCTCTTTATCGGTCCGGCAACCCCTGTATATGAAGGTATGATTGTCGGCGAAAATCCCAAGCCCGATGATATTGAAGTCAATGTCTGCCGCGAAAAGCACCTGACTGCGATCCGTTCCTCTGGCGCGGACGAAAAACTCACCCTGATTACCCCTGTTCAGCTTTCCCTTGAGGAAGCGATTGAATTTATCACGGACGATGAACTCATCGAGGTCACCCCGAAGTCTATCCGCCTTCGTAAAGTCATCCTTGACACCCCCCAGCGTAAGCGTGTTGCTGCACAGCGCCGCGCCGCTCTGAAAGAGGGAAGATAAGGCATTACACAAGGGTGTACAATGCGCTGATATACAAAGAAGCGTCCGATAATTTTAAGTCGGCTACCATCTTTAGAAAGAGCAGTAAAAAAGGCAGAAAATGCGGGAGCATTTTCTGTCCTTTTTGTTATCTGCTTATTTACGATGCCAGTCAAAAGAGAAATAGGTGTCTTGTAAGAACTGCGCCGCCTTGGTGGGATTTTGGATGTCACTTGCACAAATCGTTACAGTTATGGCATCTACCGGTATGGAAATGGAGGCTTGTGCATTCCAGCGTGGCGGTGGTTGGTTGATGGCTACCCAATCGTTCGGATTTTCAAAAACAATTTGTGTAAGACGGTTATCTTCCATATATTTTCCGTAAAACGAACCATGCTCTATGAGAGTAACGCTTTGTGGGATGGTAAGAGTTGTTATCTTTGAAGTGTAAGAGAAAGCGTTTTGTTGAATTTTCGTGAGACCGTTGCACAGAGAAATACTTTTCAGTTCAGGACATTTGGAATAAAAGTTATGAACAAGTGTTTTGACTCCCGCGCCGAAGATAATCGTTTTTAAATTCCGGCATTGATAAAATGCATAAGGTTCGAGGGCGGTGACATTATCACCTAAAATGATGTCGGTTACATTTGTGCAATTACGGAAGGCTTCTTTGAAAATGATACCGCCTGTTATCGTTACTTTCTTAAGCGATTGCGGAAGGTAGTATAGTATAGCGTCGCGCTCGATTTTCCACTGGGGCAGAGTTGCCGTGCTTATGCTACCGACATACTCTTTTTTTCCGAATATATAGCCTAAATGTGTCTTTGGTGATGCCTTGGTTTCCCCCTTGGCTGCCCCGACAAACGGAAGTGTGATATTCGAGAGGGCTGAACAACCCCAAAAGGCACAATAGCCAATCCGTTGCACATTGTCCGGAACAGCTATGGTTTTCAGAGAGTCGCAATTCTGGAAGGCATATTCGTCAATGGCGGTGATGGTTTCGGGAATTGTTACGCTCACTAAACTGCGGCAACCCGAAAAAGACTTTTTTTCAATCGTGCTGACACCTTTTGGGAGGGTGATATCTTTTAGTCCTTTGCAGTTTTCAAAAGCACTCTCGCCAATGAAAGACAAGGAAGAGGGAAGGGAAATTCCCGAAAGCTTTTTGCAGCCCGAAAACGCCAGTTTCCCAACAGAAAGCACGCCCTCGGGAAGTATGAATCGCACCAGTTCCTCGCAGTTTTCAAAAGCGCCATCGCCAATCACGGTGATGGTATCGGGCAGGGAAATGCTGGTCACCTTTTTGCATCCTGCAAAGGCCTTTTTGCCGATGGCGGTGACGGTGTCACCATTTGGGGATTCGGTGGGGATGACGATATCCAGGTCGTGGCACTTGCCCACAGACTTCAGGGTACAGGTGCCGTTTTTGCCAGAAACAAAGGCAAAGCCTTCGCTCTCGCGGAAACCACCCTTTGAAGAGTGAGTGCCCTCGCGCGTTTGTGTACTCATATAGGTTCTCCTTGTTGTTTCATGGAAGGGGTATGGTCTTATTTTTTGCCCCAGATGACAGGGCGGTTATCACCATTCCATTTTTCGTCCCACAAGACAGGTTTGGAAGGGGCTTCGCAATAGATGGTGAGGTTTACGCAATCCTGGAACGGTCCATAGTCGATGCTGGTCACGCTGTCTGGTATAGTAATACTTGTAAGGCTGGTGCAACGCGAGAATGTCCCCATCTCGATGCTTGTTACACCATCCGGAATAGTGATATCCGTAAGGTTAGTGCAACCACGGAACGCCCAATAACCAATGCATGTCACATTGTCGGGGATGGTGATTCTCGTGAGGTTGGTGCAATCCAGAAATGCTCTGTAGAGGATAATTTTCGTATTTTCATGAATATCACAACTTGTGATAGATTCCGACTTTGCTTTTACCAAAACCACATAAGGATTTGTTTCATTTCCGAAATAATATGCATTGTCATACATATTGTACTGCAAGGTTGAGCAATCCCAGAACGCATCAGAGTCGATATCGGACACACTATCCGATATGGTGATGCTCGTAAGACTGGTGCATTTTTTGAACGCGGAAGGGCCAATGCTCGCCACACCATCACCAATGGTCATGCGCATAAGGTTTGAGCAGTTCATGAACGCGCCACGGAAAATCTCACCGCCGCGGGTGGTCACTTCTTTCAGCGTAGAAGGCAGATAGAAGATGAAATGCTTGCCACCGACTTCATACCATTGTTCCGTTTGCAAACCATTTTTGTATTGTGAGTCGCCAAAGATGTAACCAAACAGGGTGGCTTCGCTCGCTTCGGTAGCATTTTTATCTCCACCGACGAAGGGAAGGATGATTCTTTCGAGTGAGGCGCAACCAGAAAAGGCGGCTTTGCCGATGGTGGTCACGCTATCGGGGATGGTGATGCTACGGATAGAGAGGCAATCTTTGAAGGCTTCTTCTCCTATCGCCGTGATGGTTTCAGGGAAAGAAATGCTGGTCACCTTTTTGCATCCTGCAAAGGCCTTTTTGCCAATGGCGGTGACGGTGTCACCATCTGGGGATTCGGTGGGGATGACGATATCCAGGTCGCGGCACTTGCCCACAGACTTCAGGGTACAGGTGCCGTTTTTGCCAGAAACAAAGGCAAAGCCCTTGCTCTCGCGGAAACCACCCTTTGAAGAGTGAGTGCCCTCGCGCATTTGTGTATTCATAGATAGTCTCCTTTGCTCGACGCTTTTATCATATATGTAAAGATTATAGCATAGGAAGTGTGAGATGTAAATATTTTCGCGAAAATAAAAAGCAACAAAGGTGAATTTTTTGTTGTGTGACAAAGTCACGGAAAAAGGAATAAAAGTGTGGTACAATAAGCATACAATAAAGAGTGCCCGTGTGGCAGAAAGGAATAAAGTATGTCTTATATTAAAGTGAATGCAACTAATTTTGGCGAGGTGGAGAAATCTGAAAAGGTTGTTCTTCTTGACTTCTACGCAGATTGGTGCGGTCCTTGCCGTATGGTAGGACCTGTGATTGAGGAGATTGCCAAGGAGCATCCCGAAATTCTTGTCGGAAAAGTGAATGTCGATGAAGAGCAGGCGCTCGCGTCCGCCTTCTCCGTGATGAGCATCCCGACACTTGTGATTATGAAAAACGGAAAAATCGTCCGTCAGGTCGCAGGCGCAAGACCAAAGGCGCAAATACTTGCGCTTCTTGAAAACGCATAAAAAATAAGGACTTTTCCTTGTGAAAAGTCCTTAAATGCAAATAATAGATTACATGGCGATGGCACGGAGGCGTTTTTTGTCCTTGACGCGGATGCCTCCGCGCAAGTTTTCGACAATGCCCTCGCCTGAAAAGTATTTCAGCATGCGCGAGACTACCTCGCGGGCAGAGCCCATATATTTTGCAATTTGCTCCTGGGTGAGCTTGATGGTGTCGGTGTTACTTTTCGATAGTTCATCGAGCAGAAAAATCGCGAGACGGCGGTCCATACTCATAAAGAGAATTTGCTCAAATACCCACATCACATCAGAAAAATCGCTGACTGCGCGTTCGAGGGCGAAGATTTTTACCTCGGGGATGCGGTCGGCAAGTTCGGCAAAGGCGCAACCGCCGATGACGGTCAGGTCGGTGTCCTCTTCGGCATCCACAAGGACATCAAAGGTGAGATTATGAATCGCGCAGGATGCGCTTAAAATGCAAATATCACCCTCAAACAGGCGATACAGCGTAACCTCGCGTCCTTCCTCGGAGAGAAGATAAACACGCAGGCAGCCTGATTTCACGAGAAGCACGCCTGTGCATCTTGTGCCATCATGGATGGTTTCGCCTTTGTCGAAATGACCATGGATAGCGCTTTGCAGGAGGGCGTTGCGATCCTCTTGTGACAGGGTGGCGAGGAATGGCATTGCGTTCTTCAACATCTGGTATTCGTTTTGAGATATCATAAGTCACCTCACAAATTTACTACAATAATATTATATATCCCCAAAATCTATTTGTCAAGATGGAGAATGGCTATGAAAAAAGTTTATGACACAATTATTATCGGTGGCGGACCTGGTGGCTATACAACAGCGCTCTACGCTTCCCGCGCAGGATTATCCACGCTGGTTGTAGAAAAAATGACCGTCGGCGGACAGCTTGCATTGACCGATACGGTGGAGAATTACCCTGGCTTTGATGAGGGAATTGATGGCTTCACTCTCGGCATGAAGATGCAGGCGAGTGCAGAGCGTTTCGGTGCGGAAACGATGTATGCGGAGGTTCTTTCCATGGACTTGGAGAATACGCCTCGCAAACTGAACACCACCGAGGGCGAGCTCTACGCGCACACCGTTGTGATTGCCACGGGGGCGTATCCTCGTCTTCTCGGTGTCGGCGGAGAAGAAAAATTCCTCGGTCGGGGTGTTCATATCTGCGCGCATTGTGATGGCAGATTTTATAAAGACCGCACCGTCCTTGTGGTCGGAGGTGGCAATAGCGCCCTGGAGGATGCCCTCTATCTTGCAAGGCTCTGCGAGCGTGTGATTCTGGTACACAGAAGAGATGCTTTTCGCGCGGAACGCGTGCTTGTGGATGCGCTTCAAAGACAAGAAAATGTTGAGGTGCGATACGATAGCGTTCTGGAAGAGATTCTCGGTGATGAAAAAATGGAGGGGGTACGCCTTCGGAATGTCAGAGATGGCGGGACGAGCGTGCTTGCGCCAGATGGCGTATTCATAAGTGTGGGCAGAGAGCCCGCCACGGCATTTTTGCCACAGGAATTGGCGAGAGATGCACACGGGTATATTATCGCGGACGAGACGACGCGCACAAGTGTCGATGGCGTGTATGCGGTCGGTGATGTGAGAACCAAGCCCCTGCGCCAGATTGTGACGGCGGTTGCCGACGGTGCGGTTGCCGTGGAATATATGAAAGAATACCTCACGAAAAATATTTTTTAAAAAATTCTCATTTGTGTGACAAAGTCACAGAAAAAGACAAAAATATGTGGTATAATGAAATCACAAAAAACAAAACATAACTCGAAGGAGAAAACAAAATGTCTAACACGAAATATTATATTTGCGAAAAATGCGGTAACCTCGTTGAGGTAGTCAATGCGTCTGGCGTACCTATGGTATGCTGTGGTCAGAAGATGACCTATCTTGAGCCCGGCACGGTCGAAGCGAGCCGTGAAAAGCACATCCCCGTTGTAACTGTCAATGACAGAGTGGTTCGCGCAGAGGTTGGTTCTGTGATTCACCCGATGTCCGAGGAGCATAGCATCCTCTGGATCTCGCTCGAAACCGACAAGGGCGTTTACAGAAAGCACCTTGCTCCTACCGAAGCACCCGTCGCAGAATTCCTTCTCGCTGAAGGTGAGACGCCCGTTGCCGTATTCGCTTACTGCAACCTTCATGGTCTCTGGAAGAGCGAAATCTGATGAAAAAGGAGAAAAAAGATGTTAAATCCCAAAGTACACCAACTCTTAAACGAGCAGATCAATAAAGAATTTTATTCGGCGTATCTTTATCTTGAGTTTTCCAACTACTTTAAAGAAAAAGGCCTCGATGGCTTTGCAAACTGGTATATGATTCAGGCGAGCGAGGAACGCGACCACGCCATGCTCTTCTATCAGTACCTGCAGAACAACAATGCCGAAGTTACCCTTCTCGCTATTGATAACCCCACGCGCGAGTTTTCCTCGCACATGGATGTCCTCCGCGCAGGACTTGCCCACGAGGAATATGTCACCTCGCTTATCCACGATATCTACGCCGAGGCGTATGCGGTAAAGGACTTCCGTACGATGCAATTCCTTGACTGGTTCGTCAAGGAGCAGGGTGAAGAAGAGACCAACGCCAACGATATGATTACCAAGATGGAACTCTTCGGTTCTGATCCCAAGAGCCTCTATATGCTCAACCAGGAGCTGGCGGCGCGCGTTTACAGCGCACCAAGTCTGGTACTTTAATCCAAAGCAAACAAAGAAAGGAACAAAACTATGAAATATGTATGTGATGTATGCGGCTGGGAATACGATGAGGAGGTAGGTGTGCCTGAAGCAGGTATCGCCCCCGGCACCAAGTTCGAGGACCTTCCCGAAGACTTCGAGTGCCCCCTCTGCTCCGTCGGCAAAGAGATGTTCTCCGCAGCAGAATAATTAAGAATAAAATAAATATCAAAAAACCAAGCCTTGCGCGAAAAGCGGTGGGGCTTGGTTTTCCTTTTATCTGGGCTTGTCATTTTAGAGAACAGGAGGCTTTTATCAACAAAAAGAAAAATGATAAAAATTTAACAATTCGTCACAGAGTTCTTGAAAAAAGGATTTTCGTGTGGTATAATGGGTAATAGTAAAAAATAAAAAACGAAAGGAAACCGTATTTATGAATGCTACGCAGAAGAAATACGAAGCGCTTTTTACGCCGTGGAAAATCGGTAATGTAGAAATCAAAAACCGTATTGTCATGTGCCCGATGGGCGGTACATCGCTGTTCGGTTGGTTTGAGCTTGGCGGATGTCATTTCGATAAGGAGGCGGCGGCGCTCTTTCTTGAGAGAGCGAAGAACAATGTCGGCTTGATTATCCCGGGTATCGCACCCTTGCGTGATACCTTCTGGGGAAAATGGCTCTGGCAGAACCCGAAAATGTTTGACGAGCTTCGTACCTTTATGGATGAAATCCATAAGACAGGGGCAAAGCTGTTTGTTCAGCTTACCGCAGGTATGGGACGCTCCTGGGCGATTACCGAGCTTGTCGCGCCCCTGCACAAGAACAAATTCACACGCGCGCTGATTAAACCTATCATTGATACCTCGCACGAGCTCGCATCTCCCAGCCCCCAACCTTCCCGTTGGGCGCACGATATCGAATGCCCCGAGATGACGAAGGAGCAGATCCACGAGATCATCGAGGCGTTTGCCAAGACGGCAAAGCTCTGCCGTGACGCAGGCGTTGACGGCGTTGAGGTCCACGCGGTGCATGAGGGATACCTTCTTGACCAGTTCGCAATAGAATTCTTCAACAAGCGTGAGGACGAATACGGCGGAAGCTTTGAGAACCGCTACCGCTTCGCCGCCGAGGTCGTTCGTGCCATCAAGGAGGCCTGCGGCGAGGACTATCCCGTTTCCCTTCGCTACTCCGTAGAGTCCAAGATGAAGGACTTTTGCTACGGCGCCATGCCCGGCGAGGAGTACACCGAGGTCGGCCGTGCGATGGAGGAATCCGAGCGTGCCGCCAAGTATCTTGAGGATGCGGGCTACGATATGCTCAATGCGGATAACGGTACCTAC
>JAFVYW010000002.1 GCA_017508465.1 Clostridia bacterium
ACTCGGGTGGCAACTCTGCCATCGACAGCGAGCAGGGCTATGCTTATACGGGCGGTTCTGTGGTCGCTATCATGCCACGAGGCGGTATGTCGAGCGAGGCGACACATTGTCAGAATTTCACAAGCGTTGGTAAATCGACGCAATCTTCCCTGACTGCCGACACCTACCTTTCCGTCTCGATTGGAAACGGAGGGGTTACGATAAAAATGCCCGTCTCCCTCTCGGCATATGTTATTGTCCTTGGTGATACCTCACCGGGTATAAAAACTGAAAGCGACACATCGCTCACCCTTGATGCGAATGGCGTTGGTTGGCATTGAGTTTCTCATTTGCTCTTGCAAGAGAAAAGAAAAAGTGTTATAATAGGGTAAAAATGAAAAAGGAGAGGTAGTATGCGACTTCTTATCGCGGAGGACGATCCGAAGCTCAGGAAAAGTCTTGTGCATATTTTTGAGTTGAATTACTATGCGGCAGATGGCGTGGATAATGGCAACGATGCTTATGAGTATGCCATGACAAATGAATATGACGGCATAGTATTGGATATCATGATGCCTGGCATGGACGGCGTGAGTGTGCTGAAACGCCTGCGTCGGGAAGGCATTACCACGCCCACCCTGTTTTTGAGTGCGAAAGCCGAGGTGGAATCGAGAATTGAAGGTCTGGACGCTGGGGCGGACGATTATCTTCCCAAGCCCTTTTCTATGGGAGAATTGCTTGCTCGCGTCCGCGCGATGCTTCGTCGCAGAGATACCTTTACGCCCGAAATGCTCACCTGCTCCAATCTCACCCTGAATCTCTCCACATATGAAATATCCGTGGGAGATGCAAAAGTGGCACTTAGCGGAAAAGAATTTCAACTCATGGAAAGGCTCATGCAGAACCAGAGCATTATTCTGACGCCCGACCAATTGATAACGCACATCTGGGGGTGGGACAGTAGTGTCGATACGAGCGTCCTCTGGGTGCATATCTCCAATATCCGTAAGAAACTCGATGCTCTCGGCGCGAAGGTGTCTATCCGATTTGTTCGAAACGCGGGATATACACTGGAGGAAGTGTTATGATTTACCGACTTCAGAAGCGGTTTATTCTGATCTGCTCGGTGTCCTTGTTTGCCGTAATTGCGCTGGTGTTCTGTATCATTCTGGTTTTGAATATCACCACGATGAACAGAAATATGGATATCCTGGCAGATCGTATTTATGAGGGCGGTGGCAGTTTCCCCGGCTCAATGGCGCAAAAACCGCCTCATGAGAATAAAGTGCCACCGCGCGATGAACAGAAGTTCGATTTCATCACACCCGAAACGCCCTTTTCTACCCGCCATTTTACCGTGGTGTTTGATACGAGTGGCGCAGTTTCTGAGACGATGACCGATGCGATTTTCTCAATTACCGACACACAGGCGGTAGAGTACGCGACAAAGGTCATCGATAAAAAAAGCGAAAAGGGGTGGCTATCGAGTTACCGCTATAAAATATTCACAAGCGATAGTGGTCGCGCCGTTGTCTTTGTGGATGGTAGCATGAACCGTTCCGCCCTGACACAGTCTCTGACCATTTCAGGCTTCGTTCTGCTCGGATGCGCAACACTGGTTCTTCTTCTGATTGTTCTTCTCTCGAAAAAGGCGGTCAAGCCCATCGCCGAGGGATATGAAAAACAAAAACAGTTTATCACCGATGCGAGCCACGAACTAAAAACCCCCTTGACATTGATCCTCGCCAATGCCGAAATTGCCGAGGTGGAGCTTGGAGCGAGCGAATGGCTTGCGGATATCCGTACAGAGGGACAGAGAATGGCAGATCTTGTCAACCAGCTCGTTGCCCTCTCCCGTATGGACGAGGATGGCGGAGATTTGCTTGTTGACGAGGTTCCCTTTGGTGAACTCGTCTACCAGACAACAAGCGAATTTGAACCACTCGCAAAAGCGCGCGGAAAGATATTAAAAGTCAATATCGACCGTGAGACAAAAGTAGAAGGCAACGAGGAAGCGCTTGCGCGCCTTGTCGGCATTCTTCTTGACAATGCGGTGAAATATTGCGACGAGAACGGAGAAATCACCGTTACCCTGACGCGCGCGAAACGCGCTACCCTTATCGTAGAGAACACCTTCGCCACCGTCGGCGAAACCGAACTCGACCGCCTTTTTGACCGCTTCTATCGTGCTGACAAAGCGAGAACCTTTACAGGCGGTTATGGCATCGGTCTTTCCATGGCGAAAGCGATTGTTGAAAAGCATAAGGGGGAAATTCTCGCCTACAAAAAGGATGATAGCCACATCGGCTTTCGTGTTGTACTATAAAAAAAGTGAAACGCTGACGCGTTTCACTTTTTTTTATTGTCCCATTTTTCTTCCCTTTACTTTGCGATAAAGCATGGTAAGAAGATACCCCGCTTCATTTATGTATAAAAACATACTTCTTAAGACAGAAAATACTTATCTTAAAAAATCTCGTTCGGTATCAACTCGCCCGCTTCTCCGATGGAAATGATCTCGTCCATAATATGGCTTAAATCCCTACCACTCTCAAAGCAGACATGTGTTTTGTTTGCCGAAAAAGCAACCCCTTGCTTTGCCATCCGAACGACAAAGTGCTGTTCGCCATCCACACGGATGTCAATCCAGCAGAACGCGGAAAATTCTACTCCTTCGGGCGTTTTGTAACTGGAAATATTCTCTTGCAGATACGCTCTGTCATTTTCCACCGCCGTCAGAGATGGTTCTACATCCTCTATCAGTTGAAGAAGTGCTTTGATATCTTCGCTTTTTGTTATCTCATAGGTCTTTTTATATTGCGACTCCAGATAACTGTACTGATAGGGTGGTATGATATGTATGGCATCGATTGTTCTGCTGCTTCCTCGCAGTACATAAGTTCTGTACAGATTACCGATTTCCTTGTCTTGTCTTACCTCTCCTCCCGCACAGGAGAGAGCAGAGAAGCATAAGGACAAAAGAAGGGTGAAGAGAAGTAATTTTTTCAGATGATTCAGTAGTGCGTATTTCATAAAATGTCTCCTTTCAAACAAAGCTACAATATAGAAAAATACCGATTTCCTTGTCACCCTTTGAGTGCGTTCGGTATCAACTCGCCTGATTCCCCGATCGAAATCATCTCGTTCATAACATCGCTCAAATCCCGATTGCTTTCAAAACAAACCAATCCGCTTTTTCCAAAAAAAGCGATGCCTTGCTTTGCCACAAGAACTACAAGGCGTTGTTTTCCATCCACACGGATATCAACCCAACAGTGTGCGGAATACATCAATCCTTCGGGCGTTTTGTAACTGGAAATATTCTTATCGAAATATTCTCCGTCATTCTCCACCGCCGTCAGAGAGGGTTCTGCTTCTTTTATCAGTCGAAGGAGTGTGTTGATATCGTCACTTTTTGTTACCTCATAGGTCTTTTGGTATAAACCGGGACGATAATCATTGTACTGATAGGGCGGTATCACCTGAATGGAATCGATCGTTCTGCTGCTTCCCCACAGTACATATGTTCTGTACAGATTACCGATTTCCTTGTCTTGTCTTACCTCTCTTCCCGCACAGGAGAGAGCAGAGAAGCATAAGGACAAAAGAAGGGTGAAGAGAAGCAATTTTTTCAGATGATTTCGTAGTGCGTATTTCATAAAATGTCTCCTTTCAAACAAAAAAACATAGCTCTATCATACAAACGAATGACAGAGCCATGTGTTAAACTATGAAGAAGGCTGAATTCGCTTGTACAATACACGAATAAGTACTTCTATATCCATTGTAGCACGCTATGGCATAGATGTCAAGTTTTTTTTGAAAACGAGCGGTTCTATTCCTCGGCCACTCTTTTTTTCGGCAAAGAGAAGCCGAACTGCTTGACAAGTTCTCTCGCATTTGCTACAATATAGAAAACAACATTTCAAGATTGGAACCCCTATGGAAATCGCACAGAACTTCAGGCGCACAAAGCTTGCTTGCTTCAGCGCCTATATCACGATGGCATCGGTATTCTGCGTGCCACCCCTTCTTTTTGTCACCTTCCGTGAGATGTACGGTATCTCCTACACCTTGCTTGGCACGCTTGTGCTGATTAACTTCATCACCCAGCTCTCCATCGACCTGATTTTCACCTTTTTCGCGAAGTTCTTCAATGCAAAACGGATGGTCCGCGTGATGCCGATTCTGACCTCGGCAGGTCTTGCCCTCTACGCCCTCATCCCTTCGCTTTTCCCTGATTTTGCCTATCTCGGTCTTGTCTTTGGTACGGTGATTTTCTCGGTCTCCGCAGGACTTTCCGAAGTGCTTCTCAGCCCTATCGTCGCGGCAATCCCCTCGAAAAATCCGCAACGCGATATGAGCTTCCTTCACTCCCTCTACGCCTTCGGACTTTTGTTTGCCGTGGTGTTCAGCACCCTCTTTCTCAAAATATTCGGCAACGAAAACTGGGCGTATCTTCTCTATACCCTCGCACTCTTCCCCCTCCTTTCCGCCGTCCTCTTTATGACCTCACCCATGCCCGATATGTCGGGCGAGGATAGCAAAAGCACCCTCGTCGGCTCGAAGGAGAGAACGATAGCCCTCGCCCTTTGTGTCGGTTGCATCTTCACAGGCAGCTGTGCGGAGAATGTCATGAGCAACTGGATTTCCAGTTTTATGGAAAACGCCCTCGGCATTGATAAAACCTTGGGTGACATTTTAGGCGTTGCCGTCTTTGCGGTCCTTCTCGGACTTGAGCGTATTCTCTACGCGCGCTTTGGTAAGAAAATCGCGCCCGTCCTTCTCGTCGGTATGGCGATGTGTACTCTCTGCTATTTTGTTGTCGGTCTCTCTTCAAGCGCCATCCTCTCCTTTATCGCCTGCATTCTCGTCGGCTTTTTCTCCGCGATGCTCTGGCCAGGTACTCTCATCCTGATGGAAGACAACATCAAGCACCCGGGCGTCACCGCCTACGCCCTGCTCGCCGCAGGAGGTGACCTCGGCGCCTCCGTCGCCCCCCAGCTTGTCGGCATCGTCACCGACACCGTCGCCGTGAGTGACCTCGACGCGAACCTCGCACCCACCCTCGGCATCACCCCCGAGCAGC
>JAFVYW010000100.1 GCA_017508465.1 Clostridia bacterium
ATCGACGGTATAGGGACGATCCATGAAAAAGATAAGCTCTGTATTGAAGTCTCCGCTGTGGAGGATCTTTTCACCCGGCGGAACCGCTTTTACGGCATCCCGACAGAATGATTTAACGGTTTTCAAATAATCAGTATCAGAGCCAGTGTGTCGCGATCCATGCGGTAAACGACACCATCTGCGACAAGCACAATGATTTTCGAGTCGCGGGACTTGGTTCGGAACTCCCATTGTTTGAACTTTCCAGTAAAATCGGAAAGTTGCGTACGCACACCTGTCTTTAAATCGAGTGCGAACAAATCAAAGTTTCGCACAGTCCCGAAGGGGAGATCCGAGTGCAGATAAAGGATCTCCTCGTCCCCTTCAGTAAACGAATTTTCTGTAAAATAGAAGTGATAGTTGGTACCTGTTTTTGTCAGTTGAATAACCTTGCGGCCACTCTTCTTGTCAACAAAGATTTCCATTTCTGACGGAAATGTTTTCATTGGATTTGACATTCAAATGCTCCTTGATGCTTTATGCAATATAGTCGTTGAGTGATTCGCTGTAACGATACAGACGCTCGACAAGATGTGCAAGCGCAGCATCTCCTTCGGTATTCTTTGCCCAATCGTAGTAGGCGCGAAGGTTGAATGAGCCACTCTTGTCACCAATTGTGTAGGTGACGGTTTCGCGGATGAGCCATGGCTGTATGCAGAGATTGAAGTAGACGCTTGTACCATCCGTCAGAGTTTCATACGCCACCGTCTTGCCATTTATCATAAAGACGGGTGTCATATCTTCATAACCCTCTCCTGCTACAAAGTAGACGGTAGGTCTTTCGGCGAGATTGAGACCAGCGCCTGCCATGCCACTCTCTGTGGCGGAAACAGGTGTGGTAGCATTCAGTGTTACGGCAGGGTTCTTCGTATCATACTCTGCACCAAGAATGCCGTCACGGATAGCGATCGCGCCGTTTGCATAAGCAGGATTCGTTTCCTGGTAGAAGTAAACAACGCTTGCTGCGAGGTAGGAAATCATATCACCTGCAAGGGTAGCAAGCTTTTCGTTGTCTTGCATCTCGTAGAGGGCCTCCAGATAATCCTGGACAGCGAGATTATATACACCGATAGTACCATCTTCGAGCGTCACGGTAACCATATGCTTGCCAAATGCATCTTTTGCCACGATCTCTGCGGTAAAGCGTTTATAGTTCTTGCCACCCCTGACAACGGCAGGAAGATTTGCAAAGTCATATTTTTCGCCATTGTACTCAACGGTGTCGACCTTCTTATCTGCAGGGATATAGAGGTTATAGGAAAGCTTGTCGGTGATAATGACATTGTGCGCTTCGATGAGGCCTTCAAGCAGGGTATCGCTCTCCGACTCGGTGTACAGAGAAAGCACAGGCATTTCCGCAATAATAGCATCGCCATCCTCGATAGTTGCCATATCCGCCGTCAGAACGAAGATAACTTCGCCCGCGCCGACAGCGTTGATATAATCGGTGACATCAACGATTGCTATACCGTTTTCGTCAAAGACAAAGGTCGCAACAGGTGTGCCACCAAAGGCGTTTTCAGGAAGAACGCCTTCGCCTTCGAGGTTGTTTGCAGGCGCATTGTTCCAGGTCAGATTTTCGGGAAGTGTTCCACCAACCAGCGCCCAGAGACGGAAGGTACGGCCCGCATGTGCGAGTGACTTCAGGGTGAGGGATGCACGATAGAGTTTGTTGACTTCAGGAACGAGGTACGAGAAGTAACCCTTCTTCAAGGTAAAATCAATGTCCTCGCTCGTGCCGACACTTGGTTCATTTATGCCATTGTTTTTCAGAGATGCGGTGGCAGTCTGAAGCTCGGTCAAAAACTTACCATCATCCTCAAGAGCATTGCGATAGAGACTCAATGTGTCAACATAGAGTTGCACAGGATCGCTTTCACTCTGCTGGAAACCGTTGAGATAGAAACGAGGTCCGAATCTGTCCTTGCCATTATACTTGAAAGTGCCAGAGCCTGTTGGGAGGGTGTCATCTGCTTTGGCATTATAGGTGGCAAGCAGTTCTTCCGTAAGAACGAACGAGTATTCAAAGGTGAACCATTGATTTACCATATCCTCGCTAACTGTGATTGTCTTTGCGGTGGGGAAGCCTAATGCTGCATTTGGGGTTTTGGTACCACCATTTTCACGGTTTGAGATATCTGCAACAAAAGTACCTGCCTTCGAAACCTTAAGACGCACAACATAAGTGTAAGTGTCACCGATGTTTTCCTGTGTGAAGGAAAGCGTTTCCAAGGTTTTATGGAACATTACACGGTCGTAAGTATGCATCGAGGTGATATTTCCTACATAACCGTCAGAGGCATCGCTCATAGCAAGCTGCTGGAATGTCGGATCGCCACCTTTGGTGTAGTAGCCACTATCACTGGTTTTGTTAAAGCCGACCGTGAGAGAGGACATCGAACGATATTCCTTGTCCTCTGTCGACTCAACAGAGTAGTAACGAAGATCGTCTACATAAGCATCACCACGAATACCGATAAACGAGAAGTTCAGAGGACGGGTATCCGTATTGTATGCGCCATCACGGGCGCCTACCATCTGGTCGATGACGGTAAATGAATAGGTAATTTCATTCCACTCGCCGACCTTAAGGTTCTGGAGCTTGACAGGATTATAGAAGGCGCTTGCACTGGTGCCATAATAGTTCGCGCCGCCTTCCGGTGCGCCCTTCTGAATTTGCGTAAGTCCCATATACAACTTCGTGATCGCACCATTCGTGTAAGGCTCCGAGGAGGGGATATAAAGTTTAAAGGAGATATAATAAGTCTTACCGACATCCTCGCTTGTATAGTGCGCTACAGCCTTATCGGGACTTATGAGTCTTGTCAATCTTGTGACATAGAAATCACTGTTTGTACCATTGGAGATCTTCATACTCTTTCCGCTTGTGCCATAAAAAATGGTAGAGTCAAGCGTAATGGTTGTGGTATCTGTGGAGGCGGGCAACTGGTAGAAGACATCTGCCTCTGTATAACGGGTGTTTGAGGAAGTGATGTCTGTCAGATCATCAAATTTGATCTCGTTATGTGTTATCTCAATAGTATTGGAAAGCAACGAGAAAGAAATGGTTTCTTGATTGGAGCGATCGGATGTGAGCATCAATACAGCGCGTGTTGCACCTTCTGCCTTCATATCCAGCAGATAACGGGAGAGTCCTACCAGATAGGAATGACCGGCTTCTGCATTCACGCTTGCTATCGGCGCACCGTTATGGACTGCGCTTGGCTTCGCCGTGAGAGAACCACGGTCAAAGGCAGGAGCGTTTTGATAAGTAAGGGTGGAGAGATCAAAGCCATCCATGGCTTCAGGAGTCAATCCGTAGACGAGGATTGTACCGTTACCACTCTTAATATTCAAGCCAATTGCATATGCAGATTTAAAATCGAGAGCAGCAAGGTCGATATCTATATAACTGATACGGACATCAGCCATACCACTGGAAGCGGGACCGCTGATTTGATAGCCGTCTTTGCTATCAAAGACTGTATCGCTGGCATCTCCATTTACCACATAACCACCACCGATGACATCGGCATCGTTAAGAACAGCACTCCGAACGGCAAGGGTGGGAACGATAGAGGTCATGGTATCGCGATCGGAAATGGTCGCATCAACTACGGTTTCAGTAACGAGAAGGTTGTCGATATAAATCTTCTCACCTTCGAGATTTCTTCCCGAAGAACCGAAGTTGAGGGAGATTTTCTGAATGTAATCTTCGGTGTAGGTGTAATCGTCAATGTAATAATTGAGGGTAATTCTCTGCCACTCATTTTCTTTGAGCATCACGGTGACAGCCGCATTGTTGAAGTGGTCAACATATTGATAACCGGGCGCGTCGACATTTAACTCGCCGTCCTCGTTCACCTGAGGTGTGACGCCTTTTACGGAAAATCTCGTGAAGAAATCACGCGTAATGGTAGAGCAAGCATCAAAGGAAACGGTGATCCATCTGCCATAATCTTCTTTGGTGAGTTTATCGGTAAAGATATTCGAGATGAAGTAGAGCTTACCTTGTTCGAGGGTATATGCGGTAGTGCCGTTTGGCGAGGTTGACCAGTATTTAGATCCCCTGCCTGCCAGAGGACCACGCGAGGAGGTATCCTCGAAATCGCAGTCATAAATCGTGGTTGTGCCTGCAACCTTGGCCGCTTCCACATAGAAGGCAGGCTTTGCACCTTCGGGAAGCGATGCGATATATTCGCTCACATCCACCTCGACAATCTCTGCGCCTGAAATACCAACGGTTCTGATGGGTGCGGTCGTAAGGACGGAAGAGGAAAGGTTGTTTTCGTCAAGGGTAGTGATGCCGTAGACATTGACCGATGTGGATGCCTTCGAGGTAGAAGAGAAACGAAGGGAGGTACCACAGTTGTGGTCAATTGTCAGGGGATTGAATACGAAGTAAACGCCATTTGCGCCCTCTTCTGTTCTGGAGAGGGTAAGCGAGCCATTCGAGGAAACAACCTCGGCCGCCTTGAATGCGTTTTCATACGAGGTGCGGAAATAGGTAACGCTCTTCTTCTGCTTGATGGCGTTGCCGTTTTCGTCGGTAAGGTCATTCGGTACATCGATGCGATAGACATTGCCACCTTCCAGTCCCATCGGGTGGAAGGTCCATTCGTTGCCACCGCAAGCGCTTTCCCAGACGCCGCGCGCGCTCTCGCCCGTCGCGACATTGACAATTCTGACCTTATTTACGATTTCACTCTCGGGGATAGGACCGGTAAACTTCAGGACGATGTCGTCCGTGACATCCACGCCGGTCGAGCCGTTGATGGGAAGAGAGTAGGAATAGGTAGAAGGTCTGTCGTAAAGGAAGTAATCGGTGAAGTCGAAGAGTGCCTGGTACATATCGACATCCAGCACTTCATTGTAGCCATAAACGGTGGTGTGTCCGACGCCTTCCATGGTTACGGCAAAGCTGGGAACATCTGCGCCACGCAGGGAGGCAAGAAGAATGGCATAACGAGCGTTTTCGGAGAGATAAGTATCAGCCTCGGGGTGGGAGATAAACATAGGTACTTTTGTGGTCGCGTAACCACCATTACCACCCTTGGAGGGGTATACAAGCTGTACATTCGATGGAATGGGCGTGCCATCGGAGTAAGTTGTCCAGGGTTGATTTTCAGGAACTTCACCCGAGTGGTCGGGGAAGTATTCCTGGTTGATCTTCTCTTCGGGATGCTCTTCCGCGAGGAAGTTCACATGTGCGCCCTTGGAGTGTCCCCAGACGCCGAATCTGTTCACATCAAAATGGAAAATATCGTGGTAGCGCTCGGAGAGATAACGAATGATACGAATGGCAGCAGTCTGCGCCTCGACACCACATTGACCGACAACGGTGAAGTTGGAATTGCGATCAAGCGCCGCATCTCCCTCGAAATAATCGAAATGGTCAGCGCGCGACATAGGAACATAGGCGTGGTCGTAGTTGACAAATGCATAGCCTGTGAACATATAGCCCGTAGAAATCGGACGGTCTGCCGTTTGCGTTGCTCCAGCGCGATTTTGCGAGGAGGAGGCGAGAATCATTACGGGAACTTCATTTTTGGGGTTTACAGGATAATAAATATCTGAATAGAGATTGAGGTCGATGCGATCGCCATTCGGCTTCACACAGTCCCAGAAATCTTCTGCATTGGTGTAGCGAACCTTGATTTCACGCGTTTCTTCGTTTACCCAAACAGCATCTTCGGTCACACTCTTGTAAAGGGGTGTAACAGTTGCACTATCAGCAACTGCCTCGCCGATGGTATAGGAGTAGTCGGCGTTCTGCGTGTAATATACATAGCCGTCACCTTGAGGAATACAACGGACACCGTTTGCATCCTGGTAAACCTTCGTGCCGTCATAGAGTTCTTTTTGTCCCCAGATAACGGTGACTCTGTCACCTTTACCAAAGGAACCGCCGGTGTATTTGAGGTCGACATTCCAGACATCTACAATGAAATCGAGAACGCCGTAGGCGCCATGCTCTTCAAAATTGAAGAATTGCACACCGCGCTTGATGGAGTAGCCGGCAGGCAGAACATAGTTGAAGGTAAGCCAAGCCTTAAGTTCCGAATCGGTGAACTGGGAAAGCTTCTTTCCCGTCATTTGCGCGCGTACACGCTGGAGTGACCAGTCGAGGTCGGGAGACTTCGCGCGTTTTTCGTTCTTGTAGTCAACAACAGCAACGATATAACCCTCCTTGAGCAGGGAGGTGATGATATTGACATCGCTTTCTGTGCCGATTCGCTCGGTGTTGGTGTTAATAACATAGAGAGCGACAGGCTTTCCGCCTTCAGTCACAGAGTTGTAGTTCGGCTCCGTGGTCTCATAGGGATATTGGATAGTATCCAGAGTGGAGGGAACATAAGAGACGGTCGGATCGTTGTAGATAGTGATATCTACAGGGATACCGATATAGCCGTCATCCTGTACCGTGAAGGTGTCACTATGCTGATATTCGGCAAGCGCGCTCTTGATGGCAACAAAAGCATCTTCCTTGCCTTCCACAGTACCACCCTCGGTGTATACAGGCTCCTGGCTGACAATAGCGCTTATCGTCAGGGAAAAGCACGAGACGAGAAGTGTCAGCATCAGAACAAACGAGAGAATTCTTGTTTTCATGTAGTATATCTCCTTTTATTGGTTTTCAAAAATATTATACCATATGATACTTCTCTTTTCAATGTCAGAATGTCGCATAAATTTAACCAGATGTCACTTTTATATTGACATAAAACAAAATGTATGGTATACTGTAAACGGAGGTGGTGGAATGAAAAGCAAAGGAACAATATACTTTTTCGGCAAAGAGGTATTTGAGCTTCTGCCGATTGCCTTTGGTGAGCGTACATATTACGAGGAAGTCTGGAAAGAGACCGAATACACTCCCGATTATTATGCAATACATTATGTTTCAAAAGAGAAAATGATTGTGAAAAAGGGGGAAGATGTTTATACTCTGAACCAAGGCGATGCTCTCCTGTCAAAGCCGGGCGATGTTTTTCAACTGAAAACCTATGAGAACACACAATATCTCTGGATAAAATTCCGTGGAAAAACCGCCGATGCACTCGCGGGACTGCCTGCGATTGTAAAAATGGACGGTACACCGCTTCTGAATGCTATCGCCCACCTTTCCGAGGATGGCGTCTGCGAAGAATATGTGGTAGGCGAACTTTATCGCATCGTTTCGGGACTACTGAAAACGCAAGTGCAAAAGCGTGATTATGTCCGCACGATCAAGAGCCTGATTCACGACCACCCGACAGGGAATGTCAGCGTGCAGGAAATTGCGACAACCCTGAACCTGAACCGACAGTATATGAGTACCCTGTTTCATCGCATCACCGGTGTCAGTATACAGGAATACATTCTACAAAGACGCGCGAAGAATGCATGCCTCCTTCTTTCTCGTGGATGCAGCGTTGGTGAATGTGCAACGATGACAGGTTACGCAAACATCTACACTTTTTCCAAGGCATTTAAAAAGGCGACAGGAAAAACGCCGAGTGATTATATCAAGGAGAGCCGAAAGGGTATCTCGCGGAAAACGCGTGTCAAATTTGCCCGCGCGGAGAAAAAAGGTTAAAGATTGGATACAGATGTGAAAAAACGAAACAGCCTGATTGAATTATATAGATTTTTATTTGCGATGAATGTTCTGGTCTGTCATGGTTTTTATCCCGTGGACACCGAGCATTTCGGACCTGACCGCATATCGATTGAATTTTTCTTTCTTCTCAGCGGTTTTCTCTTTTATCATTGGTTGCCAATGATCCAGGAAATGAAGGTCGCTTCGGCAATCAGAGAGGTATTCGTCGCCAAGTTCCGCCCCCTGCTCGTTCCGACCGTTATCGGTATGGCGTGTAACGCAGTTCTGAATATCATGAGTGATTATACACCGAAAATTGAGGTCTTCCGCTATCTGTGGTATATTCCTGCGATGTTGATTACCTTGATTGTCTACACATTTCTTTGTAAAGGAATACGGAACGAGAAGGTGTTCTGGTGCGTTACGGCGTCCCTGTTTGTCATCGCGACGCTCCTGCGTTTTTCTGGAAATGAGGCGCTTTTCTTCTTTGATTACATACGCTCGACCTCATCGATTTCGCTCGGCTTGCTACTTGCGAAAATTCCCCAACCAAAGAAGCTTCCCATGTGGTCGCGCTGGCTTCTTCTTGCTCCTGTTGCCGTCGCCATATTCCTGATTTTGTATTATCAGCGTGCCGTGTATTATGTGGAATACGAAGCACTCCTTGACCTTGTTCTTTATCCGCTTCTGATTTATATCACCTTTAGTATCGACTTTCACTTTGTTCCCTTCGATTTTCTCGGCGCTATAAGCTTTGGTATCTACGCTTACCAATGCCCTGCAAGGCTCGTCGCCTTCCTCGGCGTACCGTCGAGATGGATACCCTTCCTTTTGATTATTGCTCTGACATTAATAGACTACTTTGTTCGTCTGCTGATAAGAAGATATCAAGCCAATAAAACAAAAAATGCAAACTAATATTTACAAAAGCAGGATATAAGAATGTCAAAATACAAAATCAAGAAAGAATTTTTCCCCTTCTCACACTTCACACCACCAATCAGTGAGCGTTTCCTTGCGATGGCTGTGCCACATATGAAGGTGCCGCGATTCCTTTTCCGAGATCGTGAGACCCAGGTGAGACGGTATGAGGTGGCAAGCTTCGATGGTGAGAGGATAGAATGCTTCCTGCTCTCACCGGAGAATATCGGGCAAAACGCCCCCTGTCTCATCTACATTCATGGCGGTGGTTTCGTTTTGCCTGCGGCAGGATATCATTACCGCAACGCCATGCAATATGCAAAGGAAGTTTCGTGTAAGGTGTGGTTTGTCAACTATCGACTTGCCCCGAAGCACCCGCATCCCATTTTCTTTGAGGATTGTTATGCGGCGATGTGTCACCTTTATGATAACGCGGCGGCATATGGCATCGACCGCTTGCGCATCGGCATTGGCGGAGACAGCGCGGGTTCTGCGCTTTCGGTCGGGGTATGCATGATGGCGCGCGAGCGTTCGCACCCCATCCGCTTTGCTTTCCAGATGCTTCCGTATCCCTTCCTTGACGCAAGGAATGACAGCGCGTCTGCAAAGCGATTTACCGATACGCCGATGTGGAATTCGACACTCTCCCATCGCATCGGACCGATGACGAAGGTTCTACGCGACCATCCGTCCTATTTCTGGTATTCTCCCGTTGAAGCATCCGATTTTCAGGGATTGCCACCTGCCTATATTGAGACCTGCGAGTTCGACTGCCTGCACGATGACGGCATCCTCTATGCGGAGAAGCTCCGCGAGGCAGGAATTCATGTTACCCTGAACGAGACAGAAGGCACCATGCACGGATTTGATATTGTACAGAAAGCTCCGACCACAAGAGCGGCGCTTGTCGCGCGTATCGCTTTCATGAAGGAACAGTTTTCGGGGGAGAAATAATGGTTTTATATAACACGTGGAAGAAGAATTCCTATATGAAAGTGTGCCTTCGGCAATTCTGCAGGCACACTTTTTGTTTATTTCGTTTCCAAATCTGACAAAAACGGAGAGAAACTGACAAAAGGTATGTACTTTTTTCAAAAAACCCTTGATTTTGGAGATAATATAGAGTAAACTATATGAGGAAAAAAGAAAAATAAAAAGGAGACTTTTATGAAGCATTTACCAAAACGCCTTCTGTCGCTCCTTCTGGTGCTGGTTGTCTGTGCATCTTTGTTACCGACCTTCACCGTGAGCGCAAGCGCCGCCGATGTTTCGTACAACTATGACGGAAAGTACATATATAACTGGGGTGAGCGCGGTGAGGTGGCTACCTTCTTATCCCCGAATGCCGAGAGCTTTTATCAGAGCAATCAGGCGACTTATGATATTCTTTCGTCTTATACGGGCGGTACGGGAAAATCCGATGCCCCGAGCAGTAAGTTGTATAACGCTCTTCAGAAACTGATGAAGGACAACCATTCTTACATTACAAGTTATGAGGCAACGAAAGCCCTCTATAAGTATACCGACTGCCAGAATGGCGGTGGAAAGATTTCGTCCTTCTATTCGGGCAATGCGATTGGCCCTGCTTGGGGCGAGGGAAGCTGGAACCGTGAGCATACCTGGCCGAACAGCAAAGGCCTCGGCGGTTCTGACGAAAACGACCTTATGATGCTTCGTCCTACTTCGACAAGCGAGAACTCTTCCCGTGGCAATACCGCATATGGTGAGAGCAGCGGATACTATCATCCGAATAGCGAGAGTAACAATCGGTATGACCTGCGCGGAGATGTCGCCCGCATTTTCCTCTATGTGTATGTCCGTTGGGGCAATACCAGTCACGCCTGGGGCACAGGTGGCGTTATGGAGAGCGTCGATGTGTTGCTCAAGTGGATGGAAGAGGACCCGGTAGATACCTGGGAGCTCGGTCGTAATGACTCTGCGGAATCCATCCTGGGAACGCGTAATGTCTTTGTCGACTTCCCCGAGCTTGCTTTCCTTCTTTTCGGAGAGGAAATCCCCTCGGATATGACCACTCCCTCTGGCAAGGGCAACGCCAAGTGCGACCACAATAATTTTGACACGGGTGTCACCGTTCAGGCAACCTGTACCGAACAGGGATACACCCTCTTTACCTGCCAGACGGCTGGCTGTGGTTATAGCTACAAAACCAATGTTAAAGGCGCGCTCGGACACAATTTTACCTCTGGCGTCTGCACCGTATGTGGGGAACAGGAGCCCGTCGAAGCGCCAAAGCCTACTTATGTAAAGCAACCCGAACTTGGCAAGGCATATAAACTCGGTCTCTATTCCTCCGCCCAGGGCGCGGAATATTATTTCAACGGAAATATGAGCGGCTATTACGGCGCTACCGACACGGCCTATGATAATGGCGTCGATGTCTATGTGGAAGCGACAACGGGTGGCTACTACCTCTATTTCAATGGCGCAGACGGCAAACAGTATATCAATCTCGTTTATGACAATCCCCACTACAACTTTACCTATTCGACCTCGCGTATATCCGTGTACCAATGGTCATCTGTGCAGTATGCATTCTATACCAGTGTCAACGGTCAGGATTGCATGATGGGAACTTACGGAAATTATGTGACAATGAGTGTTCTGACGGCGGAAAAATCGCAACCGACCGACTATGTCGCACGCATGTATACCTTCGATGCAGGGGCTGGAGACACACCTGGCGATGAACCCTCCTGTCAGCATAGTTATACCTCGCGCGTCAGCGCTCCCACCTGCACCACGAAGGGCTTCACCACCTATACCTGTACCCTCTGCGCGCATACCTATACGGAGGAAATCGCGGCGCTCGGACACAATTATGTCGATAACACCTGCACCACATGTGGCGCTAAAGTGCCGACAGGTGATAAAGTGACTATCTCCTTCGCTGATGGCGGAAATCTCGTGGAGTATTCCACCTCAAAACAGGTATGGAAGCAAAACGGCATCACACTCACCAATGAAAAAGGCAACTCTTCCAGTGATGTCAAGGACTATACAAATCCTGCAAGATTTTATAAAGGCTCAAATGTCACGATTGCCCTCGCCGGTATGACAAAGATCGTCATCAACTGTGATGGACTGGAACAAAAATACATCGCACCCTGGTTGGTTGTACCGACAGGCGCTACCGCGACACAAGAGGGAAGCGTTGTCACGATTGAGTTTGCAACTCCCGTGGACAGCATCACTTACACCACCCTTACCGCACAGTGCCGTGCATATGATATGACAATCTACACGCAGGCATCCCAGGCATGCGCGCATGGAAACACGACCGTAGAGGGCGCGATCTCCGCGACCTGCACCACCGCAGGACATACAGGAAAAACGCGTTGCCTCGATTGTGGCGAAATTGTAAATGCAGGAGAGAGCATCCCTGCGAAAAACCACAATTGGATGGATGCAACCACCGAAGCACCTAAAACCTGCTCTCGCTGTGGCGCGACAGAGGGCGAAAAGCTCCCTGGTGGTGACACACCTGGCGGAGATAACACACCCGGCGGAGATAACACACCCGGCGGAGATAACACCCCCGAAACCAATCCCACGGTAAAGGATCACTCGGCGTGCCGTGGCAATCCTTTTGAAGTTCTTATCAACACCATTCTGAATTTCTTCCGCACACTCTTTGGTGGTAAACCGAAATGCATCTGCGGAGCTATTCTTGAATAACCAAGGTTTTTGTAAAGAATTATTTACAAAAATAAAAGAGAGAAGTTGGCAAAAGCCTTCTTCTCTCTTTTTTCGTTTACTTGTGCTCGAGGACAACAACCTGCTTGCAGGTAAATTTATCAATGATGAAACGGCAGATACCGTCCTCATAGGTGAAGGGAATTTCTTTGTTTTCAGGGACCAGTCTTACGGTCTTGATCCCAGGCAGACGAAGCTCGAATGCCGTATCGTGTATCGTCACGAGGTCCTCGATAATCTTCACACCCGAGCCGCGTTTTGTCGGTGTTGCATAAAGCGCGTGAAGGACATGACGGTTTTGCGCCTTCTGCTCATTGAGGGTTACGATGCCTTGCGCGCCAAGGGTGGTGCGAAGCGTCTTTTCTTCGCCGAGAAGTTCGTCGAGCACCTTCAGTACGGTCTCTTTCAGCACATAGCTTCCGATCTCTGCATATTCTGTGAAGATTTCCCAGGCGATATATGCGCCTTCCTTGCCGATGACAACACCGGGGGTATTGTTTTCGACCACGAAGGGTGTGTGTCTGTGTGAGCAGAAATGCTGTGCGGTACGGTTGAAAAAGGGAACTCTTGTGTGCGCAAGCACCCGGGCATTCTCGTCATTCAGGGAAGCCTCGTACATCTTGCCGTAGAAGACATAGTTAGCAGGGGAGAGACCAAGTGCGTTATATTCGGGGTGAAAATAGGAGGGATTGTACTCACTCTCACCACGGAAGGTTACGCCGAGGTCAAAGGCGAATTTGCCACCATCGAGGCCAGATGCGCCTGTACAAAGCACCTTACCACCGCCACTTACATAAGCGCGAAGAAGCTCACCGAGTTTTCCTTGCGCAGGGATGCCGTCGGGAAGAATAATAACTTTATATTTTGAGAAATCGCATTTGTCATCGATAATGTCATAGAGAATTTTGCCTTCGAGAAGCATGCGGTTCGCGCCCGTATCCGCAGGGCTTTTTCTCCTGGCATCACCAAAGGTGCCTTCCATGGTCAGAAGCGCCACATCGGCAACAGGAGTGATATCGTAGCAGTATTCTTCCACCGCTTCCGCCTCGGCATACGCGATACCGATGAGCTCATAGGTCGCATCATCAAGGAAACCATAGGGATGCATCTGGTCGCCGACCGAGCATTTAGAGCCGTTCGCTAGAGAGAGCGCTACCTCATAACGAAGCGCGTTCGGATGCTTGAAACCACCGAATTCGCCCCATGTCATATGGAACTTACCTGTCATGCCGAGATGCTCCATGCCGAGTGTTTGTGCATATTTGACGGATTTCGGGAAATGGTCATAGCCCCAACCACCCGTGGGCAGGCTTTCCAGCTCGAGATGGGTATTCTGATGCGCCCAATCGCGCTTACCAATGTTGATATGTCCGCCATTGTGGAAAATCCGCACATCGGGATCGATTGCCCGTGCCGCCTCATTGATCGCGTCCTCATAACGCTTTTTGGTATATTCGGCAAGCGTCGCGATGCTCGCATCATCGTTTTCGTCAAGACCAAGCTCGCGGAGGGTTTTACGGCAGTAGTTACAGTAGCAGCGAAAATGTGCGATACCGACAATATCCAGGAAAATGCCAACAGGATGATATCTGTGCATGACCTCCTTCACCTGCTCGACGAGAACATCGAGATAGGGCGAGTTGAGACAGAGATCGTGGAAGTGCGGTCTGTCATCGACATATTTATGACCATCCTCCTCGAGAATGGCAAGCGGTTGTTCCTCTCGTGAATGCACCACCGCATGCTCGGGATGCTCGACGAAGTATTTTTCATCAAGACCTGCCGAGAGATAAACAGGCGCTGCAACGCCGATTTCGGCGCACGCCTCGAGCATTGCGCCCGTCAGGTCGAAGCCATGAAGTCCCGGGTGAATTTCGTTTGTCGCGGAGGGAAAGTATGCCCAGCCGTGATGACATTTTGCAAATACGGTAATCGAGTTGACATGTCCTTTTTTCAGACAACGCTGAAACTGCTCCTTATTGAACATCGAGCCGATGCCGTCGATACATTCCGATGTATGAAAATCCAGATGTACTTGTCTTTGTGGTAGTTTTTGCATGATACCCTTCTCCTTTGATGTAACACTTATCATTTGTACTATGAATTCATATTCCTCATTATTATAGCATATTTCATGTGTAATTTCTACCCCCTTTTCATATATTTCTTGCATTTTAAAAAGAAAAGTGCTATAATGATGTTGTAAGTCAGATGATATCAGAATTTGCGGAGGCATCCAATGAAAAACTATGAAACCGAAGCGCGCGAGCGCTGGGGCGAAAGTGGCGCGTATCGCGAGTGTGAAGAGCGCACAAAAAGCTACACCAAGAAAAAATGGGCAGAAGCGAACGATGGCATGATGGCAATCTTTGCCGCATGCGCGACCTGTAAAGCAAATGGCGCAAGCCCCACATGCGCCGAAGCACAGGCATTGGTGCAAAAACTAAAGTCCCACATCACAGAATACTACTATACATGCACCGATGAAATCCTCGCAGGACTTGGTAGAATGTATGTCTCGGACGAGCGCTTTCGAAAGAACATCGACAAATATGGTGAAGGGACTGCGGAATGGATATCGCAAGCCATTTTACAGTATTGCAAATCTCGATAAGGGAGGGAAACACATGATTTTGCAAACAAAAGTTCTCATTTTGCGCCCATGGCGTGAAGAGGATGCAGAAGATCTTTATAAGTATGCAAGCGATGCCGAGGTGGGACCGCCTGCGGGATGGCAACCACACACCAGTGTGGAAAACAGCCGTGAGATTATCCGCATCATTCTGTCTGCACCCGAGACCTATGCCGTTTGCCTGAAGGAAGACGGAAAACCGATCGGAAGCATAGGACTTCATCGCGCCGACCTTGCCGAGCTTGACGATGAGTATGAACTTGGCTATTGGATTGGCAAACCGTTCTGGGGACGCGGGTTAATACCCGAAGCCTCTCGCGAACTTCTTCGCCATGCCTTCGAGGATCTCGGCATGGAGCGCATCTGGTGTGGCTATTATGACGGAAATCACAAGAGCCGTCGCGTGCAGGAAAAGCTCGGTTTCGTGTACCATCACACCACCGAGGGCATCGAACTCTCCCAGATGAATGAAATCCGCACAGGACACGCGATGCTCATGACACGGGAACAATGGGAAAAGGTGCGCTGAATGGTGAAAATTCTGAAAAAACTATACGATAAAAGCCCGCTGTGGTTTGCACTCGCGTGGATTATCGCCTATTGCGTTCTCATGTCCGTGGCGGATGCTGTTTCCGCATGGATTGGCGTAGAGAAGTGCGTAACCCTTGCCGTTGGAGTGCTTCTCTCGGCGGTGCTGTTTCTCTTCCTCATGAAAAACAAGCTTCTATGCGACTTTGGACTTTGCGCGCCGAAATCTTCTCTGAAATCCATGTTGTATTACATCCCCGTCCTCGCCATGTTGAGTACAAATCTCTGGTATGGTATCGCATGGAACGGCGAAGCTTTGAAAACCACCCTCTATATCCTGTCGATGCTTTGCGTCGGTTTTCTTGAGGAGGTTATTTTCCGCGGACTTCTCTTCGGGGTATTGCGTCATGAAAACGAAAAAGTCGCCGTTCTCGTTTCGAGTGTGACCTTCGGCGCAGGTCATATTATTAACCTTGTAAACGGTTCAGGGGCGGAACTGCTTCCCAATCTCCTCCAGGTGATATACGCCACTGTGGCAGGCTTTATGTTCGTGATGATGTATGTGAAAAGCGGAAGCTTATGGGTTCCCATCGCCGCGCATGGTATTTTCAACGCGTTGAGCATCTTCGCCGATGAAGCAGGCGCAACGATAGAGAGGCGCATCCTGACCGCCCTCCTGCTCACTTTGATTACGGGCGTCTACGCTCTGTACCTTGCCCTGACAATGAAAGGAAAAACAAAGGATTGAATTCGGCACGAGGCGGACTATTGTGACGGCATTCTTATCAGATATAAGACGAAAGACGGAGAGTGGCACACAAAAGGTAGCCACTCTCCATTTTTTTGAAAATGAAAGACAGATGAAACAATCAGTTCAGTTTCGTGCAATTTTGGTGATATAGACGATAAAAATCTATGATCCGTAGAGTTTTATTGCCAGAATAAACGCAGTGGCGTCGGAAGGTCTTTGTAAAATAGGTTTACATTCTCTTTTTTGTGTGCTACAATGGAGTTGATATAACATATAAATCGGATGCTACGCATTTTCATGGGAGCATCCTTGGGAGGTAGGTATGGACGCACGCAGTATTGGCGCAAATATTACCGCGCTCAGAAAAAAACATGGATTGACACAGCTCGCCCTGGCAGAGCGCCTTGGCGTGACGGATAAAGCGGTCAGCCGTTGGGAAAATGGTCAGGGATATCCCGATATTTCATTTTTTCCGCGCCTTGCAGATATTTTCGGCGTGACGATCGATTCTCTGATGCGTGGCGACAAAAAGGGAATTGCGATTGCGGGAAATATCGTTCTCGATATCGTAAAGAATATTACCGAATTTCCGACGCCTGGCATGTTGACGCATATCACCAAAACAGAACCCTATGCCGTCGGTGGATGTGTTTCCAATGTTTCCATCGACCTGCGTCGCATGGATCCCTCGATTCCTGTTACCGTCTATGGAAGAGTGGGTATTGACGAATATGGCAGATTTATTATTTCCGTTCTCCAACGCGAAGGAATTAACACCGATAAAATCGTTTTTTCCAAAGAAAGACCGACAAGTTACAGTGATGTAATGAGCATGCCTTCTGGTGAGCGCACCTTCTTTCACGAGAGGGGGGCAAATGCGGAATTTTGCCCCGAGGATATCGATGCAGGCAAACTATGGTGCGATATTTTCCATATCGGGTATCTGTTGCTGTTGGATGTTTTCGATATGCCCGATAAAGAATACGGCACAAAGATGGCGAGATTTCTGAATACCATCCAGCGCGCAGGAATTAAGACATCCATCGATATGGTAAGCGATGTTTCTATGAGATACGGTGAGATCGTCATTCCTGCGCTGAAGTATGCCGACTATGTTATCATCAACGAGATTGAATGTGCGACGGCGTGGAATTTAGAGCCGAGACATCCTGATGGTACGCTGAATGAGGAAAACATCATTCTTGCGATGCAGAAGTGCATCGATGCGGGTGTTGGTGAGCGCGTTATCGTACATGCGAAGGAACGCGCGTATATCATGAATACAAAAAAGGAATGCACCTCGGTCAACTCCCTGAATATTCCTAAAGAGAGCATCAAGGGAAGCGTCGGTGCAGGCGATGCCTTCTGTGCAGGATGTCTGTATGCGCTTTACAACGGATATTCCGACAGAGAGATACTTGAATTTGCCTCAATGTCAGCGGCATGCAATCTCTTTGGCGCCGATTCCATCAGCGGTATGCGTTCAAAAAATGAAATACTACAGCTCGCGCAAAAGTACGAAAGACTTTGATTTAAAGGAGATAGATATTATGCTTGTGAATTTGAACGATGTTCTTCGAGATGCTCAAAAAAAGCATTATGCCGTAGGACTTTTTAACACAACCGATACCGATATGCTCGAAGCGGCAATCGCCGCCGCAGAAGAGGCTCGCTCTCCGATTATTATCGGAACCGCCGAGGTCCTTCTTCCTTTCGGCGAGTTGAAACTGATTGCCCCCTCCATTATTGCTGCCGCAAAGCGTGCATCCGTTCCCGTAGTCGTACACTATGACCACGGACTGACCGAGGAAAGATGTATGGAAGCGATCGAGCTTGGCTTTTCAAGCATTATGTTCGATGGCTCTCTCGGCGCGCCGAGCGAAAATCTCGAAAGGACTGCTAAAATGGTAAAATATGCCCATAGCCGCCATATCAGCGTAGAGGGCGAAATCGGTCATGTCGGTGAAGCAAGCACGGGTGATAACGAAACAAACGATATGTACACGACACCCGGGGAGGCGATAGACTTCGTCCGCACAACTGGTGTGGATGCGCTTGCCATCGCCATTGGCACAGCGCACGGCGCGTATAAGACCAAGCCGAAGCTTGATATCGAAAGACTGGCGGAGATTCGCGCGGCAATCGATACACCGCTTGTTCTTCATGGTGGTTCGGGACTTTCGGACGATGATTTCAGAAATGTAATCCGATATGGCATCGCCAAAGTGAATATCTTCACCGATCTCTGCCTGGCAGGCGTCGCCGCTATGCGTGACGGTATCGAAGAGGCGTACCTCGATATCCGAAACCGTAAGGTTGAGTACATCAAGCGCGCTGTTATGAGAAAAATGGAGCTCTTCGGATCGGTCGGTCGCGCGTAATTTCAGAGAAAGGCGTGAAAATATGAAAAGAGAAGTAGTGGATAATATCATCGGGAGAGCGCTCGGAATGTACGAGCGCGCAGGAATTGTTCTGAACGAAGAAGAAAAGGGAAGAATTGAGGTCGTTGATTTCGGTCTTGACCAGGTGGAAGAGATGGGACTTCAGATTCTCACATACATCAACACCGAGCGCGTATGCGCGAAGGAAATGGTCCTCCTGCCCTACCAGACCTGTGCGGAGCACAAGCATGTTCCCACCAGAGGTATGCCGGGCAAGGAAGAAACCTTCCGTTGTCGCTATGGCAAAGTATACCTCTATGTCACAGGCGAGGGAGATCGCGACCATATCGAAGCGCGCATTCCTGCCACCGATGTCACTGTCTTTCACGAGGTCATCCTGAACCCTGGCGAGCAGTACACC
>JAFVYW010000101.1 GCA_017508465.1 Clostridia bacterium
CTGTACTTCTTCAATATCGATCAGTTCTTCTTCCTCGAAGGTGTCCACGTAACGAGGAATATTGAGGTTGAAATCGTTTGCCTTAATTTCTTCAAAGCTTGCCACGTGTGCAAATCTCTCAACGTCCACACGGTCAGTGTATGCCTTGAAAATTGCATCGATATGGGGCTGATCCAGCTTGTTTTGGTTCTTGTCCTTGCGGTATCTGAGGCTACCGTGCTCATCCTTGCCAGATGCGTCAATGAAAAGTACATCGTCGGTGGTTCTATTTTTCTTGAACACGAGAATACAAGCAGGAATGGACGTTCCGTAGAAGAGGTTTGCGGGAAGTCCGATAACTGCATCAAGCAGATTTTTCTCAATCACGATCTGACGAATTCTGCCTTCCGCCGATCCTCTGAAAAGTACACCGTGAGGAACAACTGCCGCCATACGTCCGTTACTACGCAGAGAGTGCAACATATGGAGCAGGAATGCCCAGTCGCCCTTGCTTGCAGGGGGAACGCCCCAGTCAAAGCGGTGGAAGCGGTCGAGGTTTGCGGTCATCTTGAACTTCTTATCATCCTCGCTGCTACCGTCTTCCTGGCGGCTATTAAATCCTTCTGCCCACTTATCAAGGCTGAAAGGCATATTCGCGACGATTACGTCAAACTGCTTAAGGTTACCATCAGAATCAAGGTGCTGAGGGTTAGCGAGAGTATCGCCCCAAGCAATTGCGTTGCTGTCAGTATGAATTCCGTGAATAAAAAGATTCATTCTCGCCATTGACCAGGAGGAACCGTTCATTTCCTGACCGTAAATGGCTACCTCATCAAGCGATCCTGCGTGACGAGCGGTACGGATAAGAAGAGAGCCCGATCCGCACGTCGGGTCGTAAATTGTATCGTTTCTTTTTGGAGCGGTCAGCATACCCATGAGCTCGGATACCATGCTCGGCGTGAAGAACGATCCCGCTTTCTTTCCCGCTTCTGCCGCGAATTCGCCTACCATATATTCGTAGGCGTCGCCGATGACATATGCAGGGTCCTCTCCGGGACCAACCTCGATTTGTGAGGGTTCAAGACACAGAGGCTTGAAGTCTTCGAGAAGGGTACGGAGCTTGGTTACTTTCTGCTGAGGGTTACCGAGCATCGATTCGCTGTTAAAGTTGATGCTGCGGAACACACCACGAAGTTCAGCGTTACCGTCCTGAATCCCCTGAAGAGCAGTATTGATCATTTCACCGATCTTGGGATCGTAACGGTTGGTATAGAGATAATCAAAACGCTGATTGTCTTCAAGCACAAAGGGAAGATTTTTTCTTGCACGCTCGATACGCACAGGGTTACCCTGATAGCGTTTTTCAAGGTCTCTGAGAAATTCAGTATAAGTATCATCCAGATACTTTAAGAAAAGCATCGAAAGAACGAAGTCCTTATAGTTTGCGGCGTCAATTGTGCCGCGGAAGGTGCCTGCCGCCTTCCAAAGCGTTGCTTTTATATCCTGAGAAGTTGTTTTGCTCATTTTGTGTTTCCTCCACCATTGATAATTTGCGATGCCAGCATCGAAACCAGCCTGTCGTTTTCTTCCATATATTCATTTAATAATTGCTTGCGCTTGCGCGATAACTTCCATATCTCGCCAACTTTTCGTTGCTGTTCAAGCGGGATGATCGGAACTATAATGTCGGCAAGCTTCTTTACTGATACCGCCTTGATGGCCGCCGCGCTGCCTGTAACATGTTCGACTTGACCGATAATTTCTTTCTGTTCAAGAAGATACCCGAGATAAAACGGATCAACCTCACCACTCGGCCGCACAACCAAAAGATTTTGCGAAGCCGCCATGCCCACCGAATCTTCCGCCACAACGTGAACAAATGACGGATTTAACCTTTTTACTAATATATCGCCCGAAGATAACAGCAACTTTTCAGAGATTTCATCGCTTCGGTATTGAATGATCACGTCGTTCATGAATCCCGTATTATTAAAGCTGTTCGGCTGAACAAAACGATAACAGTACGCGCCTTCATCTCCAAAGCCAGCAACGCCGGCAATAATCTCTGCTATATCTCCAAGCCTTTTTTCTTTGGAAAGCATTCTTACATCCCTCCTTCTGCTATAAGTATAGCACAACGAAGGGAGTTTGTCAATAGGTTTTGCGAAAATTATTTTTTTGTTAAACACTAACTTTTTGATTTCACGCAATATTTTGTGTATTGTTGAACTTTTCACTTGATTTAAAAAAGTTAAGTGAGTTGCGGGTTCGCTCTTTTCGATAAAGTAGACGTTCTATGCACAAAAGGAAAGAATATAATCACTCTCCCTTGAACTATCGGATGCTTTGTAGAACAATTATATCAAGGGAAAACCCCGAATACTTCAAACCATAAGTTCAGGATTTTTTGTTTTCACGAAAAGAGGGCGTCGTCCAACAGTGATGGCACTTTATATTTATCACTTGAAATATTCATAAAAATATGTTATACTATCTTTTGCCGTATGGCAACGATTGAACGATTAACGATTGAATTAAGGAGATAATTATGGCAAAGTTTGTAAAACTTATGCCGAGCGAGCTGAAGCCGCTTCGCGAGGTGGATGAGCGCTTGGTTTCTTACAATATTGAGATGACAGAGGTGACGGGTGGAACCTTCTGGAAGGCGTACACCGAGGCGCAGGTGGATGGCACGGAGGAGTTCCCTGTTATCCAGGATTGGTCCAATATGGGCAATCTGCAACAGTGGTACAACCCCATTGACACAACGAACCCTCGCTTAATCAAGCTCGCGCGCGAGCTTGGCGTTGCCTGGATTCGTGTATCGGGTACATGGGCGAACAAGACTTATTATGATTTTGAAGGTAAATGCGGTGGCAAAGCGCCCGAAGGCTTCCAGAATGTTCTCACAAAGGAACAATGGCTGAACCTGCTTGATTTTGTCCGTGCAGTAGATGGCAAGCTACTCGTTTCTATCGCGAACTGCCCTGGTATTCATGCGGCGGACGAGCCAATGCCCTTTGAACAAGCAGACCTTCTTTTCAGAACCTCGAAGGAATATGGTGTGCCGATTTCGGCGGCAGAGTTCACCAATGAGCCGAACCTTATCGCCCTCTCGGGCTTGCCGAAGGGCTATACCGCCCGAGACCACGCGCGCGACCACGATTTGTTTGGCGTATGGCTGCGTGAGAATTACCCCGAATGTCTTTTTGTAGGTCCTTGCACGGTCGGTGATATCGATATGTTCGGCATGGGCAACGATGGCGCAGGTGGAGGCATGGCGGCAGGCTTCCAGATGGTGACAACCGAAGAGCTGCTCGGCGAGTATAAATCTCCGATGGATGTTTTCAGTTACCACTATTACAATGGTGTTTCCGAGCGTGGCGCGGCGATGGGCGGACATTGGCCATACGCGGCAATTCTTGACGAGCGCTATCTCGGTATTGCGGGACATTGTGCGCGTCAATATGTCGCAAAGCGCGACAGATATGTACCGGGCGGTCAGATGTGGGTGACCGAATCGGGTGACGCAGGATGCGGTGGCAACACCTGGGCATCGACCTATGCAGATGTTCCCCGTACTCTCAACGAGCTCGGTGAGTTTTCGACGATTACCTCGGGCGTGATTTTCCACAACACCCTCGCTTCCTCTGACTATGGTTATCTGAAACATGGCACCTTTGAGCCTCGCCCCAACTATTTTGCGGTTCTTCTCTGGAATCGCCTGATGGGCAAGGTATGCTACGCGCTTCCCGAACAGAACAGCGAAGGCGCGCATGTTTACTGCCATAGCCGAAAGGACGGCAAGGACGGATTTGTCTATCTCGTTATCAACAACTCCTGGACAGAGACAACCACCGTCGAACTCGATGGCGAAGCCGAACTTTATGCCCTTTGTGGCAAAAATGGCATGCGCAGTCGTATCATGACACTGAATGGTAATGACCTTGTCCTCGGCGAAGGTGACGCCATGCCTGCCCTCACGGGTGTGAAGGTTACCGGAAAGGTTGAGGTCGCCCCTGGCTCTTGCGTATTCATTGTGGTATAATTTGTTTATTCATTAAAAAACGGTGAGTGTTCCGCTCACCGTTTTTTTGATGTCTTCAAATATGTGCTTGACATCGTTTCGCGCGCGTGCTATAATTACATTTGTTAGTTTTGCTTTGAGAAAATGACTATCATTCATTTGAAAGACCAGAAGAAAGAGGCGTATTGGTATGTTAAAGGGAAGTAAACGAATTGTTTTTCTTTTATTTATGCTCGTGGTGTGCGGACTTTGTCTCTCGCTTGCCGCGTGCAACAAATGTGACCATACATATGGGGAATGGACGGTGGGGCTGAAGCCGACTTGTATGCTACCAGGCAGACAGGACCGTGTGTGTACCATATGTGGAGAAAAGGAAAGCCAGACCATTGAGCCACTCGGGCATTCTGCCGTTGTGGTCGATGAAGTGCCTTCGACTTGCCAGTCGACCGGACTTTCCTCCTATGAAAAATGTGAAAGATGCAACAACATTCTTTCTTCTCCGAAAAACCTTCCCCTTGCCGAGCACAAGCTGGTCTGGGAAAAGGGCAAGGCGCCAACCTGCTCCAGCGCGGGCGAGAGCGATTGGAGTTATTGCGAGGTCTGCGAAAAGATTATCGACCATCCGACAACGATAAATCCCCTGCCCCACACGCCTGTCGTGTTGAAGGGCGAGGAGGCGACTTGCGAAATAAACGGTCTTACCGATGGTGAGGTATGCGAAATCTGCCAGACGGTTCTTGTTCCGCGCGAAATCATACTGGCAAAAGGACATAACATCGTCAACATTCCTGCCGTAGAGCCGACCTGCAAGGCAGAGGGATCCACCGCAGGAACACAATGCTCCACCTGTGAAAAATTCTTCAACGAGCCCAAGACCGTTCCGAAGTCACAACACCGTGAAATCATAACGCCCGGCTTTGCGCCGACCTGTACCAAAGCGGGATGCACAGACGCAAGCGTATGTGGTTATTGTGGCATTGTGATGGTAGAGGCGGAGATTATTCCCCCGAAGGGACATAGCGAAGATACCCTTGCCGGATACGCCGCGACCTGCCACAAGACAGGCCTTACCGACGGTATATATTGCAGGGATTGCAACGAGATACTGGTACCGCAAACGGAAATTGCAAAGCTCAATCATATCGCGGTTGTATTTCCTGCGGTCGAGCCTACTTGTGACAAGGAAGGCTATACCGAGGGCGCAAAATGTAAACTTTGCGGTACAATTACGGCAGAACCGATGGTAATTGCGCCCAAAGGACACAGACATAAACTGTTAGAAACAAAAGACGCCGAGTGCGAAATCCCCGGCTATAAACTTTATCAATGCACGGTATGTCATGCCACAGAGAAAACCGAAATCCCCGCTCTCGCGCACAAGGCTGTTATAGACGAGGGACGCGCGCCGACCACCGAACAGCAAGGTCTTACCGAGGGTTCGCATTGTGAGCTGTGCCAAAGAGTGCTTGTAGCACAATCAACCATCCCGAGGCTCGTCGATTATGTGGTGAGTGTCGAAAATGGCGCGATGGGTTCGGTCAACACAAACGGTGTTGTATTAGCGCCTGGTGAGAAAATCACGCTGATCGCCACCCCGAGCGAGGGATATGCATTCCTCGGCTGGTACTATACAAACGGTGTATGCGCATCGACCAATCCCGAAGCAAGCTTTGATGTCTGGGACCCCGACAAGAGCAACGGCGCGTTCAATTCGCTCGAGGCAAGATTTTATGCGCTGACGAAGCTTGAAATCGTCGCGAAGCCCGATACCCCAGCGATTTTGGGCGGTGGTTACTACGATATCGGTGATGAGGTCACCCTCACGGTCGAGGAAAAAGCGCATTATCGTATCGAGGGCTGGTATATCGACGGCGAATGTGTCTCGAAAGAACAAGCTTACACCTTAACGATTGCAGAAAATCAAAAGCAGATTGAGGTAAGATTTGAGGTTGCTTACCACCTTGAAATGCATTTCAACTCCTCCTTCGGCAAGGTGGAAATCCTCTCGGGCAACATTGCCGAGGACGGCTATGTATTCGAAGGCGAAAGCGTTCGTCTCAAGGTCACACCAAACGAAGCCTTTCTCTTCCTCGGTTTCTATTCTGGAGATACCCTTCTCTCCGACGAGACAACCTTCGTCTTTGAAATGCCCTCCGTGGACAAACGCATCGAGGCTCGTTTCGAAGGTGCTGAATACTCGCTTCACCTGCTGACGACCATTCCCGGTCTCGTCCATGAGGGCAGTGGCGTGTATAAAGCCGGTTCGCTCGTCACTATTGTGGCGGCGAAGCCTGTCGGAATGCGATTTGTCGGTTGGCTTGATGCCAAGACACAAGAAATTATCTCGGGCGATATGACATATACCTTTGAGATGCCTGCAAGGGACTATAATCTGTATGGTATTTACGAAGAAATACTCTATCAGGTGACGGTCTCCACCAATACCCCCGATATCACCATCACCTCGCCCGATGCGCCTGTGCGCGAGGGCAATACCCTGTCCTTTACGGCACCCGCGAACGAAAACTATCGCTTCCTCGGCTGGTACGCTGGTGAGGAATGCGTATGCAAGGATGAAACTTATACCTTCGATGTCCTCTCTGATACTGCACTTGTTGCAAGGTATGCGAAGTATTATAACATTGATGCCTCTGTCAACATCGAGGGAGCAGGCAAAGTGTCAGCACCCGATAAAGCCTATGTCGGTGAGACGGTCACCCTGAAGATAACCGAAAAGACAGACGGCTATCATTTCCACGGCTGGTACCTCGGTGAAGAACTGCTCACGGACGAATACGAATACACCTTTACGATGTCCGAGGGAGATATAGCTCCCGTGGCTCGCTTTGAAAAGCTTTATACCATCACGGTTTTGCCGAACAAGGTAAATGGCGGTACTTATTCCGCGCCGAAAACGGCCTTTGCAGGCGAGACGGTCACGCTCAAGCTCCTTTCCGTCAAGAGCGGATATGAGTTTTTCCGCTGGCGGATGGATGAACTGCACGGCTCTCCTTACGAGGATTACACCTTCACGATGCCTGCGGAAGATGTCACGGTAGAGCTTCTCTTCAAGAAGATTGTCAAGGTCAATGTGACGAGCAACTATGAGATGTTCGGCTTCAGCGGTACAACGAGCCTCATAGAAGGCGAGAATGGCTGGCTTGAGGTTGCGGACATTCTGGACGAGAGGCTTCGCTTCGACGGCTTCTTCATCAATGGCGTATGTGTCGAGAGTGGCACACGCTATGAGTTCGTAGCAGGGGACGAGGACATCAATATCGTGATGATGTATACAGAGTTCTTCCCTCTTAATGTCTGGTCAGAAAACGAAGAATACAAGGTATATATCGAAAACGATATGGTTCCTGCCGGCACGATGGTCACCCTTCGTGCAGATGCCCCCTCGGAGAAGCACTACTTCATGGGCTGGTTTACAGGCAATATGGAGTGTATCGGCACAGACCTTGAACTCACCGTAGAGATGCCCGAAGGTTCCTTCTACATCTATGCCGCATATGGTAATCTTTACACCATCACCGTTACCGTCAATGCGCCCTCCGAGCTTGTGCATAATGTCGAATACAAGGTTCGCCAGGACGAGACAATCACCCTCACGGCAGAAGAACTGATCGGCAATACCCATCGTTTTGACGGCTGGTATGTGAATGGCGAGCTCTACTCGCACGCGACAGAACTCACCTTCTATCCTGTGGCGGACACCCGTATCGATTGCAGATACTGGAATATTTATTCTCTTAAAGTGGAATACCCCAAGGGCGTGAGCGTCAGCGGTCAGGGCTACTATGTTCCGACCGAGGTGGTACATCTCTCCCTTTCGGGCAGTACGAGCAACTTCCTCGGCTGGTATCTCGGCGACGAGCTGCTCTCTTCCGCGCTCGAATTTGACTACAAGATGCCGAATGAGAATGTTACGATTGTGGTGAAGTTCTCCATTGACAAATGGAACGGCAGTATCGCAAACGCCTTCTCGGGTGGTGACGGAAGCAGTTCTTCCCCCTACCTGATTTCGACGGGTGCGGAGCTTGCAAGGCTCGCAAGCCTCATCAACGATACCACAAACAACGCCTACTACAACAAATACTATCGTCTCACCGCCGATATTGACCTCGCTTCCATCAACTGGTCTCCTATCGGAACGATGCATGACAGCAGCGGCAACGCACAAGTCACGCGCGCCTTCCAGGGCAACTTCGATGGCAACGGTCACACCATCTACAACCTCAATATTTCGAGCGTAAAGGCGTCGAATTTCAACTATGTCGGTCTGTTCGGTTGTGCTATCAATGCATCGATTTATGACCTCAATCTCGAGGGCGCAAGGATTACGGCGAACAACTGTACCGTAGCAATCAACCTCGGTTTACTTGTCGGTCGTGCGGACTCCTGTACGATTACAAGATGCGCGATTTCGGGTAACATCAGCCATACCGTCACCACAACGAGCGATATGTATGTCGGTGGTCTTGCAGGACGCTCTTACACATCGACCATCAGCGACTGTATCGTCAGCGGTAATTTCAGCGCCACATCGTATGAATATAACAGCATTTACCTCGGTGGCGCGGTCGGCTATGCGGGCGGTGTCACCCTCACAAGATGTATCACAACGACAACCTGCTACGCCGAGACGAGGCAAACGCCCTGTGCTGGTGGTCTTGTCGGATATATGCAGGAGAATTCGCGAGTTACAAATTGTCTCTCCCTTGGTTCAGGCGAGGCGTACAGCTCGGGCAACTACACGCCTTATTCCAATAAGTTCTGTGCTTACACAAGATCAAGCACAACTTCCAACTGTTATGCCACTGCCACCTACACCGAAGCCTTCTTTACCTCCACTCTCGGTTTCAGTACATCGGTGTGGGACTTGAGCGGTGTAGCAGAAGGAAAGCTGCCCCTTCTCATTCAGCAATAAATCCATTTTCCCACGCATAATAAAAGGGGCTGAGTCATTAAGAATTCAGCATA
>JAFVYW010000003.1 GCA_017508465.1 Clostridia bacterium
ACACCCACCTGACCTTCGCCACCGTCAATCAGTAGCAAATCAGGCCGCTCACCGAGCGATGCTGTACCATCACCGATGTGGGAAAGCCTTCGTGTAAGTGCTTCGCGCATTGAGCCGAAATCGTCCTGTCCCTTTGTGGTTTTTATTGAGAAGGTACGATAATCAGCACGTTTAAATCTGCCGTCCTCCACAACAACCATGGAGGCGGTAATAGCTTCGTCCTTGAGGTTGGAAATATCGTAGGCCTCGATGCGCTTTGGCGCTTCGGTAAGCCCGAGAAGCTCACAAAGTCTTAAGAAGACCTTGTCCTCGCGCTCACTGTTCAGCGCGTACTGCCGCGCAACCTCGCGCGCGTTTTCAAGCGCCATATCGCACAGAGCGCGTCCCTCTCCGCGTTCGGGTGTGCGTACGCGGACCTTATATGTTTTGCCGAGAGAAAGGTATTCGGAAAGCAAGGAGATGTCCTCTTCGGATAGCTCGAAGTCGAGCATCACCTCGCGAGGTCCTTCCCCTCTTGTGTCATAATATTCACCGATGAGAGAGAGGGTATCGTCGGCGGAGGAAAGCTCATTCTGTGAGAGGATGAACTCGCCTTTGGAAATCAGAGCGCCCTCGCGTATGGTGAGAACGGACAATACACTTACCGTTTCGGACATGTAGAAGGCAAAGACATCGCGTGAGACCTTTGCGTCCGCCACAACCTTCTGTCGCTCGACGAGGGCTTCCAGTGCGCGAATGGCATCTCTGGTATTCGCCGCCGCCTCAAATTCCTCCGCCTCGGCATAGCGCATCATCTGCTCGGTAAGCTCCGTCACCGTATCCTTGATTTTTCCGGCAAGAACCGACTCAAGCGCGCGCACGCTCTCGCGATATTCAAGACCGGAAACCCTGCCTGTGCAAAGTCCCATACATCTGCCCATCTCGAGATATATGCAAGGGCGTTCCTTGCCGATGTCACGCGGAAATTGCCTTTTGCAGCTCGGGATGCGGAAAATTTTCATCAGCACCTCGAGCGCCGAATAGGCGGGCGCTGTTCCTGAATACGGACCATAATATCTCGCGTTTGCATCGCGACGGTCACGCGTGACATACAGACGAGGGTATTCGCCCTTTGTCACCTTGATATACGGATAGGACTTCGCGTCCTTAAGCTTGATGTTATATTTTGGCGTGTGCTTCTTGATTAAAACATTCTCGAGGGAAAGTGCCTCGATTTCACTGTCGCACACAATGTAATCGAAGTCGGCAATCTGGCTGACAAGCCGAGCCGTCTTTGTGTTATGTCCCGTGCCGGTGAAATATGTCGTGACACGGTTTTTGAGTTTTTTACTTTTTCCGACATAGAGAATTTCTCCCTTGTCGTTTTTCATCAAGTATACCCCGGGGGTCTGGGGAAGGGAATTTGCCTTTTCCCGAAGGCGAGCCAAAGCGGTCATCACATACTCCTTTCCGCACGCGCGAAAAATAAAAAAAGGGCGTCAGAGCCCCAAGGTGAGATTGTCGAACAGGATAAGGACCTTGCGACAGCCCCTCGCTATGAGGGGCTGTCATACGATAAATTAAAGGTCTTTGAATCCACCCTCGATGAGTGCTACAAGTCCTTCGATGGCCTGCGCTTCGTCAGCGCCGTCTGCGATCAGGGTGATCGACATGCCCTTTACAATGCCAAGGGAAAGCACACCGAGAAGGCTCTTTGCATTTACTCTGCAATCTTCTTTTTCAACCCAGATGGAACTCTTGAAGGAATTTGCCTTCTGGATGAAAAAGGTAGCGGGCCTTGCGTGAAGACCAACACTGTTCTGGATGGTAACATTGCGAGAAATCATAAGATAAACTCCCTCTACTTTTTCAGATAAATCAAGTATACCAAATAAAAAACAAAAAATCAATACCTTTCACAAAATTTTTTCACATTTTTTATACAAGTTGTATACCGATGTGTAAAAAAGCGTCAGGATTCATCCGTCATCGGATGGAATTCTCCATATCCTGCACAGATAGGGAGACGATTTTGCCATAAACCTTGCAGTTCTCTCCAAAAAGCACGACACCCATACCCACATTTACTGTGCGCACCCCACCGAGCGCGTACCCGAACGGATGCTCGCGCGCCTTGGCGCACAGTGTAATTTCATAATCGGAATACATCGTCGACGGCACCGTAAATTCCACCCCACGCTCCCCATCGTAAAAGCGGAGCAGAGAAGGTCGTTCGGTATACGAGACCACCTCCAGAGCAAATCTGCCGTCAAGGTAAAAAACACCCTCCTCACGAAGCGCATCGCACAGCTCGGAAAAGGCTTTTTCCGTTACCAGAACAAGCTGCACATCGACCTCACTCGTCCTTTGCTTCCGCGCACATATGTGAAAGAAAAGAACAAGGGATAAGGACAGAATGCCGATGCCTGACAGAAGCGATATAGTCAAGGCTTTTCCTCTTTTTTTCATGGGTGTTCTCCTTCGCGCAGGATGGATATAATCCTGCCGTCTCCGGCAAAGGAACGCGTCGATATCGTGATGCTTGCACCGATATAAAAGACACCCGTGTCAAGATTTCTTCTGTTTTCCTTGTCAATCCGAATGCGGAGCGTCGTGTCGCAGTATCCCTTTTTTTCCACAAGAATGCTCTCCCCATTCTGCGCCCTCTCATACATGTGCGGCGAGGTTGAAATCTCCTCTATTGTGCCAAGGATGGTGCGTCTCGTCCGATCAAGCACACGCTCTCCCGCCACGGTATCAAGAAGATATTCGTAAGGAATGTCCTCGATGCGAACGGAGATTTCCTCTGTGGTGACATCTGCTTTTTTGCCAAAAAGCAATCGCGAGGATGCTATGACAAAAAAGAGGGCAAGCAAAACCACGCAAAAAAGTATGATAATCTCTCTGTATGTCCGTTTGTTCTGTGTTTTCATAATATCCCGTTTTTGTTATTTTGCCACAAAGACAAAAAATAACCCCCGAAATTGTAAAGTAAAATTTACAAAATCAGGGGATTTATTGCTATTTTGGGAAATCAATGCAGACGAATGTCCACAATGGAGCTTTCGGGACTTTGCTCGTCACCATAATAGTTTGCACGGTCCTCCATCTCGCGTTTAGCGACCAGAAGAACGGCAGAGCCGATGCCAAAGACAATCCAGAACAGATAGAAAATCGGGAAGGTCGAGAAGATATCGTCCGAAAATCCGAATAAAATCAGGGAAAACAGGGTGGCAAGGCTATATACGGACGAGAGGCGCACGGTAGATCTTCTTGTCAGCGGAACGGAAACGGTTGCTTCTCTTGCACGGAACAAAAGGAGAAGCAAAAAGCAGATGAGAGCGAAAATGCCCGCTTCACAACCGATTTGCAAAAACAGATTGTGGCTGTGCGGTGCAGTGACACCCTCTTCGGCATAGGCAAAAAATGCATCACGGAAGGTCTCTTCTCCGACGCCAACACCCAGAAAAATGCGGTCAAGAAACATCGCGATACTTGAGCGCGCAATGGAAAGACGATAGGCGATGGAGCTGTCGGCGAGATTGAAGATGGAGAGCAGGCGTTCGATAACGCTGGATGGCAGGAAGAAGAGCAGGTGCGGTAAAACGGCAAGCCCCGCCAGTAAAAGTCCGGGTTTCTTCGCATAGCGGAGAACAATCAAGGCGACCAGGGTAAAACCAAGAGCGATATATGCCCCACGCGAGAAGGTGAGGGTGAGGGCAAACAGGTGCAGAACAAGAATAATGGCGTACACGATTCTGACGCCGGACCTTTTTGCCTCACGCAGATGATAGAGGGCGAAAATCGATGCAACAAGAAGGAACATCGCAAGGACATTCGGGTTCTGGAATGTGCCCGTCACACGCGTACGGATGGCGTCCGCAAATACGGCGTCCGACCAGATGTCCGAAGGGGTGGTAAAGAAATACTGGTAAATCGAGTAGAGGGAGACCGGGAAGGACAGAAGTCCGAGCGCCGAGGTTGCGCTATCGGCGATACGGCGGTTGACGATCAGACCTGTGGCGAGGGTGTAGCCCGAGGTGAGTACCACAAGCAAAAGCGCCGAGGTAAAGGAACTCATGCCACCATTGAAAATGCCTGAAATCAGGAAGAAGAGACTGAAAAGGATTAAAAGAATATCGTACAGGCGAATGGCGAAGGTTCGGTTGCCCAGCAGGGCTTTTCTCAAATAGGAAAGCATCGCAAGCGCGACGAGCGAGCCGAGCAGAATCGCAGAGTGCGGTAAAAGCGAGAAATAGGGAAGGAGCGTTAAGGAGAGCAGGAAGGGAAATTCTGGCGTCGAGAGCGCCAGGGGGAGAAATACCAGTCCTGCAATTGCGATAATCACATACCAGGGGCTTGTGAAAAAGCCGACAACACTGAGCAGTACTGCAAGAGGAATAGTCACGCGCTTACGCAGAACCACACCGCCCCTTTTCTGATAATGGCGGAAGCAGAAGAAATCATACAGGATAAAGTTGACGACAGGATCATCCTCCGTCGCCTTGTGAATCGGCGCGTCGGGAATCAGGAGTGGAATGGAAGCGATCGAGCAGAGCGCGCCGCAAAGCAGGGGATAGAGCACATCGATGACCTCGGTCTCAATGTAGTAATCCGCAAAGTGTAGTAGCAGCGTCATCAACCCAAAGATCAGGAGAAAGAAACCGTATACACGCGCTTTAGCGCCAAGAAAATATCCCGCGAGCGCATTCTTCACGCGGCGCATGCCGTGACCGTGACCACTATGAACGCCCAGCATCGTCGTCTCTTCGGCAGGATCTAAAATACCAAGACGGGCGCGCGCTTCGATATCGCGCTTTTTTTGTCTTGCGCGATCTCGTTTCAGAATATCATCGACAAAGCGGTGCATCTGCTTTCTCCTTTCTTATGATGATAATGTAAACAAATGTTATCTTTTTTTCTTTTTTGGCTTCAAGCTCTCTTCAATTTCAGGGTGAGCAAGAAGCATATCGGGGCGTCTCTCTCGCGTCAGTTCTACGGCGCATTCAAGACGATAACGATCAATTTTGGCGTGGTCGCCATCGAGCAACACCTCGGGGACTTCACGGCCGTGCCACTCGCGTGGCTTCGTATATTGAGGGTACTCTAAAATGCCCGAGGCGACGGATTCGCCCTCATAGCATTCCTTCGAGGCGAGCGTTCCTTCCAGCAGGCGCGAAATGGTATCGACCAGAACACACGCAGGAAGCTCGCCACCCGTCAGGACATAGTCACCAATCGATATGTCCTCGTCGACAATCTCGTCGAGAACCCTCTGGTCAACGCCCTCGTAGTGACCGCACAATATTATGATATGCTCATAGGAGGAAAGCTCCAATGCAATCTCGTGGTTCAGCACGCGTCCCTTCGGTGACATGTAAATCACACGGCGTGAGGATGCCTCTGGCGCAGCGTCAACGATGTGCTGATAGCAATCATAAATCGGTTGACAACGCATTACCATGCCCATCCCGCCACCGTAGGGCGTGTCGTCCACCTTGCGATGCTTGTCCGTCGAGAAATCGCGGATATTATGCGAATGCACCTCAATGATGCCCGCCTTCTGCGCGCGTCCGATGATGGACTCGCCTAAAATGCCACTCACCATTTCAGGGAAGAGTGTCATGATGTCAAATCTCATACTTCCTCCTTGAAAAAGCCGGGAATGGGTGAGATATAGACGGCGTCCTCGATGTCGACTTTCTTGAAGAAAGCGTCGACATAAGGCATCAGCACTTCGCCATCGTCGGTCGCAATCGTAATGAGTAACCCGGTCGGTACTTCGTCTACCGCCGAGATTTTTCCATAGACGCGCCCTGTGTCAATGTCAATGACAGGAAGGTCAATGAGGTCGACGAGCAAAAACGCACCCTTCTTCAAGGGGATATCCTCACGGCGAAGATACAGTACGGTATTCTTCATTCCCTGCGCCATCTCGCGCGAGTCAATTCCTTCTATGGTGAGCAGGACGGTGTCAGAATTTGCGACAGATGCCCCGAGAAGCTTGTGTTCCTCATAGTTGCCCTCTCCGCGAGCGAGGAAGATATGCTTTTGCATCACAAGTACCTTCGGACTGTCGCACCAGACCTCGACCTTGCACACACCGCGTACGCCGTGTGCACCAAGTATTTTTCCACATTCGATAAATTCCTTTTTCATATCCCCTATTTTAACATAAAATAAAATATATGTCAAGAGCGGAATGGGGAAAGCGCATTTTTTCTTTCTTCCTTTTGCAAAAAGGGAGCCAAAAGCCTTTATAGAATTTTCGTATCCTATACCGAGCGTCTGCGCTCGAAGTACATCACTTTTCGCCAACCGAGCGATACAGCGCGCGATAGGCGTTCGCCATGCGCTCAAGGGAATAGGTGTTCTCATACATCCATCTTGCGCCACTGGAGAGCGCAAGGTAGAGTGTTGGCTCGCTCGCGAGGAGGTGAATGCGCTCTGCGAGGGATGCGACATCGTCCTTCGGGAAAAGCAGACCTGTGACGCCGTCCCGTATCATTTCAGGGTTGCCACCGAAGTCGGATGCCACTGTGACCACACCGAGCGACATACATTCCGATGTTGCAAGACAGGAGGTCTCCGTACCGCGTGAGGCATTGAGGTTGATATCAAAAATGTTCTGGTAGTGGTAGGGCGTGTCAGAAAAACCGACAAAATGCACGCGCCCCTCTACCCCTATCTCGTGTGCGAGAGAACGGTACATTCCCTCGGCGCTTCCCGTACCGACAAGCACCAAATGAAAGTCATATTTTCTCTCGCGCATAAGCCTTGCGAGCGCCTCAATCATAATGTCCTGCCCCTTCACCACCTCGAGTCTCGCCACGCTCCCCAGCACCAGCGCGCCCTTCGGGATGCCGAGACTTTCCTTCAATGCCATGCGCTCCTTTTGTGTCGTGCGTGGTGTCACGGGTGAACCATTGTAAATGACACGGATTTTCTCTGGCAATACGCCTTCGCTTATCAGGTTCTTTTTTGCATATAGCGCGGTCGAAATCGTTAAATCCGTTACAGAATTGTAAACCTTTCTGTACAAAAACGGTGCTTTTTCGGCATTTTCCTTCGCACAGTGCCTTGTTGAAAGAATGGTTCTTACGCCTGCGAGCCTCGCACCGACACGCGCCGAAAGCGTCGCGTGCGTATGCACGATATCGGGCTTTTCGCGCGAGAACAACTCGCGAAAGCGCTCGACATCCCCTGCCCGAAAGCTCCTGTCCTTCGCCATCGGCATCTCGACCACCTGAATGCTCCCGCGCTGTACTTCTTCGCGCCTCTGCTCGCTACGCTCGGCGCGACGGCGGGAGTGAACCCCCGCCCTACCACCTGATACCTCTTCACTCTCAAACAGCCGTTTGAGCTTCGCCCCCTTCGGCACAACTACAAGAAACTCAAACTCATCGCACAACGCCTTGCAAATTCTCTCCACCAGTACCCCCGCCCCACCAATATTGCTATCGGAAATCACCTGACATATTTTCATTTTTATCTCCACCATTTTTGTTATCTTTTCAGAGAAATAGAAATAATATTCTTTTTAGCGAAAAGAACCGAGTATTTTAAAGATTATTTAAAATTTATAATGCTTTTGTTGAAGAATTTGCCGAAGGCCCTTCATATCCTCATGAAAAAAGGGCGGATATACAATCCACCCTTATAATCATTAATTTTATGCTTTTGATACAAGTTCTTTGGCGTATAAACTTGCAAAGAAGGTTTATATGTGTATCAAGGAGCTCTTTCATCTCCTTTGAGTTTGTCCTGCTGTCCTCTTGCGGTATGATGTTGCCGTGCCATAGCTCTTTTATAATGCTCTCCATAGACTGCACCTCCTGTTAGCACAACACAATACCACAGAAGAGAGAAGAAGTCCAGCATTATTTTAATTATTTCTATGTTTTTGAGCAGAATGTATATTGCTGTTTTCAATCAATCTGTTTTAGAACAATATTTTTAGAACCACAAACAGGACATTTATCATAGAATGAGCTTAGACAACCGGCGGTGAAATCCGATTGAAAGCAATCTTCGCAGAACACATAATTCCTTGTCGCTACTGCCGATAGCTTTTCCATTCTACGTAATCTTCCTTTGATTTTAAGCGGTTGATTGTCCGTTATGATAAAATCAGGATATAGGTAAAGAGTAGACTTTATTTTGAGAAAATTGTTCTCCACTACTAAATCGTAGTAGTCAT
>JAFVYW010000102.1 GCA_017508465.1 Clostridia bacterium
ACCTTGGTGTCATCCTCGAGCGTAGCGAAGGATCTGGGCGCTACCAACATCTCGGTGGCGAGTGAGATTCTTCGCTACGCTCAGAATGACAGTTGTTGGAGACCGCCGTATTGCGTCCGATACCCAAAACCCTGCATAGCAGGATTTCATCCGTCCCCGACGGATTTCATCACGGAGTGATTTCATCCACCTTCCGTGGATTTCATTTCGCCACAGGCGAACCCCTGCGCCCGACACCAAGGTTTTTGCTTATGCAAAAACCTTGGTGTCATCCTCGAGCGAAGCGAAGGATCTGGGCGCTATCAATACCTCGGTGGCGAGTGAGATACTTAGCTCCGTTCAGAATGACAGGTAGTGGCGGAATGACGGTGGCGGAATTTCATTTTCTCACTATCAGGCAAAATATCATTTCTTCCATTAAAATATAATAAACCCTTGATTTTCCAAAAATGATGTGCTATAATGAAGATGCCAAACAAGTTGAATATTTATTCGAACGGGATATTTCTCTTTATGGGGGAATTATACCCTTTTTGTCGTGCCTGATTCTTGGATTTGATAAAAATGCAAATTCCGCGAAATCAGGTATGCTGGGTATGTCCCTCGTTCGGTTTCAACTTGTTTGGCGACAGTTGGAGTTTGCGTTTTTGGTGCGCTGGCTTCGGCTGGCGCACTTTTTATTTTTAAAGGAGAGAAAAAATGAACATCAGGAAAATTTTTATCGTGTCTATCCTTCTTCTGCTCGTCTTATCACTGGGCTTTCTCGTTGCCTGTAATGGCGAAACGAATGAAAACGGCGAACAGGAAAGAACTACTTATGTGGATGAGGACGGTTATTGGGTGATAAACGGCGTCAAGACCGACATCGAACACACTGGACATAAAGAAGAAACACCGCCCCCTGTGGATGATATTGGGGATTATCTCGACTTTTATCCCAAAGACGATGGAACCTTGGCGGTTGCGGTTGGAAATGCAAAGTATTTGAGCAATATTGAAATACCTTCTGAACATAACGGAAAGATTGTTTCAGAAATTGCCATAGAAGGTTTTAAAGACGCTGTCAACTTAAAAAAAGTTATCATTCCCGATAGCGTCACAAGCATTGGCTTTGATGCGTTCGAGAATTGCGTCAGCCTGACGAGCGTATATATCACAGATATAGCAAAATGGTGTGGAATATCATTTGGCGATCGCAGTACAAATCCGTTATGTTATGCAAAAAATCTCTATCTTAACGAAAAGCTTGTAACGGAGCTTGTTATTCCAGAAGGCGTTACGAGCATCGGCTCTTATGCGTTCTATGATTGCACCAGCCTGACGAGCATCACGATTCCTTCAAGCGTACAGAAAGTTGACTACCATGCATTTGATAATTGTTCAAACCTTAAAACAGTGACCTTTGGAGAAAACAGTCAACTTTCGAGCATAGGCTCTTCTGCGTTCTCTGGTTGCTCCAGTCTTACGAGCATCACGATACCCTCCACCGTACAGAAAGTTGACGGCTCTGCATTTTCTTATTGTTCAAACCTTCAAACTGTGACCTTTGGAGAAAACAGTCAACTTTCAAGCATTGGCTTTAGGGCGTTCGAGGATTGCACCAGCCTGACGAGCATCACGATACCCTCAAGCGTACTGAAAGTTGACGGCTCTGCATTTTGTGATTGTTCAAACCTTCAAACTGTGACCTTTGGAGAAAACAGTCAACTTTCAAGCATCGGCTCTGATGCGTTCTATGATTGCACCAGCCTAAAGAGTGTGCATATCACTGATATCGCAAAATGGTGTTCCATTTCGTTCGGTAATTTCTCTGCAAACCCGTTATATTACGCAGGTAATCTCTATCTGAACGGCGTACTTGTAACAGAGATTGTTATTCCAGAAGGCGTCACAAGCATTGGCAATTGGACATTCTATAATTGCACCAGCCTGACGAGTATCATAATTCCTAGTAGTGTCACAAGCATCGGCTTTGAAGCGTTCTGGGGTTGCACCAGTCTGACGAGCATAAAATATCGTGGTACACAGGAGCAGTGGAATGCCATTTCAAAAGATTATGGTTGGAACTCCAATACGGGCAATTACACAATAACTTATAATTACACAGGCGAATAAACATAGAGAGGGTACCCTTCGGGCTACCCTCTCTTTTCTTTTTGTAAATTATTCTTTACATATTATTGATTTTCAGGTATTTGTTAAAAACTCTGGAGCGGTGATGTCGTTTACCACACGGTCGCCTTCACGATGGAGGGAGACGGTGATTTTGCCCTTTGGCGTTTCGAGTGTGCCACTTGCATTGGTCATCCCACATGGCAGGGTGGGCGTGATGGTGACCGTTTCGTAGCCGAATGAGCCGTAGGGTTGGCGAATGCCGAGGATGCCTTCAAAAATCTGTCTTGTGCATGCGCCGAACATCGGGTGCGAGTGCGAGTTCCTGCCACTCCAGTTTTCCCACAGCGTAGTAGCGCCATGGCGCTTCATATACAGGAACGAGCCGTGGCTCTCCGAGGAAAGCAACTGATATGCCACATCGGCATAGCCGTTCTGGAAAAGAACATCACATAGGATATCGGTCGCAAGGAAGCCTGTGTCAAAATGCCCCTTCTCCTGGTAGAATTTCATGACACGGGATGGCGCATCGATGCCTATCCATGCGGCGTAGACCATCGCAGAGCCCTTTTCCTTCAAATCGGGATATGCGCTTTTGAGCGCAGTGAGTGCCTCTTCTTCTCATATATCGAGTTCTTCTTCGGGGGTGTGGGAGAGGAAGCATGAAAGCTCACGATAGAGCCGAATGGCGTGGACGAACCAGCAGGTGTTTACGAAGGGTTCAGGAAGCACCGCTTCGGGAAGGGCGCACCAGTCACCGAGGCACCAGCCACCCTCGCGCTCGCGCACGACAAGTCCACGCTCGGTACAATCCTTCGTGAAAGCGAGCCACCTATACATCGCAGGACGAGCGGTAAGAAGAATATCGTCGAAGCCATATTCCTTCGCAAAGGCGTAGGGGACGGTTACGATGGCGCTACCCCAGCCTCCGGGACCACCGCCACCACCCTGGAAGGGTGCGGTGTGTTGCACATGCCCTGTGTTCTTATCCTGCGAGTCGAGGATATCCTGTATCCATTTTCGGTAGAGGTCCTTCGTGTCGAGCATCATCATCGCCGACCTTGCGGTAATCTGTCCGTCACCTGTATAACCGAGGCGTTCCCTGTGGGGACAATCCGAGGGATATGAGCCATGATAATTCGAGAGCGTCGTGCGCAGGTAAGCATCGTAAAGGAAATTCAACCCCTCACTGTCGGAGGAAAAAGTGCATTTGGGATTGACATCCGCGTGAATGACACATACCGTCACATCCTCGATTGCATCGAGGTCGCCTGCCACCTCAAAATAACGGAAGGCGTGCCAGGTGAAATGGGGGAGGAATGTCCGCCTTTTGCCGTCGGTGATAAAAATGTCTTGCATGATTTGCAATTCCCCGGATGTCCCCTTATAAACTGCGCCTGTGCTATGAAAATCGAGTGCGCCACAGGCGTTGATATTCTCGGCGAAGCGCAAAGTATAACGCGCGCCGAAGGGCGCATTTGTCGTGAGCGAAACGAGCGCGCTGACATTCTCACCGATATCGTATATACGCGAGACTTCGCCCTCGGAGAGCAGTTTCGGTTTTATGGTCCTCTTGATTTTATCCATACTGCCAATGGCAGGAGAGAGGATGGTATCGGGGTGGGGAAGGGTTCGGACAGGCCGTTCCTCCGCGCCCACAAAGGTGTAATCGATGGTCTCGCCGATGAAGAGGCGCGAGGTGCGGATTTCGTTTTCACGCCAGCTTTCGCTTCCGTCAGAGAGGATAACATCGTCCCCTGTATCGATGGCGAACAGGCACATCGGTACATCGGCATAGTGCATTTTCCCTTCTGCCACTCTCTCCTTCTGCACGAAAAAGCCACCGCCACAGGTGACCTCTAATATGTTTTCCCCTTCGTGAAGGTATTTTTCAATGGGGTAGGTATGGTAGTAGATGCGATGCGTGAATGCATCGATCACAGGATAGGTTACCTCTTTGAATTCTCTCTGGAAATAATCGGACGCGGGGGGAATGAGCCTCTCGTCCGTGATGCTCTCGCCATTGATCGTGAACTCAAAATAGCCGAGCCCCGTGATGGCGAGCGTTGCCGACCTCGGACGCTTCCCGATGCGAAATCGTTTGGTAAAGGTAGGGACAGAAACGAGTTCTGTCGGACAAATCCAGGACGCCTGCCCGATCAGGTGCGCATCCATGTTTTCGTGTTTCATATGTTCTCCTTTTTTTGGAAAAAATATTTACGGTGTCGGGCGCGGGACGGCGGGAGTAAACCCCCGCCCTACATTCATATCGCGTTCACCGCGAGGTGAACATATCGCTTTTTGCCAAAAGGCAAAAAATATCGCGCTTGCACAGCAAGCATATCGCGTCTCCGAAGGAGACATATCGCTTTTTGCGCAAGCAAAAAACCTTGGTGTTGGGCGCAATCGGCGAAACCACCTCCCTACGAAACAACGGGATGGTATACCGGTATACATGTATACAAGTATACAACGCCATTTTCGCCAAAGCGCGCCTATCTTCCTTTGCGATATTTCAGGGGCGTTGTTCCCGTGAAGTCGCGAAAGACCTTTCGGAAATGGTTTTCCGAAGGGAAGCCGGCCATCTGGCTGATGGTCGATATCGAATAGTTGCTGTTTTCAAGATAGTCGATGGCGTAGTTGATGCGAATCGATTGCAAAAAAGTGACAGGAGATTGCCCGAGCTCACGCGAGAAGAGATGGTAGAGCGTCGATTCGCTCACACAGCAGTTTTTCGCAAGCTCCCCGATGGAGAACTGCTCGCTCGCATGGGTGGTGATGTATTCGATTGCCATCTTCAAGGTCTTGTCAAAAACGATTTCGCTCTCGCGCAGCATCCGTAGCACCGTACCAAGAAGGTGATAGAACATCGAGTACGCTTCCAACTGCTCGCCTTCTCCCATCGAAAGAAGTCTCGCAATTTGCAGGATATCGCCTTTTGTCCTCTCGTCGACATCGATGGTCTGCGGAACATATTTGTACCTTTCATGGTGCATGAAGCAACTGATATAGGTCACCTCAATCTCGGGAGTGCCGTGCCACTCGGAGTAGCAATATACATTTTCAGGGATGAAAACCACATCCCCCTCTCTGACATCCAACTTTTTGCCGAGATATATATAACTGCCATACCCCTTTTCAATCACACCAAGGCGGGATTTTCTTCGGTTGCTGTTTCCGCGGCAAAAATGGTGTCTGTGGAAGGTGTGGCGCGAGGCAGAGAGTTCTGTTACATAAATGTTTGCGCTCATATTTTCTCCAACAATGCAGAATAGTTACCTTTTTTGCATTATACCATATTGAAAGGATTTCGTCAAGATGGTAAAATCAAATTATAAAGAAAAAGGAGAAAGACAATGCAGAAAATCAGAGTTGCACAAATTGGTACAAGTAAGATGAGCCACGGAAATGATATCTGGCAGTCCTTGCTTCGTCAGAGTGATATTTTTGAGGTGGTGGGCTATGCCTTCCCCGAGGGGGAGCGCGAGAAATTCCCGAAGCGCGCGAAGGCGTTCGATGGCTATCGCGAGATGACGGTGGAAGAAATCCTCGCCGATCCGACCATCGAGGCGGTTGCGGTGGAGACGGAAGAAATCTATCTCACAAAGTACGCGCAGATGGTGGCAGACGCAGGAAAGCATCTGCATATGGAAAAGCCGGGTGGCACATCCCTTGCCGACTTTGAAAAGCTGATAGAAACGCTGAAAGCGAAGAAGCTCGCCTTCACCACAGGATATATGTACCGTTTCAATCCCGCGGTGCAATACGCCTTAAAACAGGTCAGGGAAGGAAAGCTCGGAGAAATATTCTCGGTCGAGGCGCAGATGAACTGCATGCATGACAAAGAGGTGCGCGAGTGGTTGTCCGTGTTCCCTGGCGGAATACTTTTCTTTCTCGGCTGTCACCTCATTGACCTGATTTACACATTACAGGGCGAGCCCTCCGAGATCATTCCGCTTTCCACCTCGACAGGCATCGGGGGCGTCACGAGCGAGGACTTCGGTATGGTGGTGCTGAAATATCCGAATGGTGTTTCTTTCGCCAAGACAACGGACAATGAGTACGGTGGATTTTTGCGCCGACAGCTTGTGATAACGGGCTCGCTCGGCACGATAGAAATCCGACCGCTTGAAGCCTATACGGGAAGCTTGCTCTACGCTGAATACAGCGAGTGTTATAGCACTGCCTGGCACAAAGAGCGCGAGGTAGCACGGACACAAACCGTTGACCGATACGATGCGATGATGCAGAATTTTGCGCAAATTGTGCGTGGCAAGGAAAACCCTTATCCGTACGAGTACGAATATAACCTTTATCGACTGATACTGAAATGCTGTGGAGGACTTTGAGATGATAACCAAGCAAATTATTTTTACAGAACCTGGAAAAGCCGAACTGCTTGAAGTCGAATGCGCCGAGCCGAAGGAAAATGAGGTGACGGTGGAACTTGTCTATTCCGCCATCAGCTCGGGAACGGAAAAGGCGAACCTTATTGGGCAGAGGAACGGCGTTGATATCCGCGAGGATGCCGAAGCGAAGTATCCGAGAGCGGTGGGTTACAGCGCCTCGGGCGTGGTTGTGGCTGTCGGCTCTGCCGTTCGCGACCTTGCGCTCGGTGACCGTGTTATCGTTTTCTGGGGAAAACACAAAAAACGCATCACGATACATCAGAAAAATGTACTGAAAATCCCCGAGGGCGTCTCCCTTGCCGAAGCATCGATGGCCCTGATTGCCACCTTCCCCCTCGCCGCCATCCGTAAGACGCATCTGGAACTTGGCGAGTCGGCGCTTGTGATGGGACTTGGTATCCTCGGTGTCTTTGCCGTTCAACTTCTGAAAGCGGCAGGGGCATATCCTGTGATTGCCGTCGATCCTGTCAGAGAGCGTCGCGAGTTTGCGAGAGAGATGGGCGCGGACTTCGTCCTCGATCCCACCGAAGAGGACTTCGTCGCAAAGGTATTGGAGCTTTCCGAGGGTGGCGTAAATGTCTGTATCGAGGTGACAGGACTTGGCATAGGTCTCATTCAGGCGCTGGATGTGATGGCTATGATGGGCAGAGTGGCGCTCCTTGGTTGCACGCGAAGTTCCAAATTTGAAATCGACTATTATGGTAAAGTGCATGGCAGGGGTATCTCCCTGATTGGTGCGCACACGATGGCGCGCCCGAAGAACGATTCTTCGTGCGGTCTGTGGACCGACCGTGATGACCTTCACGCCCTGATGAAGCTTATCCTCGGCAAGAGAGTTAATTTCCAAGGGATGATACAGGAAATCCATTCGCCCGCGGAAGCAGGCGAAGTGTATACAAGACTTGCGACCGAGAAGAATTTCCCGATTGGCGTACTCTTTGATTGGAAGGAGATAGAGTGATGGATTTTAATTTTACAAATCAGGTAGCAATCTCTACTGGAGCGGCATCGGGCATGGGGCTTTTGTTTGCTGAAAACTTTGCCGCCCTCGGCGGAAATGTCGTGATGTGCGATGTCAACGAAGAGGTGCTTATGCAGAAGGTTGCCGAAATCAACGCGCGCGGTGTCGGACGGGCAATCGGTGTTCTTTGCGATGTACGGGATTACGAGCAAGTGTGCGCTGCACGAGACCGTGCGGTCGAGGCATTCGGCAGAATTGATATTATGGCGAATTTTGCAGGTGGTACGGCGGTTCGTATGTGTAAGGTCGATAGGGAAGTATATCCCGAATTTCCCGATGTCCCCATCGATGTGTATGATTGGGGTATTGATGTCAATCTGAAAGGACCGTTCTATTTTGCTCACGCGGTGCTGGGACAAATGAGAGAACAAAAGAGCGGTCTTATACTCAATATCGGCTCTATCACAGGCGCAGAGGGCGACGGATACGGAATGGATTATCCCACCTCGAAGGCAGGTCTGATGTATGGTCTGACAAAATCGATTGCCCAGTTCGGTGAGGCATACGGTATCCGATGTGTTTGTGTTTCGCCCGGTCCCGTACTGACGAGAGCCGCTATGGCAAATATGAAAACCCTTGTCGGCAGAGCCGCAGAGCCACAGGAAATCATCGACCTTTGTCTTTTTATCGCATCGGATAAGGGACAGTTTATCAACGGAGAAAACATTATGATTGACGGTGGCAGAAACGCCATGAAAAGAGGAAAATCATGAAAAGACGGACATTTTTAAAATTTGAAAAACCCATCCTTACCTGCATGGTGCAAGCGGATACCCCCGATAGGATAAAAACACTTATCGATGCTTCCATTCCCGAAGGTGCAGAAGCCTTTGGTATGCAGTTTTGCAAACTGAAACCGGAGTACCGAAACAAGAAAATATACAAACAATTGTTTACATATTCACCCCTTCCTGTTTATGTTACGAATTATCGCCACAGCGAAAACAAAGAAAAGACGGACGAAGAACTCGCTCTGGAATTGCTTGAGCTTGCCGAATGTGGCGCAACGCTTGTGGATGTCATGGGGGATTATTTTGACCGCACGGAAGGCGAGTTTACCACAGATGAGGTAGCAGTGCAAAAGCAAAAGGAACTGATTGAAAAACTCCACGAAAGAGGTGCCGAGGTTCTGATGTCGACACACATCCTGCGCTTTACCCCCGCCGAGCGTGTGCTTGAAATCGCGCTTGCGCACGAAGCGCGTGGAGCGGACATCTGTAAAATTGTGACGGGCGCAGACACCATGGCAGAACAGATAGAAAATATGCGCATCATAAATCTTCTTCGGGAAAATTTGAAAATCCCCTTCCTCTTTTTGTCGGGTGGGGAATGTCACATCATGCGTCGCATTGGCGGTGCGCTCGGATGCTGTATGTACCTTTGTGTTCACGAGTATGACCAATATGCGACAAAAACGCAACCGTTGCTTTCCGATATGATAAAAATCAGGGATATACTTTAATTCAGGAGGGAATATGGATTTTAAGAATAAAGTTGCACTGGTAACCGGTGCGGCCGTTGGCATAGGACGAGCAACGGCAATTCAGTTTGCACAAAAGGGCGCAGACCTTGTACTTGTCGATATCGATAGCGAAAAACTGAAGGATTTGAAAACAGAACTTGCCGTCTATACCGAAAAGGTGTTGACTTTCGTTGTGGATGTCAGCGACGAGGAAGCGGTGTACGAAGCGGTCAAAGAGGCAATCTCGGTATTCGGAAGAATTGACATTCTCATCAATAACGCTGCGCTTTGGCGCGTTCAGTCCTCTTTCCTGGATACACCGACTGAAATCTGGCGTAAATATATTGATGTCAATATTATGGGCGTGCTTTACTTTACCAGAGCGGTGCTTCCCTCGATGCTTGAAAACAAGTGGGGTAGAATTATCAATGTTGCCTCCGTCGCCGGTGTGTACGGTAATGCAAATATGGCACATTATTCGGCTACCAAGGGGGCGATCATCTCCTTTACCAGAGCACTTGCCAAGGAAGTGACCGACAAGGGCGTGCTTGTCAACTGTGTATCGCCTGGCAGTGTCAGTCCCTCGGACCATATGGATATCGATTACACGCGTGAAAGTCCGCTATCCTTTATGGGACGAACCGGCTCGGACAGAGAAAACGCAAATCTGATTTGTTTCCTCGCGAGTGAGGATGCGAGTTATATCGCGGCGCAGAACATTCAGATTGACGGATGCAGAAAAAAACAATGAGCGCACGATTGGAAGCAGGAAAATGCAAAAGATATGTATAGGAAATTGTATGATGAAAGCAATACTTGTAAATGAAGATAAAACACTCCGTTGGGATAGCGTTCCCAACCCACAAGTAAAAGAGGACGAGGTTCTCATTAAAATTGAAGCGGCGGCGCTCAATCGCGCCGACCTGATGCAACGAGAGGGAGACTATCCGCCTCCCGCGGGATGTCCTGAATGGATGGGACTTGAGGTCGCGGGAGAAATTGTGGAGATGGGCGAGGAAGCGAGAGCCGCATCCTCCATGAACCTCGGCGACAAGGTCTGCGCCCTGCTTGGTGGTGGTGGCTATGCCGAATATGTCGCCGTCCGATACGATATGTGTATGCCCGTGCCGAGCAACTGCTCGATGGTGGAGGCGGCAGCCATCCCCGAAGCCTTCGCCACCGCCTACCTCAATCTCTTTATGGAAGGTGGCATCAAAGAGGGAAACACCCTGCTGATGAATGCGGGCGCATCCGGTCTTGCCAGCGTTATCATCCCGATGGCGAAGGCGTTCGGTGTCCGTGTTATCACGACCGTTCTGCGCGAGGATATCGCGAAAAGCATTTCGCACCTTGGCGCCGACCGCGTGGTTGTCACAACCAAAGAGGATATTTCCGAGGTCCTCAAAGAAGAGCTGGAGGCAGGTCACGGTGTTGATGTGGCAATCGACTGCCTCGGTGGCGAAGTGATGGGTAAGTGCATTCATTATCTCACCCACGGTGCAAGATGGATTATGATAGCCGCGCTCGCTGGAACAAAAACAGAGATTGACTTAAAAAACATCTATGTGCGTAATGTCCGTATCATCGGCAGTACCTTGCGCTCGCGCGCACCCGAGGTGAAGGCACAGATTCTCGCCTCAATCGTCCGTGATGTCTACCCGAAAATCGAAGCAGGGCTCATCAAGCCGACCATCCATGCAGTTCTTCCCATAGAGCGCGCCGAGGAAGCGCACGACATTCTCTACCAGGGCAGGAATGTCGGCAAGGTCGTCCTGATCGTCTCGCACAAATAATCAAGCAAAAAGGCAATATCTCAAAGCGAGATATTGCCTTTTCATCACGCCACCTTCGGCAATTCATTGCGAGCGTTGCTCGCACTCTGTTTGCCCCCACGGCAAACCGCCGAGGAGCAATCTGCGGCATTCGCCCTGATAAGCGAGCTTCTCGATGCGAATTGCCTTGATTATTGGGCTACCGCTCACGAGTGTGGTCAATAAAGGACAACACATTTTAATGAAAAAATCGTAATTTTTTGTAAATATATTGCAATTTTGCTCACGCTGTGCTATAATGTACCTGCCAAACAATCTTAATATTCGTACGCATAGCCATTTTTCTCTTTATGGGGAAACTATGCCTTTTTCGGCGTGCTCTTGGATAATCCCGTTTTGTTAAAAGCGCGGCTCCTTATCCGAGAGTATAGCGAAGCTATGCTACGAATAGATTGTTTGGCGACAATTGGGGCTGGCGTTTTTTGTGCGACGGCTTCGGCTGTCGCACTTTTTGTTTTCAGGAGGAAGAAAAATGAAAAAATTAACCCTCGTTTTGGTTTGTATCCTTATGCTCATCACGCTTGTGGCGTGTGGCGACAAGACTTGCCAGCACAGAGACGCTGACGATAATTCGCTCTGCGACAAGTGCGGCGAGAGTTACACCGATGGAAGAGACCTGGAGGATACCCCTCCTTCTTGTACGCACAGAGATGCCGACGATAACTCGCTCTGTGATAAGTGTGGAGAGAGCTATACCGACGGTAAGGATTTGCCTGACGCTCATACACACGATTATACCGTAAAGAATACCGATAGTGAGTATCTTGCGACTGCGGCAGACTGCGAAAACGCAGCTACCTATTTCTATTCCTGCTCTTGCGGAGAGAAAGGCACGACCACCTTCACAAACGGTGTTGCAAACGGTCATAGCTATACAGTAAAGAATACCGACAGCAAATATCTTTCCACTGCGGCAGACTGCGAAAACGCAGCTACCTATTTCTATTCTTGCTCATGCGGTGCAAAGGGCACGACTACTTTCACAAGCGGTAGCGAAAACGGTCATAGCTACACTGTAAAGAGTACCGACAGCAAATATCTTGACAAGGCGGCAGATTGCGAGAATGCAGCTACATACTTCTACTCCTGCTCTTGCGGAGAGAAAGGAACGACCACCTTCACAAACGGTGTTGCAAACGGTCATAACTACACTGTAAAGAGCACCGATAACAAATATCTCGCCAGCGTGGCAGACTGCGAGAATGCGGCGACCTATTATTATTCCTGCGCCTGTGGCGAGAAAGGCTCCGAAACCTTCACACAGGGAAATGCGAAAGGTCATAGTTTTGTGATCGAAAACATTGATCCCAAGTACCAGCACACGCCTGCAAGCGAGTATAGCCCTGCGGTCTATTGGAAATCCTGCGCCTGTGGCAAAGCGAGTGCAACCGAAACATTCATTCATGGTGATATGCTTTCGGGATATCTCACCTATGCACTTTCTGCTGACAGCTCTTTCTATATCGTATCTGGTTTTGTGGGTGGGCAATCACACATTGAAATTCCCAATCTCCACGATGGTCTGCCTGTCTTTGGTATTATGACAAAGGCGTTCCAGAACAATACGACCATCAAGAGCATCACCATGCCGAACTCCATCAGGGAGATCGGGGCGTACGCCTTTTCAGGTTGTACCTCTCTCGAAAACATTATCATTCCGACCAGCGTTACCAATATTGCTCCTTACACCTTTTCCGGATGTACCGCACTACAAACGATAACGCTCCATTCTGGCATCGATACCATCGGTACATTCGCTTTTGAAAAATGCGCCACCCTGAAATCGATTACCCTGAACGAAGGCTTAAAAACGATAGCAGATAATGCCTTCGACTTCTGTACTGCGCTTGAAAGTATTTCTATCCCCGATACCGTAACCACACTCGGCAATATGGCGTTCCGTCATGCAGAATCGCTACGCTCGGTGAAGTTTTCCGTGGCGTTGTCTACCATTGGAAATGCGACCTTCCAGTATTGTGTCAAGCTGGAGAGCGTAGAGCTTCACGAGAATATCACCACGCTTGGTAATTCCACCTTCTCTTACTGTGATGGTCTGGAGTCTATACGAATTCTTGGTGACCTTACAACAATAGGAACAGCAACCTTCTACGAGTGTCGCAAGCTTGAAAGTATTTACTTTGCATCAAAAGTTCCTGGAAATTGCGGAAATGACAACTACATCTTCTACAATGCAGGCATTGAAGGAAACGGCATTACCCTTACCATAGCAAAAGATGCTGTTGTCCCCGAGGGCTTCTTCTGCCCATATATCGAGGACAATATGCCGAAGATTACAAAGATTGTATTCGAGGACGGCACGACAAAAGTCAACTTTGCAAAAACCTATAATAAATTGCCTTACCTTGTCGAAATTGTCTATCCCTCTACCGTTACCGATTCTTGCTACGGTGCCTTTAACCATTCTCTCTGGTGGGAAAACCAGCAGATTGGCGAAGTGTTTATTGGTGACATATTCTATGGCTACAAGTGTCATTGTGTACTTGCCACACCTGCCGATGCCGTAGAAGAAAACCGCGTGGAAGCAACCTGCACTAAAGATGGAGGTTATGACACCGTTGTTTATTGCGAGGTATGCAACGCTGAAATCGAACGCACACATACAGTGATTCCGCGGATTGCTCACACTCCTAAATCAGCCGTAGAAGAAAATCGCACGGAAGCGACCTGCACCGAGGACGGACACTATGACAGTGTAGTGTATTGTTCGGTTTGCAATGAGGAACTCTCGCGAGAAACAATTGTCATCAATGCAAAAGGTCACACCTCTAAACCAGCCGTAGAGGAAAATCGCACGGAAGCGACCTGCACCGAGGACGGACACTACGACAGTGTAGTGTATTGTTCGGTTTGCAATGAGGTACTCTCGCGAGAAACAATTGCCATCAATGCAAAAGGTCACACCCCAAAACC
>JAFVYW010000103.1 GCA_017508465.1 Clostridia bacterium
ATATACGCCTATCGTTCGCAAACGAAGATTTCTGCTCTAAATTAAGCGAGCCCCAAAGGCGCTTCGCACTAAGAATTCAGCATTTTAGTGAAAATTCTTATTCAATACCAAAGTATGCTGAATTCTTAATGACTCAGCCCCCTCATTATTCATCAAAAAGAAGTTTGTTGAGGTCATCGACCGAGGTGAGATAATAGTCACAATGCTCGCGCATGAAGGCGGCGATTTCGGGGACATCGTACGCCCAGGTGGCGGCGGCGAAGGGAACGCCTGCCGAGCGCGCCATATCGTAGCCGGGCTTCAGGTCATCGACCATCAGGATTTCGTCGGGGCGAAGTCCATAGCGACGCATCAGTTCTTCGAGCGTCCAGGGTGACGGCTTGCGTTTTTCTTTGTCAAGATCCCAGCCGAAGATAACATCGGGGGTGGGAAGGTCATTGGCTTTATAATCGCGCTCGATGTATTCGGTAAAGGAATGGGAATCGACGGCAACGATGCCTCCCTCACGCTGAAAGCGTGTGATGATTTCTTTCATACCGTCGAAGGCTTTCGGAATGTGGTTTTTGACGAAGTTTGCCCAATACTGCTCTTCCTCCTTCATTTCCTCGGGGGTAAGTCCTACCATGTCTTCAAAGAGAGCGAGGACACCAGGATGGAAGTTGTAGCGGAAGTAATCCTCGAGGGAGTAGGCGTCGGCAAGATGTGGCTTGTACTCTTTCAGGTATTCGACGAACGAGGGATAATGTATGGTGCGTGTGCTGTCAACGACGGTATCATCATGGTCAAGAACAAGGCATTTGAATTTCATATCTCGGCTCCTTGCGGTTTTCCTTTCAGATTGAGAAAGGTCATGCGGGGGGTGAAAATGGTGAGGTCGGAACGCTCGATGGTCAGGGTTTTTCCGTGGGTGAGAAACTCAAACTGCTCCTTCGAGCCTGCGAAGGAGATGTCCGTCAGGCTATCGCATGCATTGAAGATATCTTCATCCTCTATTTCTTTGAGATCGAGGGGGAGGGCGATGCGAGAGAGGGAGGAGCAACCAGCGAAGGCATCAAAGCCGATTTCGCGCAGCAGAGTCGGCAAAATGAGCATTTTAAGAGACGAACAACCCTTGAAGGCGCGACGCGCGATGCGCAGAAGTCCTGCGGGAAGGTCGACATCAACAAGAGAGCGACAACCCTCAAAGAGGGACTCGTCAAGCAGACGAAGCTCCTTCGGCAAGTGGATGCTCTCGAGGCTGTAACAGTTCGAGAAGGCGGAAAATTCAATCAGGACGAGAGAATCGGGCAATTGCAGGTGGTGGAGATTGAAGCAATAAGCAAAAGCGCCGCTGCCCATAGAGCGTAGTCCTTCGGCGAAACGAACATCCGAGAGCGAGGCGCATGCCTCAAAGCAACCCTCGCCAATATGTTCAAGCGAGGACGGCAGGGTGATGCCCTTCAGGGAGGGGCAAGCGAAAAAGACTTCATCACGAAGAATTTTTACCCCCTTGCCGAGAGTAACCTTGACGAGATTTTTGCATCCCGAAAAGGCGCAGGCATTCACAACCTCGACGCTGTCGGGAAGGGTGATGGTCTCGAGGTGTTCGAAGTCACGGAAGGCGCTCTCGCCAATTTCGACGATACCCTCTTCCACTATGATATTTTTGTTTTCCTCGCAGTCCTCATAGTCACCACGATAGACGCATTTTACTTCTTCCTCCGTGGCGAGACTTTGGGGTTCGGTAAAGTGAAAATCCATAGATTTCTCCAAATTTGCAAAGTATTATTTGCAAAACTCGGGATTAACCGAGTTTTGCAAGCGCGAGAAGAAGGGCCTCCTTCGCCTCGGTGTACTTTTTCAGTTTTGCTTTTTCACCTTCAACAACGGCGGCAGGTGCTTTCGATACGAAGCCTTCGTTCGAGAGCTTTTTCTCGATACGGGAAATCTCACCGAGCATGCGTTCGAGCTCGCCCTGGAGGCGAATTTTCTCTTTTTCAAAGTCGATGACATCACTCATGGGGATGAAGAAGCGGCCCGCGTCGGTGACGATCTGAATCGCATCGTCTGCTTCATAGGCATCGACGAGATGCACTTCGCTCGTCGAAGCGAGCTTTTCGAGAATTTTTGCGGTGCGGGTGAAGGTGTCGGCGTACTTGGTTACGATATAGAGTTTTGCATTTTTAGAAGGCGCGATATTCATCTCTGCTCTTCTCGCGCGAATGGCTACGATGGCAGCGATGACGCGCTCAATGTCGAGGGCTTCTTCAGTGAAGGCAAGGGCATCATCTGCCTTGGGATATTCTGCCACCATAATAGAGCCTTCGCATCCAGGAAGGGCGGAATAAATCTCCTCGGTGATGAAGGGCATATAGGGGTGGAGGAGACGGAGAATGGAAGAGAGGGTATACAGGAGGACGGAGCGCGCCGTTTTTGCGCCTTCGCTTCCCTTCTCGAAGATACGGCTCTTCGCCATTTCGATATACCAGTCACAGAAGGAATCCCATGTGAAGGAGTAAATCTCGGAGAGGGCGATACCGAGCTCATAGTTATCGATATTCTCGGTAACGGTTTTCGTGAGGATATTCAGCTTCGAGAGAATCCACTTATCCTCAAGAGAGAGTTTTTCTTCGGGAGGAAGGATGGGCGAGTCGCCATCCTCGAGGTTCATGAGAACGAAACGGGAGGCGTTCCAGAGCTTGTTCGCAAAGTTTCTCGCGCTCTCAATCTTCTCGTCGGAGAAACGCATATCGTTTCCAGGGGCGTTACCCGTAGCAAGCGCAAAGCGAAGAGCGTCTGCGCCGTACTCATCAATAATCTGCAAGGGATCGATACCGTTGCCGAGCGATTTCGACATCTTTCTTCCCTGCGCATCACGGACAAGACCGTGAATAAATACGGTCGAGAAAGGTTTTTCGCCCATATGTTCAAGTCCCGAGAAAATCATTCTCGCAACCCAGAAGAAGATAATGTCATAGCCTGTAACGAGGACATTGGTGGGATAATAACGCGCGAGATCTGCGGTTTTATCAGGCCAGCCCATTGTGGAGAAGGGCCAGAGAGCAGACGAGAACCAGGTATCCAGGACATCCTCTTCCTGACGAACGGGAGCGCCGCAATCGGGGCAGGTGGTGATATCGGTTTTGGATACGGTCATTTTACCGCATGCATCGCAATAGAACGCGGGAATACGGTGTCCCCACCAGAGCTGACGGGAAATGCACCAGTCATGGCAATTTTCCATCCAGTTGATATAGGTTTTCGCGAAGCGTTCGGGCTCAAACCTGATATTGCCCGAGGTAACGGCTTCGAGAGCGGGTTTTGCGAGAGGTTCCATTTTTACAAACCATTGGTCCGAGGTGAGAGGCTCGACGGTGGTTTTACAACGATAGCAGGTGCCGACATTGTGGCTGTACTGCTCGGTCTTGACGAGGAAGCCCTGCTCCTCGAGGTCGGCAACCATCGCGCGACGAGCGGCATAGCGGTCGAGACCTGCATATTTTCCGCCGTACTCTGCCGAAATGGTAGCATCGTCATTCATGACTTTGATGATAGGAAGGTCATGGCGTTTACCGACTTCAAAGTCGTTGGGATCGTGCGCGGGGGTAATCTTTACGCAACCTGTACCGAAGTCACTCTCGACATAATCATCGGCGATGATGGGAATTTCTCTGCCGACAAGAGGAAGAATGAGAGTTTTGCCAACGAGGTGGGTGTAACGCTCATCCGAGGGGTTGACCGCGACGGCGGTATCGCCGAGCATGGTTTCAGGACGAGTGGTTGCGACAACGATATACTCGTCGCTATCCTTGACGGGGTAGCGAATGTGCCAGAATGCGCCAGGCTGTTCGGTGTATTCGACCTCGGCATCCGAGAGCGCTGTACGGCAGGCGGGACACCAGTTGATAATACGATAGCCACGATAGATAAGTCCTTTAATATAAAGGTTGACAAATACTTCGCGAACAGCTCTCGAGCATCCTTCGTCCATGGTAAAGCGTTCGTGGTCCCAATCGGCAGATGCGCCGAGTTTTTTCAGCTGATTGATAATGCGGTTACCGTACTGATGCTTCCAATCCCAGACGCGTTCCAGGAAACGGTCGCGACCAAGGTCATAGCGTGTCAGGCCTTCGTTCACGCGAAGCTGTTCCTCTACCTTGATCTGTGTCGCGATACCTGCATGGTCGGTGCCAGGCACCCAGAGGGTAGAATATCCCTGCATTCTCTTGGTACGGACGAGAATGTCCTGCAAGGTCTCGTCAAGGGCATGTCCAGACGTCGTACACCGTGTGCTTCATAAGATAGCGCCGTGTGCCCGACAGCAGAAAATAGCATTCGTAAAAGGGG
>JAFVYW010000104.1 GCA_017508465.1 Clostridia bacterium
GCGTTTTCCAATACCCCTGACAGGATCGCGGTGATACCGCTTTCACGAAGAGAGATAACGAGAATGAACATTGAGAGCATGAAGGGGACAAGCTCCCATGGCATACGGCGGATGGTACGCAGGAGGATAATCGGTTTTTCTCTCTTGTGGTATCGCATGATGAGGACAATCACCAGCAGACTGATAAAAAGGGAAAGCGAAACCAGCCACATCGGCACACCAATGTAGGAGGAAATCATAAGAAATACAAGGCAAAGGGCAAGGTGAACGATACCGACAATCAAAAGTGGTTTTTCCGCAATCTTCTCCTCCACGGGAGTTGCTTCGATAGGCGTCGAAAGCGATTTATGGAACGCGATATAGAGCAGTATCAGAGAAAGCAGACCGCCGACCACGGTAGGTATAAGCATTTTTGCCGAATACGCAAAAAAATCGATACCAAGAAAGGAAGCGACATAAATGTTCGTCGGGTTACCAATCATAAGCGCCATGCTCCAGGTGTTCGCCCCGAAGAACTCGCAGAAAAGATAGGGCAAAGGATTGATATTCGCATTTCTGGCGAAGGCGCAAATGAAGGGGGTAAATGTCAGAATAATGATATCATTTGATGTAAAGATGGTCAGGACGGAAACAATAATATAGAGAAGGAAAAAGAGTGTTTTTTGCGATGCGCCTGCGCGTTTTAAGGTCAGAGATGCGAGAACACGGAAAAATCCCAGTTCATCGAGAAAGACAGAAAACGCCGTCATCGTCAGAAACAAAATCAGGATTTTAACTGGGTTGACATCTGAATCCGCCAAAATACCAGAGAGTGCATCTGTCAAAGATACAGCGCCAAAAGCGAGAAGCGCGACGGCGCCTATGATAGAGAAAAAACAGTAGCCGCCAAGCTGAAACCGTCCGAAACGCACCACAGGGACACGAAATACGGAGAACACCATCAGGAAGATGGTGAGAGAGCAAATGATTGCGGTGGTTAGCATAAATACTCCGATATGTAAATAATTATTGTCATTTAAACTGAATTTTCGCACCAAGTGTATACAAAATCACCGTGGCAATCACAAGAGTTACAACTGCAATAATGAGGATTATAATTGTACCTTTGTTGAAGGTGAAACGCTCGGTGTGCTTTGTTTCCTCCGCACTTTCCGAAGCCGTTTTCTTTGCGCCGCCTGGCATAAACCCGCTACGGCGAAGGGTGGTCGCGATGGGTTTATAGAGAAGAAGAGCAAAGGCAGCGTTCACAAGCCCTTTCGCCAGATTGAAGGGAAAGAGCAAGGTAGGTATCATTGCGGCTACGCCTGCGCGATCCATACCTGTGTAGAAGGGTGTAACAAACAAGTTCAGTACCATCATTACACCAACGAGAGAAAGAACGGCGCAGAGCATGGAAATCAGTGCGTTATTGAGCGTTTTGCGGTGGCGATAGACCAAGGATGCGACAACACTGAAGGTCGCGCTGGAAGCAAAATTCATGATAAATCCATAAAATCCTGTTCCGCTTACGGTGACAAGCTCCAGCGTAGCGACGAGCAAGGAAATGATAACGCCTGCGAGAGGACCAAAAAGAAAGGATGCGATTGTAATCAAGGTATCCTTCAGGTCAAAGGTAAGAAAGCTGACCTTAATCGAAAAGAAGAAGGTAAGCGCATACGCGAGAGCGGAAAAGAGTGCAATAAAGACCATGTAACGAATGGCATCTCTTTGTTTGTGTTTGTGAGCTTTTGGGGTGTTCGACATTGTGTACTCCTTGAATTTTTCGCGCGGGGCGAAGATTTGTGGCTTTACTCACCCATATCGCGAAAAAAAGAATTTTCCCGCGAAGCGACAAAATTCTCCTTGAAAAGTGTATAACTTTCTTTTATCATCCGGACTTTGTTTGCTTATTGCAAACTTCACCGTCGGTGAAGGAATTGCACCTTCTCGGGGACGCATATCGTCCTTAGCAGACTATACTGCCGGTGTGGAATTGTCAAGCCATACGGCTATTGACGCACCACGCCTCAAAGAAACTTGCCAACTACGAGTTGTACCGAATAATATTATAGTCATTCTCCGTGTATTTGTCAAGTATTTTCTGACAATTCCCTGTGAGAAAGTGAAGATTTTATTGTAAAAACTATCTGATGAAAAAACAGAGCATCACCGAGGTGATGCTCTGCTTTTTGTTATTGCTTATGGTATATTCTTATATTAAGAATTAGCCAAGGATTTCAGCAACGACGCCCGAACCGAGGTCGCTTTATGTGATAAAATGTAACATGAAGCGAGTAGAAATCTGATGATATTCCCCCTTTTTGAGTGAAGCAAAGTGAACACTTTGCAAGGGAGAAAAGGGAGAATAGCGCGGATTTATGCCACTTCAGGTTGCGTTTTAGCGCATAATGCGACCGATATTGTACGACCACCCTCACGGATAGCGAAACGAAACCTTTTTCGCTATCTGGAAAAAAACAGAGCATCACCGAGGTGATGCTCTGTCATATAATGGTTTATTGCTTATTGGTTAAGTTTTAAATTAGCCAAGGATTTCAAAAAGCGACGACCGAACCGAGGTTGCTTTATGTGATAAAATGTAACATGAAGCGAGTAGAAATCTGATGATATTCTTCCTTTTTGAGTGAAGCAAAGTGAACACTTTGCAAGGGAGAAAAGGGAGAATAGCGCGGATTTATGCCGCTTCAGGTTGCGTTTTAGCGCATAATGCGACCGATATTGTACGACCACCCTCACGGATAGCGAAACGAAACCTTTTTCGCTATCTGAAAAAAACAGAGCATCACCGAGGTGATGCTCTGTTTTTTGTTATTGCTTATGGTATATTCTTATATTAAGAATTAGCCAAGGATTTCAGCAACGACGCCCGAACCAACGGTACGGCCACCCTCACGGATAGCGAAACGAAGACCCTTTTCGCAAGCGATAGGAGCGATAAGTTCAACGTTCATGTTAACGTTGTCACCAGGACGGCACATTTCAACATCTTCAGGAAGAGTGATGATACCGGTAACGTCGGTGGTTCTGAAGTAGAACTGAGGTCTGTAACC
>JAFVYW010000105.1 GCA_017508465.1 Clostridia bacterium
AAGATGGCGACTCGGATGGGGCTCGAACCCACGACCTCTAGCGTGACAGGCTAGCGCTCTAACCAACTGAGCTACCAAGCCAATTCTTGTATTAAATGACACAGTCGTGTCTTGGTGGAAAGTATAGGGCTCGAACCTATGACCCTCTGCTTGTAAGGCAGATGCTCTCCCAACTGAGCTAACCTTCCGTTCAATGCTTGACTATTATATCAAATTAATTTGTGTTTGTCAAGGGGTTTTTCAAAATTTTTTCAAGTTTTTTTCAAAAGAGAAAAAGGGAGCGTTTTTCCTTCTTTTTTGCTCCTTGCGAAAATGCCATTTCCTTTTTCTTGACATTCTGTCCCTTTTGTGCTAAAATAGGTATGCTGTATAATTATAATAATTAAGGAGGGTAAAATGCTCTATCTCTTCAAAATTCGGATTACCGAAAAAGATTATTATGCCTTCAACCTCTTCCACGCGCTTCGCTCGCCATATGGCAAGCCTTCCGTCCGTATGATTCGTATTCTCTTTGCCATAATGACTGTTGTCATGGTGGGGTATGAACTTTTCCCCTTCACAGGAGAACTCACGCAGATAATATCTGCCGTTCTCATGCTGATTTTAACCTCGCTTTTGCAGCTCCTCGTCCATCCCTTCTTTATCCTGATTCTCAAACTCAATATCCGTCAGATGAAGAAGACGGGCAAAATGCCATACTCCCCCGAATCCACAATGGAATTCTATGACACCACCTTCAAGGAAATCACCCCTGGCCAATCGTCGGAACTCGCCTACGACAAACTCGAACGCATCAGCGTGGTCAGAGGGCAAGCCATCTATATGCACTTGAACAACCTCGCTGCATATATCATTCCCGAAAACTGCTTCCCTACTCCTGCCGATACCGAAGACTTCATTCAGTTCCTGAAGACAAAATGCAAAACAACAGACACCTACTGAAATTATTATTTATATACGCGTAATATTTTATTTGTTGACAAGCCACTTTCCGCATGCTATAATATACAAAGTAATGTAAAAAACAATGTGAGGAATATATGATTACCTTTGACCGTATTTGTGTTATGAATTTCGACAATGCCATCCGTGGTGCAAGAAACCCGATGAGCAGCTGGGGACGAATGGACAGCTACTATGAGGAAGGAAGCGGACGCTTCATTCTCGGGGAAAACGATCTCGCCCTGGCGCACAAGCTTGCCGTAGCAGGTAGTGACCACAGAAAATTCCTTCGCCAGATTATGGTATCGATTGACATCTCTGCGCCTCTTTACTGGTGGAAGGAATTCGACACCTACAAGGTGGGTACTGTCGCAAACTCTACCTCAACGATGCATAAGCTGCATGCCAAGCCCTTCACGCGTGATGATTTTTCACACGATGCTCTCGACGAAGAGGGCATTGTTGTTCTCGACGCCATTATCGCATATCTTGAAAAAGAGCGTGAGCTTTATAACGAGAACAGAGAAAAAGTACATTTTATGAATATGATCCAGATCCTCCCCTCGTCCTACAATCAGCTTCGCACCGTTACATTGAATTACGAAGTTCTTATCAACATGTACTACGCGCGTCGCACGCACAAGCTCGACGAATGGAAGACCTTCTGTCAGATGATTGAAATGCTTCCTTACGCCAAGGAACTGATACTGGTAAAGGGCGAATAAGATGGATATTTTTGAACTCTTCCGTTCCATCGAAAAGAAGCCTGGGGAAAAAGTGCCTGTCACACACCTTGTGGTAGGTCTCGGCAATCCAGGTCGCGAATATGAAAAAACGCGCCACAATGTCGGCTTTATGATGCTCGATGCGCTGGCAAAAAAGCACGGTATCGCCGTCACCACCTCGAAATTCCACGCCCTGATCGGCGAGGGAACGATAGAAGGCGTACGCACCATACTGATGAAGCCACAGACCTTTATGAATCATTCAGGCGAGGCAGTTGGTGAATGCGCGCGCTTTTACAAAATTCCGCCCGAAAACATACTCATCCTGTGTGATGAAATCTCTTTTGATGTCGGCGTGTTCCGTATCCGCCGCAAGGGTTCGGCAGGCGGTCACAATGGTCTCAAAAGCATTATCGCCCATATCGCGAGCGAGAATTTCCCCCGCTTTAAAATCGGCGTCGGGAACAAACCGAACCCCGAATATGACCTCGCCTCCTGGGTGCTTTCCCGCTTCCCCGAGGACGACTTAAAAACCCTTATGACGATGGAAGACGCCATCATCAGCGCCACCCACCTTTCCTTGAAAGGTGATATCGATACGGCGATGAACCGCTATTCCAGATAATCCCGATTTCACGGGGATCGTTATCGTAGCCTTCCCCTTTTGGAGTATTCTATGTTCTGTTCTGGTGACTACCTCTCACTCGACAAGGAATACGCCTCCTTCCGACAGGTCCTGTCGGAGCAACTCGCCCTGCCACACGCCCTGCCTGTTGTAGTCAATGGCTTGTCGGCGGGTGCCGAACTCGCGTTTTTCCTTATCTCCATCCGAGACGCTCTACGCTTTTCAGGGGATGCGCCTGTGCTTTTGCTCGTCGAGAGCGAAGCGGTCGGTGAGCGCACCACCAAAGCCCTGCAGAACGCCGGCATCGGCGCGATGCACTTCAAGGAGCGCGACCTCGTCTTTCATAATATTACAGCCTCCCACGATACAGAGCGTGAGAGGCTTTTGGTGCTTTCCTCTATTCTCTCGGGCGCGTGTCGCGTTGTTGTGTCGACACTCTACGCAGCATCCCTTGTCACCCTGCCCATCGCTCTTCTGCAAGAACATTCCATCACTCTTACCCTCGGTGTTGAAATCGCGCCGAGAGCCCTCGCGAAAACCCTCGATGCGCTCGGCTTTGTCCGTGTCGATATGGTCGAGAGCGCAGGACAATTCTCAATGCGCGGTGGCATTCTCGACCTCTATACCGAGGCACAAAGCGAGCCTGTACGTATCGAATTTTTCGGTGACGAAATCGACCGTATGGAGTTCTTCGATCCCATCTCGCAAAGAGTCAGTCACCCCTGTGAAGCCCTTACCCTGCGCCCTGCGGAGGAGGTCCTCGTCGGCGAGGAAGGGCGCGCTCGTATGCTCGCCATACAAAAAAAGCTGCTCGATCGCGCCACCGAAAGCGACATCCGCGCAAAGCTCACGCGCGAATATGAGATGACGAAGGAAGGTCTCTCCCTCCCCTTCCGTGACAAATACCTCGGCATTCTCTACCCCGAGCATACCACTCTCTTTGACTACCTGAATGTCGCGCGTGAGCGTGCTGGCGCGCTTCGCTATCCTATTTTTATCCGCGGCACGCAAGGAGTGAGTGAGAGTCTGGAAAAGCGGGAAACGCTGTATCGGGGCGAAGGCGAAACCATGATTTCTCTTGGCTCTATTACCAAGGAATGCGCATATTATGTAAATAATAGTGAACATTTTAATAAAATATGTTCAGAAAACCTCCCCATACACATCAATCCCTTCTCGGGTGGTGTCGGCACGATGCGCACCTCCGGACTGTTCGGCTTCCGTTCGCGCCGTACCGTTTCTTATGGGGATAGCCCCGCCCTTCTGATGGAAGATGTAAAAACGCTTATCAAGGGCAAATACCGCATTATCATCGTGAGTGAAAACGAGCGCGGCGTCGCGTCCCTTGCACAGTCTTTACAGAACGAGGGGATCGCGGCTCTTCCCTTGCGCGAAAATATGTCCCCCCGTGAGCTGGAAGGCGGTCTGGTTTATCTTACACAAGGCACACTGGAGGAGGGCTTCGAGCTTATCAGTGCGAGAGTTGCTATCTTATCGATGGTGCGCGATACCGTACGTGAGGTTCTCCGCCAGAAGCGCAGAAACCGCACCCTGAAAAAGATTGGCGGTGCGAGCGAAAAATTAATGAGCTATGCCGACCTCTCGGTCGGTGACTATGTTGTTCACCAGAATTATGGTATCGGTCTCTTTCTCGGCATCGAAACGGTGAAGGTGGACGGTGTTGCGCGCGATTATATCACCATTCAATATGTAGGTACCGACCGCCTGCTCGTCCCCTGCGAGAGACTGGAGGTCATCGGCAAATACATCGGCAAGCGTGATGAAAACGGACAAATCAAACTCTCTTCGATGGGCGGCGGCGAATGGAAGCGCCAGAAATCCCGCGCCAAAAGCGCCGTACAGAATATCGCGAAGGAACTGATTGCCCTGTATGCAAGGCGTCAGAGAACACCCGGCTATGCCTTCCCCGACGAGTGCGAAATGGAGCGCGAGTTTGCCGAAGGCTTTGAATTCGAGGAAACCGATTCGCAGCTTATCGCCATCGACGAAATCTTCTCGGATATGAAAAAGCCCACGCCGATGAACCGTCTGCTTTGCGGTGATGTCGGCTTTGGTAAAACCGAGGTCGCGCTCCGCGCGGCATTCAAGGCGGTGGTCGCAGGAAAGCAGGTTGCGATTTTAGTCCCTACCACCATTCTCGCTCTCCAGCATTACCAGACCACCCTATCCCGCATGCGTGGCTACGCCGTTAACATCGAGATGCTCTCGCGTTTCTGTACGCCAAAGCAACAAGAAAAAATTCTCCGCGCCACCGCGCGTGGTGAGGTCGATATCTTAATTGGCACACACAAGCTTCTCTCCAAGGAACTGAAATTCAGGGACCTCGGCCTTTTGATTGTGGACGAGGAACAACGCTTCGGTGTTTCCCAAAAGGAAAAGCTGAAGGCCCTCGCCGGAAATGTCGATGTGCTAACCCTCTCCGCCACCCCCATTCCCAGAACACTGAACATGGCGCTCGGCGGTATTTCCGATATGTCTATTCTCGACGAAGCGCCGAGCGACCGTCGCCCTGTACAGACCTATGTGCTTGAACACGATGAGGGCATCATTTACGAAGCCATCCGCCGCGAGCTTGACCGAGAAGGGCAGGTGCTTTACCTCTACAACCGCATTGAAGATATTGATATTGTTGCAGGGCGTATAGAGCGCGCCTTCCCGAACGCGCGTGTCACCTTCGCGCATGGACAGATGGAGCGCGAGGAACTCGAGGAAATCTGGCAGATGCTCGTCCGTGGCGAAATTGACATTATTGTCTGCACCACGATTATTGAAACAGGTGTTGACCTTCCTACCGCGAACACGCTGATTATCGAGAATGCCGACCGCATGGGACTTGCCCAACTCCACCAGATTCGCGGACGCGTCGGCAGAAGTGCAAGACAGGCGTACGCCTACTTCACCTATCGTCCCGGAAAGCTGCTCTCCGAGGTGGCGACAAAACGCCTGAACGCCATCCGCGCCTATGCCGAATTCGGCGCAGGATTTAAAATCGCCCTTTGTGACCTTGAAATCCGAGGCGCTGGCAACCTGCTCGGCACAGAACAGCATGGACATATCGAAAGCGTCGGCTATGACCTGTATATCAAGCTTCTCAACGAAGCGGTTCTCGAGGAACAGGGTGTCACCCCCCCGCCACAGCGCGAATGTCATATTGACCTGCACCTCGACGCCATTCTTCCTGACTATTATATCGGTAGCGAAGCCTGCCGTATGGAGATGTACAAAAAAATCTCTCTGATTGAGACGAGCGACGATGCGCGGGATGTCACGGATGAATTCCTCGACCGCTTCGGCGAGCTTCCCCGAGCGAGCGAAAACCTTATCTCCATCTCCTATGTCCGCGCCACACTCGCGCGTGCAGGTATCACCCGTGTCACGGAACGCGCAGGTGTTCTGACCTTCCTTCTTGGAGAATGCGACCTCGCCCTATGCGCCGAGGTCCTCGCCGACGTGGAAGGTCTGGTGATGCGCTCCTCCCCCGAGCCTTGCCTCACACTCCGTCAGAAAAAAGGAGAGTGCGCCCTCAATGGCGCCGTCCGTGTTGCGCGTGCCTTTGAAATGCATGCAAAAAATGGCGCAACATAAAACCCAAAAAACCATCAGGAAAGGTACTATGATGAAACCTCTGAAAAAATACAAGCTCCCCCTGACCATACTTTCGGTCTTTCTCGCTCTGGCTCTGATATTTGGTGTGGTCGCGGTCTCCATCACCCTCTCCAAAGAGGCGAAAGCCGTCTTTTCCTACCGTGGTATGACGGTAGACGAGGGTATGTATTCCTATTTTGCACTATGCTATAAGGGAACATTCCTCTCGGCACACGGTTATTCCAGCGCCTATGACAACCCCGTATTCTTCCGTCAGGTAGATGAAGAAAGCGGCAAGACCTATGGCACTCTGTTCCGCGAGGAGCTGGATACGCATATCAAAAGCATTCTCCTCGCGACCTATCTCTATGACCGCACCCTTACCCTCTCCAAAAGCGAGCGTGAGAAGATACAATCGGCGGTCGACCTGATTGCCGCCGAAGGCAAAAAAGCCTTTAATGAAATGGGTAGCTCCTACGGTTTTGACTACAAATCTTTACAAAAATGTGCAGAAATGATTTATAAAACCACGCGCATCTTCTCCCTTTACGCACATGACGCATCCTCGAACGCCTCGAGCGGTGCCGAATGCGATAAGTTTTATGAAAACAATTACGCGAAGGTCTACCTTCTTTTTATCCGCACAGAAACGGTATTCTGCTATGATGAAAACGGCAATCGTCTGATTGACGAGGAGACTGGTTACGATGCCACCCGTACCCTGACAAGTGATGAATTGGCGAAGCGTACCGCAGACATCTTATCGTTGCGCGAGGGCATTGAGGCGTGGAAGAATGGCACAAACGGGGCAATCACCCCCATCACAATCGAAGATATGTTGAAAACTTATTATCGCGATGACAGTCTCGCGCGCGCCGAAAGCGGTTACTATCTCTCGGCAGGCGAGCCATATACGAAAAATCTCTCGCAAGCCCTGCCCAATGTGGTGGATACCGCCCTCGCGCTCGAGGTCGGGGAATTTGCCGAGGTTGTCGTAAGCGCCGAAGACTACAAGGAGACGCTCGCAGGCGAGCCCTTTGTTGGCTCATGCTTCATTTATCGCGCCCCCCTGACAAATGGTGCTTATACCGTCGCGGATTTTGAAGAGATGTTCTCCACCTTCTATTCAGGCGTTGGTCAGTCGACGCTTCTTGAAAGTCTCACCATGCTGATGCCCGATGTCGAAGAAGGCAAGCGTTTCGGCGATGTCAACCCCATCGATATCCCCTACCTTTACCAATATGTCGTTCGTTTTTGAGGTGATACAAAATGCTTGAAACCTTATCGATTACCTTCGTCGCGGTCCTTGCGCTTCTGCTCATTATTCTGCCAGGTTATGCCATTGGCAAGACAAAGCTTGTCAGCGAGAAAGCAACCGTCGACCTGACAAAAATTCTCCTGTTCGTCTGCTCTCCCTGCATGTTCTTCATGACCTTCCAGAAGCTCGAGCATAATCTCGATATTCTCTGGGACCTTCTCTTCTTCGCCCTCTTCGTCCTGCTTATCAACGCGGTGATGCTCGGCGGCGCGTTCCTCCTTCTCTTCAAAAGACAGACGGAACCCCTCTATCGTATCATCACCATCGCGACGAGCCTTGCCAACTGCGCCTTCTTCGGCATTCCTATCATTGAAGCGCTCTTTGGCGAGAGTGCCGAACGGTTGATTATCTATACCTCCGTCTGGGGCATCACGATGAACATCCTCGGCTGGACGGTTGTCAGCGCCATTATCGCGCATGACAAAAAATATATGAGCGCGAAGAAAATCATTCTCAATCCTGCCACCCTCGGCGGCCTCGCAGGACTTCTCTTTTTCCTCCTGAACATCAATCTCTCCACCCTCTTCCCTTCCCTGTGGTCGATGGTGGAAATCCTTGGACGCGCAAGCTCCCCCTTCTCGATGCTCATTGTCGGACTTCGCCTGTCGGCCGTCTCCTTCAAGGAGCTGTGGAACGATTGGCGCATCTATGTCACCATCGCGATAAAACAATTCCTGATGCCCGTAGTCGCGTTTGCTATCGTATTCTTCCTCCCCCTTGCGCCCGAGTTCAAGCAGGTCTTTGTCCTGCTCGCCGCCTGTCCCGTTGCTGCCATTGTGCAAAGCTTTTCTGAAATGCTCGGCAAGGGCGAAAAGGAGGCGGCAAAGCTCGTCCTTCTCGGCACGCTTCTCTCTATCGTCACCCTCCCCATCGCCTCCTTGCTTCTCCCCTTGCTTGCATAGCAAGCAACTTCGCCACGGGCGAAACTTCACTTTTGCTTTAGCAAAAACTTCACTTGCGTAGCAAACTTCACTTTGACCGTAGGTCAAAACTTCACTAACAAGAGGTCTCCCTCTCCACAAACTGTCATTCTGAACGGAGTGAAGAATTTCACTCGCCACCGAGGTATTGACAGCGCCCAGATCCTTCGCTTCGCTCGAGGATGACACCTTCGGTGTCGGGCGCAAAACGGCGGCGGGAGCAAGCCCCCGCCCTACAATAACATACAAAACGAAAGAACCGACAGAGCATACGCCTGTCGGTTCTTTATTTTATCCATCCCCTGCCGTCATCTCATCTATGACAAATTTCGGGAAAAATAAAGCGGTGAGGCATGACCTCACCGCTATGTATATTGGGGATATTAATATCGCGCTTCCTACGCGTTTTTCAAGGCAATCATAAAGCCGATGATGCAGATCACGATGGTCGCTATCGGCAGGAAGAAAAACATCCAGGGGAACTGGGGTGCGAGAAGGAAGTAAACCACCGCGCTGACAGGGGCGGAGATAAAGAGGTTGAGGAAGAACATTGAAGTCTCATGCGGTTCAATCTCGATACCGCCGAAGAAGCCGACCGCGATATCAAACTCGCCGTCCCATTCCACATCGAACACATGCGGGCCGATGAAGCAAATCCACGCGAGAACGGTGCAAATCGTGGTCGCGAGCAGGAGAGGAAACGCGTTGCCATCGGGACGAAGCCAGTCATTTTCATACATCCTTGAAAGAGGGAACGCCATGACGATGGATGCGATGGAAAAGCCGAGGCAAAGAAATCTTGTCAGAACAAAGCTCATCATCAGGCGGATGATTAAAATCATAACAACGACAACCGCCACAAGACCGCCGACGACGCATAAAATCTCAAGTCCAGTACTCATAAGTCCAAATCCTTTTACAGTTTTATTTTTTTAATCAGAATAGCGCTCACAATGCCGACCACAATGCCCGCCAGAACGCCCGACAAAAGCAAGACGGGAAGGTAGTAGATAATGGCATCGGAACGAAGCAGGAGGCACGCCATGCCAATCTGCGCGATATTGTGCGTGATACCGCCCAGAACACTCACGCCGACCTCGCCAAAGAAGGCAAGCTTTTTAAAAAGAACCATTACGACGAGAGACAGCACCGCGCCCGCGATGCTGTAAAGGGTGGAAACAAAGTTTCCGAAGAGCAAGCCGAGAAGAAAAACGCGGATGGCGGAAACGATAGCCGCCTCCTTTACACCAAATCGGTAAAGGACAAAGAATACCGCGATATTGGTAAGTCCGACCTTCACGCCAGGGACGGCAACAAAGGCAGGGATCTGGCTCTCGAGAAACGAGAGCGCCATTGCGATGGTGACACAGATAGACAGTTGTGTCAGTTTTTTTGTGTTCATTTTCATCTGTGTCTCCTTTCTGCTTGCGTAGCAAGCAACTTCGCCCTTCGTAACGGCGGGAGTAAACCCCCGCCCTACAAGCATATACTCTTTGCTCGCATAAAGCGTCCGCTTTTGGTGCTTTCGCACCTTAAAAAATCATAGATTTTTTGCGAGCAGAGCAATCTGCGCGTGCCTCGCTTGTGCAAGCACAGACTCACGCACGCTTGATTATCACTTCGCCAAAGGCGAAACTTCACTTTTGCTTTGGCAAAAACTTCACTTGCGTAGCAAACTTCACTTGCTCTCCGACAAAGCCTACGCTCCCTCTACGATACAAAATCCACGCCACCGCTCTCGCCCGATACTACCTTGACGGTGATGCGATTGGGGAGACAAACAATGCTTTGTCCGTTATAAGAGATTTTTCCCGTGTTTACACAGGTGTGGTCGGGGCAGTTGGCATAAGAGAGATACGCCTTGCCATCCTCGATGACGAGAATATTCGTACCGCCATTCAGGGAGACTTCACGCGGTATATCCAGAGGATAAGTCGCGTATAACTCACCATCAATCATAACCTCGACATACGCGCCTTCCTTTTTGGTGAGCGTTACAATAAGAAGAACGGTGAGAACCATGACAAGCAAAGCCGCTATGAGCAGGATATCCCGCCATAGCTTTTTCTTTTGCAACTCTTCTGCCATGTTCTCACCGCCATTCTATTTTGCCTGCACGGCGGGAGCAAGCCCCCGCCCTACAATTCACATCTTTTTTTAAAAATGTGCGCCACAGATAAAGTTACCCTCGTGGATACAATGCACAGGGCAAACCTCGACACACGCGCCACAACCGGTACACTTGGAATAATCAATGGTCGCAAGGTTGTCAATCACGGTAATCGCTCCATGAGGACAGGTCTTCTGGCACTTCATGCAACCGATACAACCATTGGAGCATGCCTTACGGGTGACAGCGCCCTTATCATGATTGGAGCATTCCACAACAACGCGCACGGTGTCGGGAATGAGATGAATGATACCATTGGGGCATTCACGCGTACAGATACCGCAACCGATGCACGCCTGGGGATTGACACGGGCAACGCCGTTTTCCACGGTAATCGCATGTTCGGGACAAACGCGCACGCAGTCACCATAGCCAAGGCAGGCAAAGTTGCAGAAGCGGTCGCCCGAATAGGTCATATTCGCGGTGCGACAGGTCTTTTGTCCATCGTAGTCAAACTTCTTTCCTACGACATCGCATGTGCCGTTACACGCGACATATGCCACCATTTCCACGACATCCTCGGCCGCCACGCCGAGCACCTCTGCGATACCGCGCGCCGCGCTGTCGCCGCCGGGAACACAAAGATTGGTCTTTTCTGTCGTGCCGTCGGCAAGCGCCTGGGCATAGGCATCACATCCGCTGAAACCGCAAGCGCCGCAGTTTGCGCCCGGCAGACAGTCGCGGATTTTCACGGCACGCTCGTCAACCTCAACCGCGAAGAACTTCGCCGCGAGGGTGAGAAGGAGCGCCATCGCCGCACCTATGGCAAGAATGATCAATACAGGTACAAGAACTTCCATCATGCCCTCCTTATGCGAGAATGCCTTCGACAACACCTGCAAATCCGAAGAATGCAAGCGCAACAATCGAAGCCGCGATCAATGTGATAGGAACGCCCTGCAAAGCCTTGGGCGTCGGGATGTTTTCCATCTTTGAGCGAACGCCTGCGAACAGAACCATCGCGAGAAGGAAGCCGAGACCAACGCCGAGAGAGGAAATGATGCTCTCAAGGAAGTTGTACTCTGCCGAGATGTTGTTGATGGTAACGCCAAGCACCGCGCAGTTGGTGGTAATCAGGGGAAGATATACACCGAGGGACGCGTGCAGGGCGGGAATGAATTTCTTGAGTACAATCTCGACGAACTGCACAAGGGCAGCAATAACAAGAATGAAAACAATTGTTTGCAAATACTCAAGTTTCAGGGGGGCGAGCACCCATGTGTAAATCGGGAAGGTCGCCAGGGTAGCACAAATCATAACGAAGGTAACGGCGATACCCATACCTGTCGCCTGATTGAGTTTTTTCGATACGCCAAGGAAGGGACAGATACCGAGGAACTGCTGAAGGACATAGTTGTTGATAAGAACGCCGCCCATGAGAATTAAAATAAGTTCTTTCATTATGCATCTTCTCCTTCCGCTGTTTTTGTTTCAGGAACATCCTGAATGGTCTCTTCCATTTCGGAGCAGGAGGTTTTGTTGCAGATGTGTGCCGAGGGACAGCCTTCACAGCTGAAGGACTTGCGCTTGACGCCGCCCTTCTTTTCGGTGAGCTTGTTCATCACGGCAATCACAAGACCAAAGACAAGGAAGCCACCGGGCGCCTGTGTCAGAGCGGGGATTTTGATGTTCTCCATAAAGCCAAGCTCAATACCGAAGAAGGCGCCTGCGCCAAACACCTCGCGGATGAAAGCCATCACGAGAAGCGCGAGAAGGAAACCAAGTCCCATACCGACACCATCGAGAATACTGTCAACCACGCCGTTTTTACGGGCGAACATCTCGGCTCTGCCGAGAATGATACAGTTTACTACGATAAGTGCAAGGTAGGCACCGAGCATCTTGTAGATATCGGGCAGGTATGCCTGAAGAAGCATCTGCACGATGGTAACAAAGCCTGCGATAATGACAATATAACAGGGGATACGCACCGTTTCGGGAATGATATTACGAAGAGCGGAAATAACCGCGTTCGAACAAATCAGAACGAGAGTTGCCGCGATACCCATGCTGAACGCGCTGACAAGACTGTTTGTTGTCGCGAGCGTCGGACAAGTACCGAGAACGAGAATGAGAACGGGGTTCTCCATAATGATGCCGCGAAGCACAATCATAAGTTTCGAGTTTTTCATTATGCATTACCTCCTTCCTCTGCGGTTAACACTTCAAATACAGAGAATGCAAGCTTGAGCGCTCTCTGATAGCCAAGGGTGGTAAATGTTGCGCTGGAAATCGCACCGACATCGGTGTTATCCGAAGCAATCAAGTCGTCACCGTGGTTGTGAGGATACTTATCTGTGCTTTCGACAATGTCGCTGTCGCCCTTGCCGAGATACTGTTCATAATACTCCTCTGTTGCACAAGCATCGCCATATCCCTGCGACTCATGATGAGAAACGGTAAGAACATCGATAATCTTGCCTTGCGCATCGATAGCAAGCTTGATGGAAATCGGTGTATAATCACCATAATCAAATACATACTGATAGCCGTAGCCGAGAAGTTCAAAGACATACGCACCCTCGTTTGTCTTCTGAATGCTGACGACTTCTGCCTTCTCTTTGGAAGTGCCTGCGGGAATTGCCACATCGGTAAATGTAATGCCCTCAATTTTCGCAGTCGCATTCAGCACCGCAGTCTTGTCGGCATCGGCGGCGTCCGCAGTGACAACCTCACCGTCGGCATTGACAGCAACAAAGCTTTCACCAATGATAAACACTCTTCCGCCGTCTGTTTCATAAACCTTATCGACACCTTCGAGAACCGTAAGACCGAACCACTTGGTAAAGGTCTTGCCCTCTGTGCCGAGTGCCGCATTACAGTTGTCCTGAAGAATTTGTTCAGGGGTACGGAAGTCGACTTCGCCACCGTTCAGGACAGCAAACGCGCCGAGAGCGGTTTTGGCTGCCTCACCGTATGCCTTCGAGGTGAGTGTCGCACCCGAGACGAGCCATGGCTCGAAGTTTTCGAGCGTCATACCCTTGTATGCGCCCTCGGTGCCTTCAACACCTGGGAATACCTTGACATCGTAGGTATCGGTCTCTTCGTCTGCGATGACCTTCGTGCCAACGATAGCACCATTTTTATCGATACCGAACATAATCATCAGTCCGGCACTTTTACCTGTTACGGTGACGCGGAACACATATCCGCCACCCTCTTCCTTATAGGCTTTATCAATGGAAGAAGGAAGGTTCTTTCCTGCGAGGTCGATTTCCTCAAAATTCTTTCCGTCAGGAAGAACCACAAGAAGTGCCTCGTTTGCCGCCGCGTTCTGTGCCGCCTCAATCACGGGGGCGGTAAACATATTGACTACGGCAAGAAGTGCTACCATAACCACACAGATAGCACTTAAAACAATGGTAGGCTTGAGATCAAACTTTTTTGTCATTTTCTCTTACCTCCAAAGGGAACTTTTGCTGTAAGCTTGTCAATATAGGGCGAGAGAATGTTCATAATCAGGATGGCGAAGGATACGCCCTCGGGATACGAGCCGAAGAAGCGGATGAGTACGGTCAGAATACCGCAACCAAGCGCAAAAATCATCCTGCCCGATGTACGGATGGGCGTGGTGACATAGTCGGTCGCCATAAAGACCGCGCCGAAAAGCAGACCTCCCGAAAGAACATAGTAGAGCGCCATATGGATGTCCTTCGTGAATATCCACGAGAGAACAAATACAGTAGCCACAAATACTGTGGGTACCTGCCATTTGATCACACGGCGGACCACAAGGTAGACAAATCCAAGAAGGATAGCGATAACGCAGGTCTCACCCATCGAGCCACCGCGGTTACCGATCAGCATATCGACGAGCGAAGGAAGCTCCGAGCCTGTGGCAAGGTTACCAAGGGGTGTCGCGCCTGCGACGAGGTCGGTATAAACGGTCGGAACCTGTGCGCCAACCTGAGCAAAGGAAATCGCGAGGAATACACGCGCCGTAGCGGCAGGATTCGCGAAGTTGCAGCCGATACCGCCAAAGAAGCACTTCACCACAATAATAGCGAAGAGCGCGCCGACAATCATCTGCCAGACCGTCACCTGCGTGTTGAGGTTCAGGGCGAGAATAACACCCGTTACCGCGGCGGAGAGGTCACCGATGGTCTGTTGCTTTTTGCAGATAAGATGAAAGAGGAATTCGCCAAGAACGCAAGTCGCAACGCTCACCGCAATCAGGAGCAGGGCGCGAAGTCCGAAGAGGACAACCGCGGCTACCGTCGCAGGAGCGAGGGCGATCAGGACATCTCGCATAACCATCTGTGTCGTTACAGCCGAGCGGATATGCGGAGAGGTCGATACTGTTAAATTACCCATTCACTTTTCCTCCTTACTTTTTCAAGGTCGCCTGGTGTGCAAGATAGTCGCGCACCTCGGCCTTACCCAGTCTGTTATTCTGTACAAGAGGACGCTTTGCAGGGCAGACATAGGAGCAACAGCCGCACTCCATGCAAAGGCCGATATGCGCATCCTGCAAAATCTGTACTCTTTGTTCTTTATCGCCATAGGCGAGAGCGGCGCTGAATGTCGTGGGATCGAGGTCCAGGGGACATGCGCTCACACATCTGCCACAATGGATACACGCGGTAGGCTCCTGCATCTTCGAGGTTTTCTTCGTGAAGGCAAGGATAGCACCCGTTGTTTTCAGTACAGGTTCAGCGAGTGTGGCAAGACACGCGCCCATCATAGGACCGCCGTACAGCACCTTGCCGACATCCTCTTCATTGACAAAGCCGCCGCAGAAAGCGATAAGCTCCTGCGCGCTCGTACCGATAGGCACTTCGACATTCTGCGGATTTTTGATGGCATCGCCGTCCACCGTTACCACGCGGGAGACGAGGGGCATGCCTGTCTCAATGTACTGCGCGAGAGTAAGCACCGAGGAGACATTGACAACGAGAACGCCGACATCCGCAGGCAGTTTCCCTTCGGGAACAACGCGTTTTGTCGTATTGTAGATGATGACCTTTTCCGCACCTTGGGGGTACTTCGACGGAAGAGTAACCACCTCTACACCTTCGGCAGAAGCGAAAACCTCTTTCATTTTTCTGATACATTCGGGCTTGTTATCTTCCACACCGATGATATATTTTTCAATGCCGAGGTGTTGTTTCAAGAGAAGAACACCCTTATAAATCCATTCCGCGCCGTCAATCATCGCGCGCGTGTCCGAAGTGATATAAGGCTCGCACTCCGAGCCGTTCAAAATCACGGTATCAATTTTCCCATTCTTCTGTGCGGCGAGTTTTACAGATGCCGGGAAGCCAGCACCGCCGAGACCGACAATGCCCGACTCGCGAATGGCAAGGAGAAAACTCTCCATATCCACAATTTCGGGTGGCACAATCTCTTCGGCAGGCGTCATCTCGCCGTCGGGCGCGATGCGGATGGCATCGACCGTCTGACCATTCGGACGCAAATAAGGCTCTATTTTCAGTACCTTTCCCGAAACGGAAGCATAAATCGGAGAGGAAACCGGTCCGTTTGCTTCGGCAATCTTCTGTCCTACCTTCACGCTGTCGCCCGCCTTGACAACAGGTGTCGCAGGCGCGCCGATATGCTGTGACATAGGAAGGAGAATATCGCCCGTGGGATTGAGTTTTACTGCGGGCATCGACGCCGTATTTTTACGGTGCGGAATGCGCAGATTTCCAAGTAATCCAGACATAAACTTACTCCTACATATTAATATATAAGTATTATAAATATAATATCTCTATGGTATTATACCTTATTTTGACCACTCTGTCAAGAACCAAACGCCATCTTTGGTGATTATGGCAATTTACCTTGTGAAAAATACATAGAAAAAAGCCCCATCATTGATAAACAATTATCAAAGCAGGGCTTTTTTTATGCGTTGACTACCGACGCGCGCAACGCGTCCGTCATTTTATGATTGCCTTCCCTATCAATCCATAAGACTTCAATCGCTTTGCCTTCCTCGCGAAGCGAAGAAATCAGAGCAAGGCCGTCCTCGTAAGACATACAAAAGAGCGCGGTGGATAAGGCGTCCGCAAGACCGCTCTCCTCTGTCAGAATGCTGACGGACGAAAAATAGGTGGCAGGCTGTCCTGTCAAGGGGTCGATGATATGATGATATTTCTGTTCGCCACAAACAAAATACCGCTCGTAATCTCCCGATGTAACAAGCGCGGTGTTCTGAAAGCGCAGACGCAGAGCAAACGGTTTTTCAGGCGTCCTGTGCGGGTTGGTGATGCCGACTACCCAGCCGGAGCCATTCGGACGCGCTCCTATGGCACGGATGCTGCCTCCGATATTGAGGACCACCGAGGATGCACCAAGCGCCTTGATCCTTTCATACAGGATATCCACCGTATACCCCTTCGCAACAGCACCGACATCAAGCGATGCTTCCGGGTCTGAAATATACACCGTCATATTCTCACGGTCAATCACCAGCAAGTCGATGGATGTGTGCTCTTGCGCCTGGGCAAGCTCCTCTACCGTTGGAAGGTCTTCGGGTGAAAGATAGCCGAAATCTTCTTCTGCTATCTCCCGACACTCATGCCATATTTTCAGGACACTGCCGAGCATCACATTGGTTTTTCCATTCGTTATTGTATATATTTGTTTACAATATTCAAGGAAATCAATCATTTCCTCATCCACCTTGACGGGACTTTTTCCTGCATTCTTGTTGATTGTCCGAATGTTATTTACTCCGGCATATTCATAATAAATATCAAAAAGTTTATGATAATAGGAGAGAACCTCCTCGGATATCTCAAGATATTTTTCGATATTATCATCACTCGTATCGCCATAGGTGGACAGCATGGAATAGGTGTTGAAATATACTGTCGAAATGTCTCGGCTTCTTACCTGCTCTTTCGTATCATCGTCTGGCGTATGATAACAGGAAGCAAGGGAAAACAACACAAAGCACACCAACAGAAGAGATACAATTTTTTTCATATTTTCCTTTGACTTCACGTATAACTTCCGTCTTTATGGTCACAAAGAGGGGCTATTTCTGTTAGCCCCTCTTTGCGTTTTTATTTGGAATGATAATTTATAAATTATCTTGCGTAGCCAAATGCTGCAACGATAGTTACCTTGTAACCTGCAGTGGTGTTCTGCATCGTGCAACCTGCGGATGCAAGAGCGTCCGATACAGGAGCGAATGCCTCAAGACCTGCAGCATCAAGGTTGACGATTGCTGCACAGAAAGCTTTCGCCTGGTTGAGCCAGCTACCTGCGGGCATTACATAACCATCGCCCTGCTCATTTTTAGAAACTGCAGGGGTTTCGGGAGCGGTGAGTGTCTTGGTTTCGCCATCGGTAATAGCGTAGGACTGGATTACAGAATCAATCGCGCAAGCAAGCACTTTGCCGTCAGCAACAACAACACCGGCAATATCTGCAGTGACTTCAGCAGCTGTCTTATTTCTGTTTGCAGCAACGGTCATATCCATTGCGATACCAGTGGTGAAGGTGGAAGCGGTGGTGAAGGTTACTTTGTTTTCAAGAGCAGCTGCTTTAGCAACAAGTGCCTTGAACACGGGAACGGAGCTCGCCATAGTGCATCCTGCGTAAGCAGTTGCTTCAAGGTTTGCTACTTCTTCAGCAGTCTTTCCGACAATCGCATTTTCAAAAATGCCTGCCTGGGTTTTCCAGTCGCCTGCCGGCATACCTGTATAATCTGCGCCAGTTTCTACTTTGGATACAACAGATTCAACTGCCTTTACTGTGCCGTCTGCATTGAGTTCGGGAGCAACTTCATTGCTATCGAAACGAGCGGCTACAATTTTGCCATCTGCATCAAAAACAATGGCAAGACCAATGTTGGTGGTTTTGTTTCCTCTGCCGAGGGCGCTGTCAACAACTACTGCGAAAGAGTAAGTCTTTTCATTTGGTGTCTGAGTTCCGCCGTTGTCAGGGGTTTCTTCGGGCTTGTTGCAAGCGAAGAGCATGCAAACCATAGCGAGAAGAAGAACGAGAGAAAGAATTCTTTTCATCTTGGGACTCCTTTTTTTATTTTAATAGTGTGTAACACACAGCGTTTTATTATAACATAAGGAAAACGGTTTTGTCAACAATTTAACAATATATTTTTGTCACACCTGAAAAACATTTACAATTTGTGCAAATATCGGGATTTTTTCTGTATCGACGATCCTTTTTCCGACGCTTATCTCTGCATCATATCGTCAATGGTGCGATTGGACTTATGCTTTGTCTCGCGCCAGCTGACAGGAAAAATCATCGCGATCAGGGCGATGGGGACATAGCTTATCATAAAGGGAACGAATGCGAAAACCGACCATATTTTCTGCCACGGGGTGGCTCTGATTTTCTTCCACTCGCACAACACTGTCACCGCCGCGGCAATCACAATGAGCGCGATCACGCCAACTACCATCCATAAAAGAATAGGGAATACCACAGAGAAGGTGCCCGCCGCAAGTGCCATGACAATTCCTACCATATTAAATAATAAAGCAATCACCGCTAGGATATACGCAGGGGCAATCGATATGGTATAGTCCAGAATGGAGAAATCCAAGCGGAGCGAACGCCCTATCATCCGCTTCCAGTACTTGCCGAATACCTGGAGTCCCCCCTTCGCCCAGCGAAGTCTCTGCAAAAAGGAGTCCCACGCGCCTGTGGGTTGCTCATCGAAGAACTCGGCATCCTCACAATAGCCGATACGATACCCCTTCAGGACGCTGTCAACCATGAACTCGACATCCTCGGTCAGGGTATGGAAGGGCCAGCCACCATGTATTTTTTTGATTTTATTGGAAAACAGGAAGCCCGTGCCAGCAAGCCAGGCACTACCGCCAAAGCCGACACGCGCGCAGTTGAGGAAACGCGCCTCGCGGATAAACCACATACCCGACGCAGAGCTTGTCGCGCTCGCGCCGAAGTTCTTTGTGTTTCGATAACTCGTGACAATCTCAAAACCATTGCTGAAGGTGCGGTTGATCTCCGTCAGGAAGGTCGGCGAGACGAGGTTGTCCGCATCAAAGACCACGAAGGCATCGAACGCATCCTCGCCATACTCTTCGTCAATCGAGTGAAGCAGATATTCCATCGCATAGCCCTTGCCGATATGCGCCTTATCGTTGCGGATATAAACACGGGTAGCCCCTGCCCTCTCTGCGACGGCGGCAGTGTCGTCGGTGCAGTTGTCCGCCACGACAAACACCGAGGTCAGGCTCTTTTCATAGTCCTGCTTTAAAAGGGAATCGATCAGCGCGCCAATCACGCTCTCTTCGTTTCTCGCACAAACAAGGACGGCAAGACGATGTGCTTTTCCCTCTCCCGCTTTCTTTTTCTTGTGGAAGATGGCATAAAGTGTATAAACAAACTGGTAAGAATAGCAAAGAACAAAGAGCGCGCATATCACAAGGTTCACGATATTCATACCATGCGCGAAACGCTCCATATTCTCACTTCCTTTCTTTTAGTACATACTATTTTTGTCTTTTACTCTCGAGATAAATCAGAAGAACGCTGATATCCGCCGGGTTGACACCGCTGATGCGCGATGCCTGTCCGATGTTCTGCGGACGGATATGCGAAAGCTTTTCCGCGCTCTCAAGGCGCAGTCCCGTAATGGTGGTGTAATCGATATCATCGGGCAAACGGAGGCTTTCCATGCGCCTCTGCTTTTCGACCTCCGCCTTTTCCCTCTCGATATAGCCCTTATATTTCACGCGGATCTCCACCGAGGTGCGGATCTGTCTTGTCATCCCATCCGATACGCCATCCTCGAAGTAGGCGGGACGCGTCTTGTCGATGGGGCGAAGCGCTTCATAGGAAAGCTCGGGACGGCGGATCAGCTCCGCGAGCTTGACGCCCGTCTTAATCGGTGTCGAACCGAAGGTGAGAAGAAGCGCATTGACCTCCTCGCTCGGGGGAATGTTGACATTCTCGAGGCGGGAAATCTCCTCTTCGATGCGTCTTTGCTTTTCCACAAAGCGCGCATATCTCTCCTCGGGCAGAAGCCCTACCCTGTGTCCGTATTCCGACAGGCGCGCGTCGGCGTTGTCCTGACGGAGCAGGAGACGGTACTCGCTGCGCGAGGTCATAATGCGATACGGCTCGTTCGTTCCCTTGGTGACAAGGTCATCGATCAGCGTACCGATGTACGAGGACGAGCGAGGTAAAATCAGGGGTTCTTCCCCTTTGAGCTTCAGTGTGGCGTTGATACCTGCGATAAGTCCTTGCGCGGCGGCCTCCTCGTAGCCCGAGGTGCCGTTGAACTGTCCTGCGCCATAAAGCCCCTCCACCGTTTTGAATTCCAATGTGGGATACAGGCTCGTCGGATCTATCAGGTCATATTCTATCGCATATGCGAAGCGCATAATCTCGGCATGTTCAAAGCCCTCGAGCGAATGGAGCATATCGCGCTGGACATCGGTCGGCATCGAGGTGGAAAAGCCCTGAATATACATCTCCTCCGTGTCGCGCCCACACGGCTCAATAAAGAGCTGATGGCGTTCCTTGTCGGCGAAGCGGACAAGCTTGGTTTCAATGGAGGGGCAGTATCTCGGACCTTGTCCTGTAATATTGCCGGAATACATCGCGCACCTGTCAAGATTGTCAAGAATAATGCGGTGCGTGTTCTGGTTGGTATAAACGATATGACAGGGGACATCGGCACGGCCATCGAGCGAATACTCGGGCGTGTCGAAGGAAAAGGGAACGACTTCCCTCTCGCCCTCTTGCAGTTCAAGATTGGTAAAATCAATGCTCCGACGGTGAACCCTCGCAGGTGTTCCCGTCTTGAAGCGCAGAAGAGGCAGGCCGAGACGGCGGAGCGCGTCGGTAAGCCCCGTCGCAGGAAGCATGCCATCCGGTCCTGCCGAAAAGACCTTATCGCCGATGAAAATCTCGGCGTTGAGAAATGTGCCTGTCGCTAAAATGACCGCCTGCGCCGTATAGGTCTCACCAAGGGCGGTAACCACACCGCATACGCGACACCTTTTTTTCTCTCCCTCACCGACCGCCTCGGTCACAAGGTCGACCACCTCGCCCTGTATCAGACGAAGCTTCTCGGTATGCTCGAGCGTCTGCTTCATCACCGAGCGATAAAGGGTACGGTCCGCCTGAATGCGTTTGGAATGAACGGCGGCACCTTTTCCAAGGTTCAGGGTACGGCTCTGCAAGGTCACACGGTCTGCCGCGTGTCCCATCTCGCCACCTAAAGCATCGATTTCAAAGACGAGGTGTCCCTTACCCGTTCCGCCAATCGAGGGGTTACAGGGCAGATTTGCCACGGCGTCAAGATTTATGGTAAAGAGGATAGTATCCATACCCATGCGAGCGCATGCGAGCGCGGCTTCTATGCCCGCGTGTCCTGCACCGACAACGGCAACCTGACATGTTAAATTGTCCATACATCCTCCTCCTTCTTTTTTGTAATCATCGGCAAGCGTCCGATGATATCAGAAACTGATACGGCGCACATTCGTCGTGCGCTTCGTCGCGTTATCCCATGTAAAAATCACACCATTCGCCACCGCGCGACCGTCGGCAGGGGCAAAGGGAATGGGAAGCTTCTGTCGCATGCGACGAACAACACCCTCGGGGTTCATACCGAGAACGCCTCCGCTCTCGCCACACATGCCGACATCGGTAATATATCCTGTTCCGTGAGGCAGAATGCATTCATCCGCCGTCTGCACATGGGTATGCGTGCCGAACACCGCATGGATTTTTCCGTCATAGGCATACCCCATCGCGACCTTCTCGCCCGTCGCTTCGGCGTGGAAATCGAGGATGGCAAAATCGTATTTTCCCTCCTCGCGCGCGAGTACACGGTCGATGTAAGGATAGGGACTATCGAGCGTCGGCTCAATATGCACCGTACCCATCGCCGAGATGACAAGAATACGATAGCCTGCGCCATCATAGATACCATATCCTGCCCCGGGGACATCCTCGGGATAGTTCAGAGGGCGCAGAACGCGCGTCTCATTCTCGAGCAGAGAGTACACACCGCGCGAACGGAGCGTATGGTTGCCTCCCGTGAGGACATCCGCCCCCGAGGAGAGCAAGGCATCCGCCTGTGACAGAGAAAGTGTGGACACCACCGAGGCGTTCTCTGCATTGACCACACAAAAATCAATTCCATATTCTTTGCGGATGCGCCAAAGGTTTTCCTCAAGGTGCTTCACCCCGCCGGGACTTGTCACATCTCCGATGCAAAGTATTTTCATAAAAAGGTTATCTCTTTTCTACCGCACAATGTGCGAAGTATCGTATGCATATTTATTATAAATAAAACAAGGCGTTTTGTCAAGAAATTTTTACCTCGCAAAAAATCAAAGAAAAAAGAACGAAAACGCCCCGTCCTGCTTGCAGAAAACAAAGCAGAAGCAAGGTATGAAAAAAAGGCAATGCTCACGCACTGCCTTTATGTTCAATTACGAGTAAAGCTTTTCGCAAACCTTGTCAACGATACGGACGAAGCGCTGAAGAATTTCATATCCTCTGGGGCCCATCGTCTTGAGGTTGGCAATGCTGTCTGCTCTTGCGGTGAGTTCATCGTCGCTATCGATGTAGAAGGTAAGCCAACGATAGTCAGCATTCATCTGGTTGCAGAATGCATAAGCATCATCAAGCTGGCTCTTGGTGAACTGTTCGATAGAGTATGCACGAACATAGAAGCTTGCGCCGTCATCATCGAAGAAGAAGGTGAACGCCTGGTTCTTGTAGTGGTCGTTATCATAAGTAATCGATACGAGTTTCTTTTCTCTGTTTGCGCTGTAACGAACGCCCTTGCGGTCAAGTTCAGCACAGAATGCGTCGATCATCTGAACTGCAGGATCTTTCTTTCCAAACATTATTCTATCCTCCTTAATTAGTTGTAAAGTTCTCCGCAAACCTTGTCAACGATACGGACGGTGCGGCGAAGAAGTTCAAGGCACTCGTCAGCAACGGAAGGCTGGGAAAGGATTGCGTCAACTCTGACTGTGAGTTCGTTATCGCTGTCAATGTAGAAGGTGAGCCAACGATAATCGTTGTTCATACGGTTGCAGAATTCGTATGCATCAGAAAGCTGATTTGCAGTAAACTCTTCAATCGACCATACACGGATAGCAACGCTTTCACCGTCATCGTCAAAGAGGAAAACAAACTTAAGCGACTTGAAGTTGTCACCGTTGTAAGAAAGAGTGATCTTCTTCTTGCTTTCATCTTTCGTATAAATAAGTTTTTCTCTGTCAAGTCTCTGTGCAAACAGTCTCAGATTTTCGACAGCGGGGTCCTTTTTTCCAAACATGGCTGTTTCTCCTTTATTTAGCGTTATACATAAATTATAGCACATTTTTTTGTTTTGTCAAGGGCATGTGTGAGTTTTTTTAAAAAAATAAATGGTTTTTTTGTCAGATTGTGAGCAATAAGCATAAAACGGCAACGCCGCCGACCAGCCAAAGCGCGCAACCAATCAATGCGAAAAGAACAGGGAGCGCAAGAGCTGGCTTCTTCTCTATACGAAGCACGGTATTGCGGCGTTTTGCGCTGAAAAACCAGAAGAGGAAAATCGCGGCAGGTACAAGAGGAAGGAGAATGCCTGCAAAGACAACCAGAGCAACAACAACAGGGAGCGCATCCTCTATCGTGTTTACCTTCTCCGAGCCGATATACAGACCTTCTTCATGGGTGTAGGTGTTTTCTATGCGCTTCTGGCGTCCCATAATGTTGTTGAGAAGGGTAAGCTTATTTCCGTCAAGACGCTCCATATCAATCTCGCCGCGACGATAAGAAAGATTACCGTCGGCATCGAAGGCGGAGTTGGGAAGGCTCTCATAATCGACATAGTAAAAATCGTTTCCAAGCTTGAAAACCGCGCCAACCCTGACCGACAAAACGCCGTAAAAATCATATGCCATGACATCATAGAAAAGATTGTCTTTCAGCGTTCTGACATCAACATTTTCCACAACATTCCCGCTTTCCACCGTCTCGAACGCCGTGCGCTCGCTGCCTGTCAGAACGCACTCGCGCATCTGGTCGAGGTTTGCAAAGGAGATAGCGGAATAGTAGCCCTCAAGGAAGTCCGTGACGGCACCTGACGCCTCCGCGTCCCCCTGCTTTGCATAGCAATAAATGTCCGAGCCACTCTGGATGTAAAGAATATTCTTTTCCGCCAGAGGAGAAAAGACATCTGCGGCATAGCCATCGGGCATATCCACATAACTCTGGTAATAGAACTTTTTACCGTACAGCTCGCAATTCGGCACAACGCCGAGATAGCGGAAGGTATCGACAGCGCTTTCGTCAGGCGCTTTGATGGTGACGGTTTTTCCGTCCTCACTCACCGAAATATCCGAATAAAGATAATCGCTTTCCACGGTACATCCTGCCAGGAAAAGAGCGAAAACGACAAGGAAAATGACAACTAATGTTTTCAAAATGTATTGTTTCTTCATTTTTTCTCCCTCCTTATGGCAGATTAAGTTTCTTCTCAATGAGTTTCTCTGATGCATAATACAAAGCCGATGTCAGAAGCATCATAAAGCCAAGAACACATACGAGAAGGAAGATGACAACGAGCGACAGCTGCGTCGGAGAGAGCGCCATGACGACAAGCGCGATATCCTCCGTGAGCAGCATCAGGAAAATCTGTGCGATCGACGAGATCGTTCCGATGGCAAAGTTGAGTGCATAGTAGCAACCGATGGCGGCAAGCACCTTAAGCTTCTTTGTGATAACCGAGCCTATCGTGATGCAGAAATACAGGGCAAGAATCTCGAAGAGCATCAGACAGAACAAAATCAGAAGTGACAGAGTGAGCATTGTAATCATCGTGACGGTATCGCTCGCCGATTCAAAAATGCTCCGCAGCATCGACCAGAGAAATTCCATCACCTCAAAAAGCACAGGGGTACTGTCCTGTATGCTCGAGGGGACCATGAGAAGCGCGAGAATAAGGCTCGTAATCACCACAAGCGTTGTTCCCACGAGGAAGATTGTGCCGGAAAGAACCTTGGAGAAAAAGAGGGTGGAACGCTTCACCGGCAAGGTAAAGGTCAGATAACCTTCGTCCGTATAAAAGTTTCTGTAAAAACGGATACCGACAAAGATAACCGTCGCAATGGAGTATCCCGAAAAGATGGCAATCGCAAGGTAAATGCCAAGCACACCGAATACGATGCCAATTTCCGTCTCCGCAAAAATCACCTCGCGCAGCGAGATACCAAAAATGAATGATGCGCAGAGGGCAATCGCGCTTAAGAAGAGCCACAATGGCAAGGTGGCGCGCATATCC
>JAFVYW010000106.1 GCA_017508465.1 Clostridia bacterium
CTGAAAAACAAAATGAAAAAGATTCCAATTATAACAATAGCCACAAAAATCGTGATGTAGCAAAACTTTACATTAACCCAATATTGTTCATACAATTCTTCTGTCATAACACGCTCTCCTGTGTAAATATTATATCACACCCCAGCGAAAAAGAAAAGCCCCCTTTTGCATTTTCTACATGCTTATCAAGACTAAATTTTGTGGCTGTGATTTTTTGCGCTTTTGCGCGCTTTTTCAGGGCTTTTTCGGCGCAAAGGCTTGACAGAGATTGCATTTTGTGATATACTGAAAAGGTAGGGCAGACCGTGAATGCGGTCTGCCCTTTGTTTCTTTTGTGGAAGTTGAACAAAAAGAGCGTACACAGCCGTGTACGCTCTTTTACTTTTGCCGTTCCACTTTTTAATCCGTGCCATATCACCAAGAAGTCTTGTGAGTTGGACAACCAAAATACGGGCAGGTGTTATCTAAGAAGGGAATATCAAAAACCAAGCTATCGAGAATGCTTTTACGATAGTTTTCATCCCTCGTCATTCGCTCTGTTTTCTTGAATTCTTTGAGGAACGGATTGCCTTCGAACCAAGAAAAACATTCGTGGATGGACGAAAGTCCTTCGTCTACTTTTCCTGTTTCGATAAAAGCATTCATAAGAAAGAGCCACTGATAATCACTTAAAAAGTACCTGTCTTCGCACAATTTGTGGAACAGACATATTAAGTCATTGTATTGTGAAGTCAGATACAAGAGGTTGAATTGCTCCATCGGATCTATTTCCTCTGTCGCAATCCCACTTTGGGAAAGAAGCGTTTCATAATCCATCTTTTCCATATGCGCTATTGAAAGTGCGTAAAGATAGCGGGACTCGGGAACGGCATCGTTCAGGGCGGTACAGAGTTCGGCTGTTTTTCCATACTCTTTTCTGTGAAAATGAAGTACGGCGATGTGATACAGAATCTCGGAAGAAGGCTCCATTTGATAGGCTTCGGTCAGGTGTTTCTGTGCATCAGAGTACAAACCTGTCTCGAATTCCAACATAGCAAGATTGCATAGCACTTTTGCATTTGCACCGAACATCAGTGCCTTATGGAGCAATCTTTTCGCAAGCCACCTGCCATAAAGAAACCGTCCATTTTTACATACAATCCCGTTTTCAAAATAAAACATCGCCAAATTGTTGTATGCCTGATAGGTCGGATTCTCTTTTATTTCTTTTCGAAAGAAACCTTGCGCTTCCCAAAAATCTTGTTCTGAAAGCGCGGAAAACGCTTTTTCTGTATATTGCATAGTCCCTCCACTCAGGTCAAAAAATTGGCATGCCGTTAATCGAACAAATAGTCACCACTATAATAACAGACAAATAAAATATAACAGCAAATTGCCATTCTTTCAATGGAATTAGTAATTTTTTTAAAACCTTATCAAATTTTTTTGGGTTTATCATACCTATGAAAGCAATAAAGAAACAAATGATGGCAATCGGCAGATTGAAGAAGAACAGCACTTTTTCTGCGATGTTCCAGAACAGTGTCATCTTAAAGTATGCCCCTTTTCAACGAAATCTTTTCCAAATCATTCGTAATCGTAGAAATATCCCTTATAGGGGAAGGTGACATTGCTCGACGGGAAGAGGAATTGGAAGAGGTCGATGCAGTAATCGTCCGTCATGGAGGCGAGGTAATCCACGACAATCTGGTTCTTTTCCGTTTCCATATAGGGAATGGGGGATGCGTAGTGATTTTCCTTGATGAAGTCGATATGGTGACGGAAGATGGGCGAGGAGGTGTTTCCTGCCTTCAGGTCGGTGAGAAGTCTGTCGTAGAGCTTCTGAATTACAGGCTTCACCGTGCCGTCAAGCTCCATGCAGATTTCGGGCGCGTGGTAAATCATCTTGTAGTTCTCGCGCTTGGTCTGGGAGAGCCCCATAAAATGCGCTTCGTCCATCATAATGTAGGGCTTGCCGTAACTATGCTCAATGATGTTGACCATCAGGTTGTTAATGATTTCGGGGTTCGAGCCACCGATGCTCGCACGGCCGACATCCTCGCTTTTTTCGACAATCTGTGCGCGCTCGGCATCCTGACGGTCGCGACCGAGGTAGGCGATGATATCGCACACACGGACAAGGCAACCTTCCAGGGTAGAGGGGATGATGGAGATGATATTCGCCTGGTCGACATAACAGCTTTCGACCATACGGTCGAACTCTTCGAAGGAATGCATCGGGGAGGGGAAGTATTCGTGCATCTCAAACTCACCATTGTGTGTGATGATACCGTTCAGCGTATCGAGGGTGAGGTTATGACGGAACATACCGTCCAGCACACGCACCGAATGTACATTGTGGTTGAAAAATCTGCCCGTCTCGGCGTGGTACATCTCGGAGAGATATCTCTCGCCCGCGTGACCGAAGGGGGTATGACCGATATCGTGACCGAGAGCAATCGCTTCAATCAGGTCGAGGTTCAGGTTCAGCACCTTGCCGATAGAGCGCGCAATTCTCGACACAAGCTGAACATGCAGGGCGCGTCTTGAAATATCATCGTTTTTATAGAAAGAGAATACCTGCGTTTTGTCGGTATATCTGTTATAGAAGGGGCTGTGCAAAATCTTATCCACATCGCGTACATACGCGGTGCGCCAGACGGCTTCACGGTCGAGGTCGGCATCGCGACGAATGGCATCGGCACTGCGCGCGCCGAACTGGGGAAGCGTGCCATGCGCCTTGTCCTCAGCGATACGCTCGGTAAGTTCTCTGGAAAGTTGTTCGTAATTGGACATAATGCTCCTTTCTCTTGCCACAGGGCAAAGTTAGGTAAATAAATATATTTTGTCACCTTTAGTATACAAAAAAATCTCCCCTTTGTCAAGTATCCACTTTTTGCGATTGGTAACTTTTTTATTAATTTACTTGCATTTTTCCCACAATGCGTGTATAATAGTAAAAAAGAAAACAGGAAAGTGAGAAAAACACCCATGAAGTACACGAAAATATCCGATATGCCCTATGTGCGTGTGACGAAGGAAGAAGCCATCGCGGCACTTACCGAAGTGGTAGCGGCTGTCACAGGCGCGAAGAGTGCAGAAGAGCTTCTCGCCGCGCGCGAGAAATACAACGCCTTTGGCGCAAAGCTTGTGACGATGACCTCCCTTGCTTCCACTCGCTTCAATTGCAATACCAAAGACGAGTTCTATATGGCGGAGATGGAATACTATGACAGCGCTTTGCCCGAGGTGCAGATGTTTGACCTGCAATATATGAAGGCATTCCTTGCGTCTCCCCATTTGGAAGAGGCGAAGAAAAGTCTCAATCCTCTCGTCCTTCGCGTATATGAGCTCTCGCTCAAATGCGCCGACGAGCGCATCCTGGAAGAGCTTCAGGAAGAAAATGCGCTTACCACGAAGCACTCGAAGTTCGTCAGCGAGTTGACCTACGAATTCCGCGGCGAAAAGCTTACCCTCGGCGCGCTCCGCAGATTTATGTCCGACTCCGACAGAGAGACACGCCGCGCCGCATATTGCGCCCTCGGTCGCACGATGGCAGAGCATCAGGAGACCTTCGACGGTATCTTTGACGACCTCGTTAAGGTCCGCGACAAAATGGCGAAGAAGCTCGGCTACAAGAACTTTGTTGAGCTCGGCTATAACCGTATGATGCGTACCTGCTATACCAAAGAGGATGTCGGTGTATTCCGCGAGAACATCAAGCGCGACATCGTCCCTGTGGTTACCAGAATGAAGAAGGCACTCGCCGAACGCCTCTCGATTGCCGATTTCAAGCTTTATGATAACGATACCTGCTACACGAAGGATCCCGAGCCCATCCTCGACGCCGAAGGCATCCTTGCGGCAGGTCGCGAGATGTACCATGATATCTCTCCCGAAACCCGCGACTTCATCGATATGATGTTCGAGTCCGAAGCGTTCGATGTCCTCTCCCGTGAGGGCAAGTGGACGGGTGGCTATATGACCGCCTTCCCCCTTTACAAACAGCCCTTCATCTTCGCGAACTTCAACGGCACCACCGCCGATGTCGATGTCATCACCCACGAGGCAGGTCACGCCTTCGCGTACTTTGCTGGTGCGGACGATATGACGCCCGAGCTTGACCTCGGTGGCATGGAAACGGCAGAAACGCACTCCATGAGTATGGAATTTTTCGCATGGCCTTATATGGAAAAATTCTTTGGCGAGGACGAGAAAAAGTATCGCTATAAGCACCTCTTCGGCGCCCTGACCTTCCTGCCCTATGGCACGATTGTCGACTACTTCCAGGAAATCATTTACGAAAACCCCGAGATGACACCCGACGAGCGTTGCGCCGTCTGGAGACACCTCGAGAGCGAATACCGCCCCTGGCTCTCTACCGAGGGCATCGACTATCTCGAGCGTGGCACAAGATGGCAGTATCAGAACCACATCTTCGCCTCCCCCTTCTATTATATCGACTATGTCCTCGCACAGACCGTCGCTATCGTATTCCTTGATATGCTCCTTCGCGACTACAAGGGCGCATTCGCGACCTACCTTGCCCATTGTAAGCGCACAGGTAACTATACCTTCACCGAGCTTCTCGACCTCGCGGGCATCCGTTCGCCCTTCGAGGAGGGCTCGCTTGCCAAGGTGGCGAAAACCTGCGAAGAACTTCTTGTCTCGCTGGAAAAGTAACAGGAGGTATCAGGATGGAACTCCATTATAAAAAAGTAAACTTTCTCGGCGACTCTATCACCGAGGGCTCTGGCGTTTCGGATATTGCAAACTGCCGTTATGACAACCGTCTGAAGGCAAAATATTCCCTCACCACCAACAACTATGGTATCGGTGGTACGCGCCTCGCGCACCAGATGACTTGTAGTGAAAATCCGAGATGGGATCTCTGTTTTTCGGGCAGAGCCTATAACCTCGATCCGACAGCCGATATCACCATTGTTTACGGTGGCGTCAATGACTACCTCCATGGCAACGCTCCCTTCGGCGAAGAAGGGGACACCACCCCTGCGACCTTTGTCGGCGCGGTTCATTTCCTGATGAACCTTCTGAAAACGATGTACCCGACACAGAAGTTCGTTTTTATGACACCGGCAAGATGCGTATTTTACGGTGGAGATTTCACCGCCGTCTCAAAACATCCCAATAAGCGCGCCGACGCGCGCCCCCTCGCTGACTATGTCCGCGTGATTGTCGAGACGGGTAAGAAAATGGGCATCCCTGTCCTCAATCTTTACGAAAACCTTGATATCAACCCGATGATAGAAGAGGAACGCGTCGCCCTTACCGCAGACGGTCTGCACTTCAATGACGAAGGACACGCCCGTCTCGCGAGCCTCCTCGAAGCCTTCCTTCTTTCCCTTCCCGAATGACAAAATAAAAAGGAGATGCGTATGTTTCAAAAGCAAATGCAAGGCGAGGACGAAATATCCTTCCTTGAAGCCAAATACAAAAGCGCAAGACTTAACCTTCTGATTATTATCGCCTGCACCGCCATCAATATCGTTATGATCTCGCTCGGTGTGGATATGTTCTTCCTGTTCTCCGCATTCGTGCCGTATATCCTGATTCTGTACGGCAACCTTTTGTGTGGCAAGCTGCCACCCGATTATTACGAAGGCGAGGATATGTCGACACTTGAATTTTTCCCCGATACCTTCCTGTGGGGTATGATTGCCGTCGCCGTTGTGATATTGCTCCTCTACCTTCTCACCTGGTTCTTCTCGAAGAATGAAGAAGGCAACTGGCTTCTTTTCGGACTTGTCCTTTATGCGATAGACTTTATCGCGATGGTGCTCCTCTTTGGCGTCCAGCTTGCGATGCTCGTCGATTACATTATTCACGGTCTCGGCATCGGCATTCTCGCCTCTGGCGTGATTGCGGGCATCAAGCGCCGTAAAATCCTCCGCGCCCGTCGCGCCGCGGCGCGAACCCCCCAGCCCCAGTCCTCCTATCTTGAGGATGAATGATTTTTATAAGAAGAAGGGGCTGAGTCATTAAGAATTCAGCA
>JAFVYW010000107.1 GCA_017508465.1 Clostridia bacterium
AACGAAAAACCTAAATAAAAAAAGAGAAAACCGTAGGTTTTGACCTTAGTTTCCTCTTAATCTGTAAACGACAGAGGCAATTTGATTGTACCTCTGTCGTTTTTCGTTCGGTTATGCCTAAATGAAGCAGCCCCTTTTTTCTAACTTTTGTTTACCTTTACACACTCTTTGCCTCTTCAAAAACGCTTTGATGGTGAATTTCCTCTGCTTCTCTTTCACTCTCCAATTTTGTTTTCACCTTCTTTGCCACAAGGAAGATGCAGGCAAGGTTTGCTATGACGACAAGCCCCCATGAGATTGGGAAAGCGAGGTAAATTCCCTGCGCGCTATGAAAGATTTCAAGAGGGAACGCCAGGAAAATCCAAAGCAGACGGAAGCCACAAATGCCAAGGATGGAGTTTACCATCGGTGTTGTCGAGTATCCCATTCCGCGCAGAGCGCCTGCGCTTGCGTTCATCGCCGAGCAAAGGAAGTAGTACGGTAATGTCACGACGCCAATCTCCCTGACACACCGCATAATCATCTCGCGGTTCGCATCCGCATTATCGATATAAAGGGACGATATCGGATTGATAAAAAGAAGCATCAGAACGCCGATACCAATGGTCAGAAGAACGCCCTGCAAAAGGCAGATCAAAAGAGAACGCTGGATTCTCTCGGGCTTTTTCGCGCCATAATTCTGCGCGGAGAAGGTCAACATGGCATTCATGTAGCTCGACGAGAAATTGTTGGCAACGCCTGTGAGATTCATGGCGATGGTTTTTGCGCTCAACACATAGGTATCGAGCGTATTGAGTGCGGCGGTAAAAAAGATGTTCGATATATTGAACATTGTGTTCTGTATACTGTTCGGCACACCGAAGCGAAGCATGGAGAGAAGCTCTGCACGCCAGATTTTGCATTTGGAGAAAGAGAAGGCATACACCTCACCCCTTCTCCGAGAAAGCACCGCCATAACAGCAAATGCCGAGACATACTTTGATATCGCAGTCGCGAGTGCAACGCCGCCGACAGACATGTGAAGGAAGAGCACAAACACAAGATTCAGACCGACATTGAGAACCCCTGACGACGCGAGAATGACAAGCGATGTACGCGAATCTCCCACTGCGCGAAGCGCCGAAGCGGCAAAATTATAGATTGCCGTCGCTGGGTATGCCGCAAAAAGAATACGCAGATACAGGGTAGCGCGGGAGAGCAGCTCATCCTTGACGCCCGTCCATATCAGGACATGTGGCGCGAGAATAAAGGCAATCGCGCCCACCACAAGTCCGAAGAGCAGACCAAAGCACAAGGAGGTATGTACGCTCCGCGATACCTTTCCGTAATCCCTCGCGCCATACGCCTGTGAAACAACAACACCAGCGCCAACGGAAATACCGATAACCAGGTTCAGCACGAATGCACTGATGGAGCTCGCCGTACCAACGGCGGCAAGCGCCAGGGTGTCTCCCGAAAATTTACCAACGACGATATTATCCGCAATATTGTATGCGGTCTGCAGAAGGTTGGTTAAAATAATAGGGAGTGCAAATGTAAACATAGGTCCGAAGAGCTTACCTTCGGTAAAATCCCTCTGTTTCATTTTGCACACCCCATTTCTGTTCAGCGAAGCGCTTATAGGTCGATACGGTCCGCTGTGTAATACAATCTCGTCATTTTCGCCTTCTTCGCGCGGACAATTTCTTCCATCTGCGTGATTTGCTCGGGCGTAAAGTTATCGAGGTCGCCCTCTTTGAGCTTGCCCTTGCACATACGGTCGAGAATCAAAGCATAATTGATCTCAAAATGTGTCAGATTATCGCCGATGTCGCAGACAACAATGTTCGAGAGTCCTTCGAGCAGACGGTCAACCGCATAAACGCCCATTCGGGAAGCAAGGAAGCGGTCACGCAGCGAAGGATTACCACCGCGTATAACATGTCCGAGACGAGTGAAGCGGCTTTCAATTCCTGTTCTTTCTTCAACGAGCTCGGTGAGTTCAGGACCGAACTTGCTACCTACACCCTCGGATACGAGAATGATGAAGTTGCGCTTGCCAAGACGGCGGGAGTTTTCAATTTTCTTGATAATAGCTTCCACATCGGTCTCCACTTCGGGAATAACGATTGCGGTCGCGCCCGTTGCAATACCGGTATAGAGCGCGATATCACCAGCACCTCTGCCCATAACCTCAATCACCGAGCAACGCGCGTGCGATTCACAGGTGTCGCGCAGACGGTCTACCATCTCGATAACCGTATTCATCGCGGTATCAAAGCCGATGGTATTATCGGTCGAGGCGATATCGTTATCAATCGTACCGGGGATACCGATACAGGGAATACCATGCGCGGTAAGGTCGGTCGCGCCACGGAAGGTGCCGTCACCACCGATAGCGATAATGCCGTCAATGCCAAAGCGGTGACAGGTTTCTACCGCCTGCGCCATGCCCTCCTCGGTCTTGAATTCAGGACAACGGTCAGAATACAGGATGGTACCACCCTTGTTGACAATATTGGAAACATCGCGAAGCGCGAGAGGACGGATATCGCCCTTGATAAGTCCCGAGTATCCGCGATAAATGCCCATAACCTCAACACCACAGGAAAGTGCGGAGCGTACAACAGCACGAATGGCGGCGTTCATACCGGGTGCGTCACCGCCGGAGGTAAGGACGCCAATTCTTCTGAAAGTCTTCATAATATTTAAACCTCTGTTTCATTTTGTCGAAAGTTTCTTTATCTCATTTATTATACACCAAAAAAAAAGTTTTATCAACAGTATTTTGGTTTTTTTGCCCGAAGAATAAAAAATTGTAAAAAATGTTCAATTTCGTGCGAATTATTTAGGCAAAAAGTTAATGTATTAAACAAAAAATTAATATCCCGCGCGCAAGGCATTGACAAAACTTTTTTTTGGTGCTATAATTACTATCATAAATAATAAAGGAGTTTTGGAATGGAAATCGCTATCATTGCCGACAACAACAAAAAAGAGTTAATGGCACAGTTCTGTATCGCCTACTGTGGCATTCTTTCCCGTCATCACCTTTGTGCTACACACACGACAGGCTCCTATATTTCCGAAGCGACCGGTCTTGACATCGAGACGGTATTCCCCGGACAGTCGGGTACCGAGCAGATCGCATCAAAGATTTCCTATAACGAGATCGACCTTGTATTCTACTTCCGTTCGACCGATCCCTCTAAAACACCCTCCGAAGCAGAGCTTACCCTGCTTCGCCTTTGTGATGTCTATAACATCCCTGTGGCTACCAACATCGCGACCGCAGAGGTACTCGTCATGGCGCTTGACCACGGCAGTCTCGACTGGCGCGAACTTGTCAATCCCCACAGCGAATACAACAAGAAAAAACAGAAAGCATAAGAGGCGCTTTGCCATAAAACGGGTTATTCATGCCCGTTTTCTTTTTAGCAAGGCTCGCTTTTTCTACCGGAGGAAGAATTATGGCGTTTGTCAAAGAGGTGACGCTTCTCGTCAAATCGACGATTGAGAATATAGAGGACGGCATCGTCGACCATGCGCTCGACGAGGTGACCGAAAGCACGGTATCTGGTTTTATGAAGCCGACCGAGGATGGTTTTTTCCTCACTTACAGTGAGGATGGCGAAGGTGGTCGCACCGTGTGTGATATTACCACAAGCGGTGAATGTGTCCGCGTCCGCCGTATCGGCTCGGTGGTGAGTGACCTTCTCTTTGAGGTCGGCGTCGCGCATACCAGCATCTACGAGGTACCGCCGTATAAATTTGATATGGCGGTCGAAGCCACGAAAATCCGCAACTCTCTCGCTCTGGGCTCGGGCGTCCTCGACCTGTTCTATAAAATGAATATCGGTGGCGCTACCAAAAAGGTGCGACTGAAAATCACCGTATTTCCTGTGTAGTAGGTGACAGATGGAAGTCACAGAATTAAAAGCGAAAATCGATCGGGGGGAAAATGGTGTATACCTCTTTGTCGGTGAGGAAGAATACCTCAAACGACATTACCTCTCGCTCCTGAAAAAGAAAATCGTCCCCGACGAGTTTTTAGAGCCATTCAACTACGCCCTCTACGATGGCGGGGAGATTGACTTCGGCAAGCTCCTTGACGTCCTGAAATCTCCGCCCATGATGGCAGACAATAAGCTCATCGTCTGGAAATATCCCGAGATTGACAAAATGCGGGAAAAGGGCAGGGATGCCCTCGAGGAGTTCGGCAATATGTGCAAGGAATATCCCTATGCTACCGTGGTGTTTTTTGTCGGCTCGGACGCCTTCGATCTTGGAAACCTACCAAAAAAGCCAAGTAAACTTTACACCCGATATGCAAAGGTCTTTGATATTGTCAATTTCAGAACCTCAACCGATGCGCAACTGATTTCCTGGCTCGCGCGTCATCTGGATGCCGAAGGGGTGAAGGCGGATGCGGAAACCCTCCGTGCCCTGCTCTTCCGTAGCGGTCACTCGATGGATACCCTCGCCTCCGAGGTGGAAAAGCTTGCCGCCTACGCAAAGGCAAATCAACTCCCCTGCATCACCCCCCGCGAGGTGGAGCTCGTCGCCTCGTCGACGATTGAGTGCGATACCTTCGCCCTCTCGAATGCCATCGGTGAGAGAAACCACGCTCTGGCGTTCCGCGTGCTTTCGCAGATGAAGCTCGAGCGCATCGATCCCCTGGTCGTCCTCGGCATGCTCATCCGTACCTATACCGAGCTTCTCTCGGTCTCCACCCTGATGAAGGAGGGCAAGGGCGCCGATGAAATCGCCTCTCTCACGAAAATCAATGCCTATAAGGTGAAGCTCGCTATCACCTCCGTCAAGCGCTCTGGACACGAGCGCATCTTCCGCGCGACAAAGCTCCTTGGCGAAATTGATGCGAAGGCCAAAAGCTACACCGCCGATACCTATGCCCTTCTCGAACGCTTTTTAGCGGTTGTATTATAATTATCTGAAAGGAACATATTATGAAACGCATTTTATCTCTTATTCTTGCCCTGGCTCTGCTCTCTTCTGCCATCCTCACCCTTTCCTCCTGCAAGAAGAAAGACATCACTTATGTGGAAATTCAGGTTGCGGATTATGGCAATATTATCTGCGCTCTCGACGCGAATTACGCACCCATCACCGTTGAAAACTTTCTGAAGCTTGTCGATGACGGCTTCTATGATGGTCTGACCTTCCACCGTATGCAGGTCGGCTTTGTTCTTCAGGGCGGATGCCCCAAGGGCGACGGCACAGGCAGCACAGCCCCCATCAAGGGCGAATTTGCCGCCAATGGTGTGGAGAATGACCTCGCCCATGTCCGTGGCGTGCTTTCGATGGCTCGCCGTGGCGATAGCTATGACAGTGGCTCTTGTCAGTTCTTCATCTGCCACCAGGATGCCCGCGCCTCTCTCGACGGTCAGTACGCCGCCTTCGGCTATGTTGTGGAAGGCATGGAGGTTGTCGATGCTATCGCGGCATATGTACAGGAAAACCAATATGAGGTCATGCGCGACTATATGGGCTCGCTGTATCCACAGTATCAGCCCGTTATCAAGACCATCAAGCGCATCGATTACACCCCCTCGAAATCATAAAATAAATATAAACCCACAAGGAAGGAAAAACTATGGCAACCTACTTTAACGAACCCTCGCATACTTTCAGCGAGTACCTTCTGATTCCCGGCTACACCGACGAGAATTGCATCCCCGCTAATGTCTCTCTCCGCACCCCCTTGGTCAAGTATCGCAAGGGCGAAGAGGAATGCCCCCTGATGATGAACATTCCCCTGACCTCCGCTATCATGCAATCGGTATCCAACGATACGATGGCAATCGCGCTCGCTCGCGAAGGCGGTATCTCCTTCATCTACGGCTCACAGAGCATTGAGGATGAAGCGGCAATGGTGGCGCGCGTGAAGAGCTACAAGCGCGGTTTTGTTATCAGCGACTCCAATCTCACCCCCGACAGCACCCTTGCCGATGTCCTTCGTCTTGTGGAAGAAAAAGGACACTCTACCATGGCGGTTACCGATAACGGAGAGCCTCATGGAAAGCTCCTCGGCATCGTTACCGGCCGTGATTACCGTGTGAGCCGTATGTCGACCGATGAGCTGGTTTCCTCCTTTATGACTCCCATTGAAAAGCTGATTACCGCGCCCGAGGGCACAACCCTGAAGGAAGCAAATGACATCATCTGGGAACACAAGCTCAACTCCCTTCCTATCATCGATAAAAACGGCAATCTTCTCTATTTCGTATTCCGCAAGGACTACGCACAGCACAAGGAAAATCCAGGTGAGCTTCTTGACGCGCACAAGAGTTACATTGTCGGCGCAGGTATCAACACCCGCGACTATGAGAAGCGTGTACCTGCCCTTGTGGAAGCCGGCGCAGATGTCCTGTGCATCGACGCCTCCGAGGGCTATACCATCTGGCAAAAGCGCACCCTCGACTTCATCCGTGAAAAATATGGCGACACCGTAAAGGTCGGCGCGGGTAATGTTGTCGACCGCGAAGGCTTCCTGTTCCTTGCCAGAGCAGGCGCGGACTTCGTTAAAATCGGTATCGGCGGCGGTTCCATTTGTATCACGCGTGAGCAGAAGGGTATCGGCCGCGGCCAGGCGAGCGCTGTTATTGAGGTTGCCGCCGCTCGTGACGAATACTTCAAAGAGACGGGTATCTATGTTCCGATCTGCTCTGACGGCGGTATCGTACACGATTACCATATGACGCTCGCCCTTGCGATGGGCGCCGATTTCCTGATGCTCGGCAGATATTTCGCTCGTTTCGACGAATCCCCCACACCAAAAACGATGATTAACGGTACCTATGTGAAAGAGTACTGGGGCGAAGGCTCCAACCGTGCGAGGAACTGGCAGAGATATGACCTCGGTGGCGCATCCAAGCTCGGCTTCGAGGAAGGCGTCGACTCTTATGTCACTTATGCAGGCTCGCTTCACGATAATGTCGAGCGCTCGCTCTATAAGGTGAAATCCACAATGTGCAACTGTGGCGCTATCACCATCGAAGAACTCCAGGCAAAAGCGAAGATGACTCTCGTCAGCGCGACAAGCATTGTCGAGGGCGGTTATCACGATGTCACCCTTCGCTCCACAATGACCGTAAAGTAATGCCCCATGAATCAGGGGCGGAGGAATGATATGAACAAAACCATTATTCCCGAGGGCTACACACCGCCCCTCGATGTATACGATACACAAAAGGCGATCTCCTTTATCAAGCGCACCTTTCAGGACCGACTCGCCGAGGCACTCCACCTGAAACGCGTCTCTGCACCCCTCTTCGTTACCGAGGCGTCAGGTCTCAACGATAACTTAAGTGGCAGAGAACGCCCCGTTACCTTTGATATCCCTGCCGTTGGCGCGATGGGACAGGTGGTGCATTCCCTTGCCAAATGGAAGCGCCAGGCACTCAAGGAATACCGTTTCTATGTCGGCCGCGGCCTCTACACCGATATGAACGCCATCCGTCGGGATGAAGAACTGGATAACATCCACTCCATTTATGTCGACCAATGGGACTGGGAAAAGGTGATTACAAGAGAAGAGCGCACTGTCGATACCCTGATTGATATTGCGCGTCGCATCGTGAATGTCACGGTCGACACCCTCGACCTTCTTCGTGTCGATTTCCCCCAGATTAAAACACGCCTTTGCCGTGAACTGACCGTCATCGACTCGCAAGCCCTTCTCGACCTATATCCCGACAAAACACCCAAGGAGCGTGAATACCTCTTTACCAAGGAGCATAAAACCGTCCTGATTATCGGTATCGGAAAGAAGCTCTCCAACGGCGAGCCACACGATACCCGCGCCCCCGACTATGACGATTGGGATATGAATGGTGACATCCTCTTCTACGATGAAGTCCTCGATATTGCCCTTGAAATCTCCTCGATGGGTGTACGCGTCGACGAGGTCTCCCTCGACCGTCAGCTGACACTCTCGGGCTGTGATGACCGTCGCTCCCTTCCCTTCCACCGTGCCCTCCTTGCAGGAGAGCTTCCCCTCACCGTCGGCGGTGGTATCGGTCAATCGCGCCTTTGTATGCTGATGATGGGTTGCGCCCATATCGGCGAGGTACAATCGTCCATCTGGGACGCCGAAACCCTTCGCCTTTGCCGCGAAGGTGGCATCCCGCTTCTGTAAGCGTTACACCCCATTTTTATACAGATATCAAAAAAGAAGAACCACGCGGTTCTTCTTTTTTTCTTTTATCCAATCAACTCGGTGGCAAGTGAGATTCTTCGCTTCGCTCAGAATGACAGTTGTGGAGATCGACACCTTTTTCGTTGGCTCCCGTGTGTAAAGGGAGGCTCTGTTATCTTACTGCATTTTGCGGTATGCGTAAACGCCGTATTGCGCCCGACACCGCAAACATTTTTTCCACGCTCGCATAGCGAGCATATCTCGTTCACCACAGGGTGAACATATCACGCTTGCCAAAGGCAAGCATATCACGTCTCTGAAGGAGATATATCACTTTTTGCGCAAGCAAAAAAACTTCGGTGTCATCCTTGAGCGCAGCGAAGGATCTGGGCGCTACCAATCCCTCGGTGGCGATTGTATAATGTTTATTTTGCAAACCATAATTTGCATTTATCGTTTTATTCTCGCATTTAACATGCGTTTCAGCGCCTTGGATGTCCGCTTTGCCTTTGAGTCGCCGAGGTAGATATCGTGAAGAGAGACCTTTTTTTCATAGATACAGAAATATCTTCTCTTCTGGGGAACAAAGGCGTATTCCTCACACATCTTTGTGATGTTCTTGTAAGGAATGTGTTGGTTCTCCTTGTCCATATAATGCACAATCAATTCGTCCTCACAAAACTCATAATAACTCGCACAGTCTGCCGCAAAGAGAATGTTCCCCGGTGCTTTTGCCTTCTTTCCTTGCTTATGGTAAGAGGTTTTACCGAGGTTGTCGCGATAGTAGGCCAAGGACCACTTGTCTGCAAAGCCACACAGTCGCCGATACAGGCGTTTCTGCTCCTTTTCGCCCCAATCGAGCGTTGCTACATCTTCCATGCCCGTCAGACGATTCTGATAGTATACGCAGACTTTGTAGTCGGCAAAATACGCGGCAAAGCGATCAAAAAGGCGCTTGAAGAAGGGGATATTGCACCGCTGTCTCTGCACAAGGAAGATATCCCGATAGGATACGATGGCGCATGTTGAGCCCTTCATGATGACAAAATTTTCATAAAAAGAGGTCGATCCATGCTCTTCCACAAGCTTACCACTCTCACCATAGATCGAGGTCGCATAATCGTAGAGGGAAATCAGTTTTTTCGCGGCAAAACGCTCGAAAACCTCCACCATCTCCGCGCCCGCCTTCACGCAAAAGAGCGACTTCATCGTTTCCTTCTCGTAGAAGGTACAATAGTGGATGCCCTCTTCGGCATCATAAAGTGAAATCTTCTCATACGGAATGATACTGGTATAATCGTATACATTATCGTGCTTTACGATATGCTCTTCATTGAACTCATAGACATTCCCGAGCTCATCACTCACTGTAAAGATATCCTTGCGCTCCTTCGTTTTCGCGAACTGGCGCACCTTTGTGGATAGTGTCTTGAAGCACGCGCGCATCTCGGAGAGGTTCTTTTTCGAGACGGGAAAGGAATACTTGCGTTCGCCATGGGTGAAGGAAAGCACGAAATGCGAATAGTTGTCGCTCACCGTCTCTTCTTCCATCGAAAGCTCGGTCACCTCGGCGTACGGTATCTCGTCGCCCTGATCAAAATAGCAATCCTTCGCTATGGTAAATTTCTCGTCATAGAGCGCGAATATCTCAACGCTGCCATAAATATTGACATAAAAATCGGGGCGCGCCCCCTCGAAATACCCCTCACGGTACCTGACCTCGCAATCGTCATTGACACTCAGAATAAACACGGGGTTAAACATAGGTATACGCTCGAGCAACTCGCCGATATAACTCTCGGCAATCT
>JAFVYW010000108.1 GCA_017508465.1 Clostridia bacterium
GTAGATAATACCAACCATGCCATAGGTGTAGGGAACAGAGTACAGATTATCAGGATCATAATAAGGACTGTCCTTGAAAAAGTCATTGATAAAACCATAGTTTTCGACCGTCGTAGCAGGATCGAACGCGTAGAGCATATCCTCGTTTTTGAGACGCTCAATCATATAGTCCGAGGGGATAATAATGTCGTAAGTGCCAGCGCCCGAGGTGATTTTTGAATACATATCCTCGTTTGTCGCGTAGGTCGTATAGTTGACCTTTACACGCACGCCAGTCTTTTCAAAGTAGTATTTTTCAAATTCCGCATTGACATCAAGCGTGCCAAGCGAGCCGTCTGAAATATATTCGCCCCAGTTGTAAACATTCAGCACAACGGTGCCCTTTGGAATAACAGTCTCGCCATCATCTGGCTCTTCATCCTTGCAGGAAACCAGCAAAATGGAAGAAAAAAGGAGCAAAAATGTAAACAAAAGTAGTATTTTCTTCATTTTTTAGCCCCCTTTTTTGCGTTTTGCTTGCCACTTCTCATATTGGAAACGAGCAGAAGAATAAAAATCGTAACAATAATCAGAGTAGAGAGCGCATACATATCAGGCGTTACCTTCTTCTTTGTCATCGAGTAGATAAGAAGGGGTAAGGTCTGGAAAGAGGATGAGCCGACAAAGTAGGAGATAACGAAATCATCAAGGGAGAGTGTGAATGCCATGAGAAATCCCGAAAGAACGCCGGGCATGATATTCGGCAGCTCTACCTTAAAGAAGGACTGCACAGGGGTACAGCCAAGGTCCATCGCCGCCTCCGAGAGTGAATTCCCCAGCTCCTGCACACGGGGAAGAACCGATAAAATCACATAAGGAAGGCAGAAGGTTGTGTGCGCTATCAGCATCGCGAAGAAACCAAAGTCCTCATATTCGATGGATAAAATACCGACAAGCGCCACGAAGAACAGCATCATCGACATACCGGTAACGATATCCGGGTTCATCATCGGGATATTTGTCACCGTGGTAATGGTGCTTTTCAGGAGCTTCGACTTCATACGGTAAATTCCCGCGGCCGCCGCCGTACCGATAATGGTAGCGAGAGTCGCCGAGGAAACCGCAAGAATTAAAGTATTGCGAAGGGCAATAAAGGTATCGGGCGAGCGGAACAGCTCGACATACCAGCGGAAAGAAAACCCGGTAAAGGAGGCGATACTGTTCGCTTCATTGAAGGAGAAGAAAATCAGGGTGATAATCGGAATATAGAGGATACCGAAAATCAAAATCAGGTAGGCACGGGAGAGGTATTTTTTCATACAATGATACCTCCGTTATCTGTATCGCCGAACTTATTCATGATGCCGAGCGAGATGAGAATGAGTATCATCATGACGAGCGAAATTGCCGCGCCGACATTGTGACAGTTGGATACGAATTGCCGTTCGATAACATCTCCGATCAGCTCAAAGGTGCCACCACCGAGCTTCTGGGAGATATAGAAGGTAGAAATGGAGGGAACAAGCACCATGGTTACGCCCGAGATTACACCGGACATGGAAAGAGGGAAAATGACCTTTGTCATAACCTGGATGGGCGCGCAACCAAGGTCGCTCGCCGCCTCCCACATATGCTTGTCTATTTTCGAGATACAGGTGTAAATCGGCAATACCATATATGGCAAAAAGTCATATACCATGCCAAAAATAACAGCACCCTTCGTGCCGATAATATGGAAATCCGTTCCGAGCAGCTGATTGATGAAGCCACCGTCATCAAGAAGCGCCATGATCGAATAAGTACGGATCAGCAGGTTCGTCCACATAGGGAGCATCAGGAGCATGAGGAAAATTTTCTGCTTTTTAGGTTCTGCCTTCGCCATAATATAAGCGAGAGGATAACCAACGATAAGACAGATAAAGGTTGCAATTACAGCGAGTTCCATCGACAAAAGGAAGATATCGCCATAGTCCGCAAGGGATGTAATGTTCTCAAAGGAAAACGCTCCGTCCTCGTCCGTGAAGGCAAAGAAGAGAACGATAATCAGCGGTACTACGATAAACAGACCTGCCCACAGCATATGCGGCGCGGCTGCGATGGAACGCATAAAAGACTTTTTCTTTTTCATTTCTTTTATAATCCCAACCCCATAAGGGGATACTTTCTTTTTGTATTAAAATTCCTCTGCGGAATCGACATCCGAGAGCATATCAATTTCATCTGAGAAGGACGAATAGTCACCAAACATGCCCGAGTATTTCGACTTCTTCATGATATGAATGGCGTCAGGCTCAATATAAAGACCGATGGTAGCGTCGACCTCAACATAGTCTGTCGACTGTATCATCCACTTAAATCCATTGATGTCTACGATAATCTCATAATGCACACCCTTGAAGGTCACAGAGGAGACGATGCCCGTAAGCATACCCTTTTCAGGCGCGACAACATCGACATCTTCAGGACGGATTACCACATCGACAGGCTCGTTCCTATCAAAGCCCGCGTCAAGGCAATCGAATGTGTGACCTGCAAGACGCACAAGGCGGTCCTGAAGCATCACGCCGTCAATGATATTACTCTCGCCGATAAAGTCGGCAAACAAAAGCGTTCTTTGGCTCATTATAAATATCGGTAGGCGTACCGATCTGCTGGATTTCTCCATCCGCCATAACCACGATGGTGTCCGACATGGAGAGCGCTTCTTCCTGGTCGTGCGTGACATAAATAAAGGTAATACCGATGGATTGCTGAATGCTCTTCAGTTCATTCTGCATATCCTTACGCAGCTTCAGGTCGAGTGCGCCAAGAGGCTCGTCGAGCAAAAGCACCTTCGGGTGAGAAATCAAGACTCTCGCGATGGCAACACGCTGCTGCTGACCTCCCGAAAGGGTGCTGACGCTCTTGTTTTCAAAGCCAACCAGCGCAACCATTTTCAGCATTTCTGCAACACGCGTCTGAATATCTTCCTCGGGAACCTTTTTCAAGCGCAGCGGAAACGCAATATTTTCATATACATTCAGGTGAGGGAAAAGCGCATATTTCTGAAAGACCGTATTGATCGGACGCTTATAAGGGGGAACATCTGAAATTTCCCTGCCATCAAAGTAAACCTCGCCCTCGTCCGCCGTCTCAAAGCCGCCGATAATACGAAGAGTCGTCGTCTTACCGCAACCAGACGGACCAAGAAAGGTGATAAACTCGCCATCACGGATGTATAAATCAATACCGGAAAGCACCTTTTCACCATCATACGATTTGGAAATACCCTTGAGGACAATCATTTTTTTGCCTTCAGGGGTGCCGTTCTCCTGTTTAACAGATAAACTCGATTCTGCCATTTTTGAATCCTTTCAACAAATAAAATATTTGACAAAAACATTAAAAATGTCTGCATGGAATGTATTATAGCAAAAATGATTGTATTTTGCAATAGATTTTGCTAAAAAAAATCAAAAAAATTTGCCATTAGGCAAGATTAGGCAAAATTAGCCGTGGTTTTCTTGGTGAAAAGTTTGCAAAAACTCTTTTTTTCTCTGTTTTCCTCGTTTTTTCTCTTAAAATCTCATACTTTGTCGACAATCTCTCTTTTTTTGAGGTCGGGGATGAAAGAGAGAAAAATGCAAAAGAAAACCTGATAGGCAATGTCAAAATAGAAAATCAGATACAATGAGAAAAACAAAAGCACGCATCGAAGGAAAAAACCGATTCCTCCGAGCCATCTCTCGCACACGCCACTTCCGTATCGCATAGAAAAGAGAATGTTCAAAATCCGCTCGCCATCATATGAGGGTAGAGGCAACAGATTCGTCAAGGCATAGAATAAATTTGTCGCGCCGAAGATGACAGGATAAGAGCTAAATGACCACAGGAGAAAAGAAATCGCCCCCACAATAAGATTGCAAAGAGGTCCGCACGCCAGAACAACCAATTCGCTTTTATAAGAGAGCCGTCCTTCATAACGCATTTTTGCACCCGATGTGCAAAGATCTATGCCATGCACGCGTTTGTGAAAGCACAGAAGCGCGAGCGCATGCCCTCCTTCGTGAATAAGAACGCTGATTAAGACGCACACCACCACAAAAGGTCGGTTGAAAGCAAGCAGAACGGCAAAAAGAAAAAGAAAAGTGATTGCACTTCTGATTTTTTTCAATATCCCTATCATCGCATCATCTCCTTTATAAATAAAATAAGTCCAACAACCGCCAATTATGCACGGTGGGTGGACTTATTTCTGTTGATTCTGACCTTTTCGGGAATTACAATCTGCGAGCGCGAGGAAATCTGCCGGATTTCACCACGGGGAAGCTCCACAATAAGTTTTGCGCTCTCTGCGTCAACGCCAAGAATGCGACAGGAGACGGACTTCGCAGGCAAAAGATGCTTTGTCCGCACACCACGAAGAATGAACTTTCTCTGATATGCCTCCATAAATTTTTCGGGTGTCCTGACATGAGGATAAAGCGTAAAGAATTTGGATAAAACATTTTTGGCTATCATGAGCGAGAGCGAGGAGGAGTCCTCTTCGAAGATTCGGCGTACAATATCGCTCATGCGCGGCGGGAAGTATTCATCGTCAAGCAATATTCTGAAGGAAACAATGAGGTATTCATACGAGGAATAACTGTCGATTTTTCCTTCAAGCGATGCACTCGCGAACCTTCTTCCCTCGCAGTAAACATCAGATACCCACCCGAGGCCGAGCGCGCGGTCGGTGTGCGCAGAGAGGGCATCGATCATCGAGAGCGCTGTCAGGACGCCGAGAAATCCCGATTGGGAAGGGAAGAATGAGGGGCGAAGGATGCAGGACATGAAGATGCCTTCCTCCACTTCATTTTTTCCTTTTTTTTCGTCTGTGCTTTCCAGTACGCTTTGTTTTTGCGAAAAGACAACATATTTATCGGGATATCCGTTTCTGGCATATTCTCTCGCCAATGCGAGGGTGGAGGGAAGTGTGTCATATTGCTCAAGCTGAATGACATTACCATCCGCCACACGAAAAGTCAGGACATTACCTTTTTTTATCTGCTCCATGACACACTCCTTTCCGAAATTATGATACCCGCACGGGTTTTATATCATAGAATGATAGGGGGGAATCA
>JAFVYW010000109.1 GCA_017508465.1 Clostridia bacterium
ACAAGACCAGACTGGAAAAAACCATCCGTCAGGGCGCATTTATGGTATACGAGCCCGAGGATGAGGATGAATGGGAAGAGGAGGGCGAATTCAATATCCGCACAAAATCCTACCCCAACAAGCCGATGACACCCGAAGAGGCAATTCTTCAGATGAACCTTCTCGGACACGCATTCTTTGCTTTCTGGTGCGAGGACTTCGGAGGCACCTGCGTTGTTTACAAGCGCAAGGATGGCGATTATGGCATGATCGTTCCCGAAAACGATTAATCAATATTTCCCTTGTGAAGCCAACAGGGCAAAGCGGATTTCCGCTTTGCCCTGTTCTTTGATTATATATTTGCAGAAGATAAAAAGAAAAGCCTCCCATCTTGCTTTTCTTTGTTTTTGCAAACAATTGTTGTCACATTCGCAGAATTGTAAGCATATGAGAGGCGGCCTGCTGCTTCGCCTCCGATTTGGATTTTCCCTGACCTTTTGTGGTAAGAGTGCCATATGTGCAAAAGACAACATAGTCACTCTGGCAGTCCTCCCCCTCCTTTTGAGGCTCGGTAAAGGACAGGGTGATTTTTCTTTGGTCAGCGATGCGCCTAAGACGGCTTGCCGGTGTATCCGCAGGATGTCTTTGGGGAGCATCGCCCGCCTTTTTTTCTCCCTCATGCTTCTTCAGGAGAGCAAGCATCGCTTCTGCGGCAGCAGTCTGCGCCTTCTGGGTATTTCTGCCTCTGCCGCGCGCTACCTGCGTGCCAACGCGACATTCGACGATATAAGTCGGTGCATGCTCTTTACCTTCGCGTCCGAGCGTTGTATACTTCGGCTCGGGGAGGCGATGCTTTTTATCCTGACAATACTCCTGAAGTTGGTTCTTGAAGCTCTGCTGCGGTTTCACTAAATCCATAGCAAAAGCATGGATATCCAGGGTGTTTTCCACGACACGGGTGACCACCTTCATATCATTTCCCGAATCCAGCCATACTGCGCCGATGATACTCTCATACAGATCCTCAAGAACCGACGGTTCTTTCTCCACGCCCATTTTTCTATCACCCTCTCCCATCAGGAGATAAGGTCCGAAGCCGAGCGTGGCTGTGGTTTTCGACAAGTTGGTTTTATCGGAGAGATGGGACTTCATCACTGAAAAATCGCCCTCGGTAAATCGGCTTGTGATACCATGTTCATATCGACGCGCAAAGTCACGCGCAAGAAGGGTGACGAGAGCGCAGGAAAGGACACTGTCCCCGAAAAATTCAAGGACCTGATTCGATTCCATATCTCTGCGGTTTTTCTCGTTGACATAGCTTGTGCGTGTGAACGCCTGCACAAGCAGGGTGCGATCGCGAAAGGTATATCCGAGTCTTTTCTCCACGACAAGGATTTCCTGATCTGTCATAGATGCTACTTCTTTCTTTTTTTCTTTATTGTAACACATTCTCCCCGTGGTGTCAAGATTTTGAAGGGAAGAAGTTCCTAAAATCCGCTTCCCCCTCTTGACAAGGAATAGCGGATATGTTAAAATATTTATACTATTTTATTTGAGGTGTCAAATGAACGGACAAAACGCGGCTTTGCTCGCGCGTATGAAACGACGCGTGGATCTCGACAACTTCTTCACGGGTAGAATCTATCCCCTGATTGTTGTTGCGCTGGCTCTTGTCGGCGCTTTTACAGGCTATGAGGTATATATCAACATCGTCCTTTCCGTATTGACCTTTGTCGCACTGATGTGTTCCCATACCATTCGCCCCCTCCTGCCCTATCTGCTTGTGGCTCTCTATCAGATTCCGGAGGAGCATCTGATTTCTGACCCTGCGGCAGGCGGCGACTATCTTTTTTCGGGCGCGCGGTTATATATCGTCCTCGGCTCTATCGGCTTTACCCTGCTTGGCGTTGTGATTTTTCTCATTCGACACGCCCGTTATAAGCACAAGCTGGCGCAAAGTGGCGAATATCGTCCGCATATGCTCCCTCTTCTTATTCCGACCATTCTTTTCTGCGTATCCTTCGTGTTCGCTGGCTTTGGTACAGATGCTTTTTTAGAAACGAAGCACCTTCTCTACACCTTCGGACAGAGCGCGGTATTTCTTCTTTTGTTCGCGGCGATTTACCGTGGCATTTCCGAGGAGAATACCGAAGAATTGCTCTCCTACTTCGCGTATGTGAGCTTTCTTGTCGCGCTTGTCATCAATGTGCAGGTCATACAGTACCATTATGAGAAGTATCTCGAAACCGGCGCGCTCGACTTTGTACGCAGCAAATGGGATGAATATCCTGAAATCACGCTCGGTTTTGGCGGATGCAACCTTGTGGCGTACAATGTCGGTGCGCTTATCCCGATGCAGATGTACGGCTTTGTGAAGTGCCGTGGCAGACTTCTCTACCTCTTGGGTGCGATCTCTTCCTGCATTCTGGCGGTATCCTGCGTATCGCGTACAGCAACGGTAGTCAGCACCTTTGTTCTGATTGTCGGGTTTATCATGGCATTCTTCGCGCGCGATATCAGCGCAAAGCGCAAGGTGGGCAATCGCATTGTCCTGTCCGTTGTCACGCTCGCCATTATCGCGTTTATCGCGGTGTTCCCAGGCAAAGTCAAGATGCTTTATCAGGATATGTTCGACCGTCTCTTCATCGATAAGGAGGTCACAACGAGCGCCGATGTCGACACGGAAGAAGAAGCTGAGACCGAAAAGAAATTCAACTTCACAGGTCGCGATAAAATCTGGCGTGAATGTGTGGAGAAGTTCAAAGAAAATCCGATATTCGGCGCAGGTCCTTCACATGTAAAGGAGCCTGAACACAACATGCTCTCTACCGATTTCTTCCCCTATATGGCGCACAACACCATCTTCCAGCTTCTGGGCTCGGGTGGACTTGTGGCTCTTGTCGCATATCTGATATATCGTCTTTCCACCCTTGTTGTATTCTTTAAAAGGAGTTCGACAAACAAGTGGTTTTTGTTCCTCGTCTGCTTCTATCTGATTGCGACGAGCCTGACGGACAACTATATCTTCTATATCTACACCACCTTCCACTATGTCACAGCCCTTGCCATCGCTTGCAAAATCTGCCATGAGGACAAGGAAAAGAGAAAAGCCGACAGTATCAGAAGAGAGGCGCTTCGCTTAAAATAAACCATTGACAACACGATATGTTTTGTATATAATATGTATGCAAAAATCTTTTAATTTGAGGTATTTATGTTAGAGTTACGCAATGTGTCCTTCGAGGTTCCCTCGGAGAACAGTGATAATAAAATCATTGTAAACAATGTTTCCTTTGTGGTTCCTGACGACAAATTCGTCGTTATCACGGGCCCGAACGGAAGCGGAAAATCCACCCTTGCCAAGCTGATCATGGGCATTGAAAAGCCCACGAGCGGTCAGATCCTTTTTGACGGCGTTGACATCACGGAGATGTCGATTACCGATCGCGCGAAGATGGGCATCAGCTTTGCCTTTCAGCAGCCCGTACGCTTCAAGGGAATCCGCGTTTTAGATATGCTCCGTCTCGCGTCGGGCAAAGCATCGCTTTCGGTTTCCGAGGCCTGCACCTACCTCGCGCGCGTTGGTCTTTGTGCCAAGGATTATATCAATCGCGAAATCAACTCCTCCCTGTCGGGCGGTGAGCTGAAGCGCATCGAAATCGCTTCCGTCATGGCGAGAGGGACGCGCCTTTCCGTCTTTGACGAGCCCGAGGCAGGTATTGACCTGTGGTCCTTCCAGAACCTTATCCGTGTGTTTGAAAACATGAGAGAGCATACGCACGGCTCGATTCTTATCATTTCTCACCAGGAGAGAATTCTCAATATTGCCGACGAAATCGTCCTGATTTCTGGTGGCAAGGTCACAACGCACGGCAGAGCGGACACCATCCTCCCCGAACTTCTCGCGGGGACAAGCTCGGATATGACACTTTGTTCGCGTTTCCATGAAGAAGGAGGCAAGAGCGATGCTTGATGCTGTACAAAGAAGAATATTAGAAGAGGTCGCAGACCTGCATGAAACACCTATCGGCGCATACAATATCCGCGCCAACGGTCAGAGTGCCGAGCGCCAGACAACGGCAAATGTCGATATCGTGACAAAGGCGGACAGAAGTGGCATTGATGTACACATTCTTCCCCACACCACAAACGAATCGGTCCACATTCCCGTGGTTATCAGTGAAAGCGGCATTGAAGAGATTGTTTATAACGATTTTTATGTCGGTGAAGGTGCCGATGTCGTGATTGTCGCTGGTTGTGGCATTCATAACTGCGGAGACCAGGACAGCTCTCACAATGGTATTCACCGCTTCTTCCTTTCGCGTGGCGCGCGTATCAAGTATGTGGAGAAGCATTATGGCGAAGGAGACGGTAATGGTCAGAACATCATGAATCCCACCACCGAGGTGTATCTGGAAGAGGATGCGGTTATGGAGATGGAGACGGTGCAGATCAAAGGCGTCGACTCGACCGACCGCCGAATGATAGCCACGCTCGCCAAGGGCGCGAAGCTTATCGTACGCGAGCGTCTGATGACGCACGGTCAACAGAGCGCTATCTCTTATTATCATGTCGATATGAACGGCGAGGGCTGCTCCTGTGACCTTGTTTCCCGTTCCGTCGCGCGCGATGAATCCTACCAGAAGTTTGATTCGCTCATCGTCGGCAACGCCCCCTGTACAGGTCATACCGAATGCGACGCTATTATCATGGACAGCGCGCGTGTGCTTGCCGTACCACAGCTTGACGCAAACAATATCGATGCCTCCCTGATTCACGAGGCGGCGATTGGAAAAATTGCAGGCGAGCAATTGATAAAGCTTATGACACTCGGTCTCAGCGAGGCAGAGGCCGAGGAGCAGATCATTCAGGGCTTCCTGAAATAAAAAAAAGAACGCCGAAAGCGTTCTCAAAAAAGAAGAGCAGAAACAAAAGCCATACCTCCCGAAGCATCCGCAAGGGAGAGGCTGCTTTATTTCTGCTCTTTTCATTTTAGTGGCCCTCGACAAACGCGTCGGCTCTCTTCTTCGAGAGACGCTCAATCTTCTCTACCGGATAGGGAGACGCCTCTCCGCCATTTGTGTAGAGAAAATAATTGCCTTCGGGTGTCTGATAAAGAGTTTCTTCATAGCCACTGGGATCACCATACACGCCTTGTGTAACCTTTTTGACCACAGATGCGGTGGTGGTGTCATATACTTTATTGCAAATGATTTTACGCATAACATAGTTCCTTTCTATATATATCAATCAGAAAAGGCACGCGCCGTTTTCCGTACTTTATTATAACATATCGACGGGGAAAATGCAATACGAAAAAAGAAAACTTAAAAAAATTTCATAAAAAAGGTTGACAAAGCGTTTTCGATATGCTATAATTCTCACATATATCGTTTTGTATAGGAGAAAACTTATGTTCGCATCGGCTATGATGATGGATATGGCGAAGATGTACATGTTCTGCATGTGCATGTTTTGTCGTGCCTGAAACAGCGATGTGTTCTTCGTTTTTCTGATATAAGAAAAAGAGATTGGACGAAGCTGTTTACAGTTTCGTCTTTATTTTTTGGAGGTTTGTCTGTGATTGAATTGAAGAATATATCCAAAACATTCACAAGCAAGTCGGGACCGATTACCGCGCTCGAGAATATCTCTATCACCATAGAGGACGGCGAGATTTTTGGTATTATCGGTTTGTCGGGCGCAGGAAAAAGCACGCTGGTACGCTGTATCAACCTGCTCGAACGCCCCGACAGCGGCGAGGTTGTGATTGATGGTGTCAACCTGATGGAGGTGTCAAAGAAGGAGCTTCTCACCATCCGTCAGAATATCGGTATGATTTTTCAGGGCTTTAACCTGCTCGAACAGAGAAATGTACTGAAAAATGTAACCTTCCCTCTCGAGGTCGCAGGGTGGGAGAAGGAGAAGGCGAAAGCGAGAGCGCTGGAGCTTCTCGAAATTGTTGGTCTGTCCGACAGAGCGCTCTCCTATCCCTCACAGCTCTCGGGTGGACAAAAGCAAAGAGTGGCGATTGCGCGTGCGCTGGCGACAAATCCGAAATACATTCTCTGTGACGAAGCCACAAGCGCGCTCGACCCGAATACCACATCGTCCATTTTGGAGCTGCTCCGCCACATCAACAAGACGATGGGCGTGACAGTGATTATCATCACGCATGAGATGGATGTTATCGAACGCATTTGTCACCGCGTGGCGGTCCTGGATAAAAGCCATGTCGCCGAGATGGGCTATGTGACCGATGTCTTTACCGATCCGCAGAGCGATATCGCGCGCGAACTCGTCCTGCCGAAAATCCTTTCGGCGCTCGACCAGACGACAGGCTACGCCCTGCGTCTTGTATTCAATGGCGAATCCTCGGATAAACCCATCGTTTCCTCGCTTGTGACCGAATGTTCGGCACCCGTGTCAATATTATTCGCTGACATAAAGGAGCTTGACGGCAAAAACTACGGTCAGATGCTTATCGTTTTACCAAGAGATGCGACAGAGGCGCTCGAAAAAATGTGCGATTGGCTCACGAGAAATCATGTTAAGTTTTCTATGGAGACTACGCTTACAAGGGAGGAGGATAAAGCATGACAGACGCACTTACCAAGCTACTTGAAAACAATATACTTCAACTTGGCATATGGGAGACGATATATATGACACTTATCTCTACCCTGATTGCCTATCTCATCGGGCTTCCCCTTGGTGTCATTCTTACCATCACCGACAAGGATGGTATCCGCCCGATCCCCTGGCTCAATAAGACACTCGGTATTATCGTAAACATCTTTCGTAGCATACCATTCATCGTTCTTATGGTTGCCTTTCTTCCCCTCTCAAAGCTTCTTGTCGGAAAGTCCTACGGAAACGAGGCAATGATTGTTATGCTTGTGATTGCGGCGGCACCGTATATCGCAAGAATGGTGGAATCGTCCATCAAGGAGGTTGGTGCGGGTATTATTGAAGCCGCACAATCTATGGGAACGCCCACATTACAGATTATCACGAAGGTTCTTCTTCCCGAAGCCAAAATCTCCCTGATTGTTGGCGCTGTCATCTCTTCGGTCACCGTCCTCTCCTATACGGCAATGGGTGCCACCATTTCCGCAGGCGGACTTGGTTCCATCGCTATCATCTGGGGACATCAACGCTCCAATCCCGAAATCACATGGATTTGTGTTGCGTTAATCATTCTGATTGTTCAGGTTATTCAGGAAGTCGGCATGCGACTCGCCAGAAAACTTGACAAAAGAGCTAAATAAGTAAACAATTATTAACATAATTACTATTAAGGAGATATTATTATGAAAAAGTTTGTTGCCCTTACCCTCACTTGTGTTATTCTTCTTTGTGCTTTCTCTTCTCTCGTTTCCTGCGGAAACAACGACGAAAAAACCATCCGTGTTGCCGCAAGCCCCACACCCCACGCCGAGATCCTTGAAGTCGCGAAAGGCATCCTCGAAAAGCAAGGTTATACCCTCGAAATTGTCGAATTCGATGACTATGTTCTTCCGAACAATGTGGTATACAGCGGTGAATTTGACGCCAACTACTTCCAGCATCTTCCCTACCTTAACTCTTTCAATGCCGACAACAGCATGGACCTTTGCTCTGTTGTTGCTGTTCACTATGAGCCATTCGGCGTTTACGGAAACAATATCACCCTCGATGACGCCATAGGCTCTGCCACCAAGGTAACGGTATTCATTCCCTCTGATGACTCGAACCAGACACGCGCACTCCTGCTTCTTGCGCAGGAAGGCTTTATCACCATTCCTGACGGAAAGGACATCGGCACCGGCATCAATATCCTTGACCTTGCCGAGGACAACTATCTTGCCAATGTAGAGCTTGTTGCCGTAGAGGCAAGCACGCTTCCCGCGCAGCTTCGTGAAAATGAAGGTTCTCTCGCCGTTATCAATGGCAACTATGCTATTGGCGCAGGTCTTAATGTCGCTACCGATGCGCTTGCGATTGAGGCGTCAGACGGTCAGGCGGCTACCACCTATGCGAATATCATCGCCGTCAGACCGGAAGACAAGGAAAGTCCTAAAATTCTCGCTCTCATTGATGCGCTTCTCTCCCAAGAGGTCGCCGACTTCATCGCAAGAGAATACGAGGGCGCTGTTGTTTCGATGAAAAAATAATACGCCTTTACTGATTCTGATAAAGGAAATCTCTGTCATATGGCAGGGATTTCTTTTTATTTTATAGTCGCAAATTGCCATAAATGCTTGCAATCTGATACTCGGTATGCTACAATAAGAAAAGGGAGGTGATAACTATGGCAAGCCAAGAACAAATCTTTCCTTCGGGAAAGCGTTTCGGGGCGCTTGAGGTTTTGTTTGTCGGACATGAGGCGTGCGAGCGCGGCCACCGCTTCGGACCACATATCCGTGATTATGATATCATTCACTATGTCAAATCGGGCGAGGGGACACTTTACGATAAACAAGGTGAGCATCGCGTTTTGGCGGGTGAAATCTTTATTATTCGCGAAGGGGAGGTCACCACATACGAGGCAGACCGTGAACACCCTTGGGAATATATCTGGATTGCGCTACGCGGCATAGATGACAAGGATTTTCTTTTGTTACCATCGCATCTTCCCTTCCCGAATAACTCCTTTCTTGCGATGGAGGAGGGCATTACGGAGGGATATGCGTACAGCTTTTTCATGAGCCGCGCCTATTCCATCCTGCATCATCTCTTTGAGGGCAGGAAGAGTGCTGATGCACCCGAGGTCCTGTTACATGAATACATGGAACTGCAATACATGCACCCTTTTTCAATGGAAAAGGTAGCGCGCGCTTATGGCTTTGATCGTTCCTATCTTGGCAGGCGCTTCAAAAACCGATATGGGATTTCCCCTCGTCAGCACCTGCAAGCCGTCAGGCTCTCTCACGCGAAGGAATTCCTTCTGCGTGGCTACTCTGTCGGAGAATGCGCCGCTCTCTGTGGCTATACCGACCTGTTCCAGTTTTCCAAGAGTTTTCACAAAACCATAGGGATATCCCCGAGCGAATACCGCAAAAAAGTCGCAAAATGACATATATTCGTCGCATTTTCTTATCCTATTTCCGCATTGTGTATGCTATAATGGAAACAGCCCTTCCAAGTCGGGCGTTCCGGCTCGACCGAGGAAATGAATATGGAGGATGTTATGAAAATCACATTTATGGGTGCAGGAAGCACCGTATTCTGTAAAAATGTACTCGGAGATGTTCTTCTCTCTCCGACACTCCACGCGTGTGATATCGCGCTTTATGATATTGATGGCGAACGCTTGGAGGAATCGTATGTAGTGGTCGAGGCGCTGAACAAAAAGTATAATGGCGGTGTCGCGAATGTCAGGAAATACCTCGGCGTCGGAGAACGCAAGGAAGCGCTGCGCGGCGCAAACTTTGTTATCAATGCCATTCAGGTCGGTCTGTACGATCCCTGCACGATCATCGACTTTGAGATTCCGAAGAAGTATGGTCTGCGGCAAACGATTGCCGACACGCTTGGTATTGGTGGTATTATGAGAGGTCTGCGCACCATTGTGGTGTTGCGCGACTTTGCCAGAGATATGGAGGAGGTTTGCCCCGATGCCTATTTTCTCAACTATACGAACCCGATGGCAATCCTGACAGGCTATATGCAAAGATATACCAGGGTAAAAACCATCGGTCTTTGTCATAGTGTACAGGTCTGCTCCTCGCATCTTCTGCGCAAGCTCGGCATCGAAGAGGAAATCGGTTCTGAACTTATCGCAGGTATCAACCATATGGGTTGGCTCCTGGAAATCAGGAACAAAAAAGGCGAGGACCTTTATCCTGTCATCCGCGAGCTGGCTAAAAAGAAAAACGCCGAAGAAAAGCACAACGATATGGTACGCTTCGACTATATCGACAAGTTCGGCTATTACTGCACGGAAAGCTCCGAGCATAACGCGGAATACAACCAATTCTACATCAAATCGAAATACCCCGAGCTTATCGAGCGCTTCCATATTCCCCTCGATGAATATCCCCGTCGATGCGTCAACCAGATTGCCGCATGGGCAAAGCAGAAGGAAGAATTGCTCGGTGGCGGAGATATTCAGCATACGCGCTCACATGAGTACGCATGTCACATTATGGAAGCCATCACGAACAATGAACCGTACAAAATCGGCGGTAATGTACTGAACACGGGACTGATCGATAACCTTCCTGCCGACGCCTGTGTCGAAGTACCCTGTCTTGTCGACGGAAATGGCATTCATCCCTGTCATGTCGGAAAACTTCCCGTCCAGTGCGCCGCGCTCAATATGCAGAATATCAACTGTCAGCTTCTTACCATCGAAGCGGCCGTAACGGGCAAGCGCGAGCATGTCTATCAGGCGGCGATGCTCGATCCGCATACCTCAAGCGAGCTTTCCATTGATGATATCATCCAAATGTGCGACGAGCTTATCGAAGCGCATGAAGCAGCAGGATACCCTGTCTTTTAAAGAGATAAATCAAAGCAATTATTTCTCCAAAGAAAAAGAGGAATATCCGTGTGGATATTCCTCTTTTTGTATACTTTTATTTACAAAATCAAAGGTTATTTGTGTAAAATTCGCCGTCAATGAGTACAGCTTTCAGGTTAAGCTCGTCGTCGAGAAGCAACAAATCCGCATCATATCCGACGGCAACCTTTCCCTTGTGGTCATCCATACGGAGCATCTCGGCGGGAGTGAGCGTAGCCATACGGACAGCGTCCTCAAAGGGAATTCCGAAGGAGGTAGCGGTACGGACGCAATCGAGAAGCGTGCTGGACGAGCCTGCGATGGTGTTCGTATCCGCAAGATGAATTTTCCCACCCTTGACATTCACGGCAAGACCGCCTGAAGAATATGTACCATCAGGCAAGCCTGCAGGAGCGATGGAATCGCTGATCAGAACCATTCTTTCCGCGGAGAACATACGATAAGCACTCACAAGCGCGCCGCGGGCAACATGGAAGCCATCTCCGATCACCTGCGCATAGATACGCTTTTCCACGCCTGCGCCAATCGGACCAGGTGCGCGGTGCAGGAAGGGAGGCATAGCATTAAAGGTGTGCGTCAGGCAATTTGCGCCTGCTTCAATAGCGGCAATTGTCTCGTCATAATCGGCAACGGTATGCCCGATGGAGACCACGCATTTTGCCGATACCCGACGGATGAAATCGGTCATACCTTCAAGCTCGGGGGCAACGGTAATCATTTTCACGATATCGCCAAAGGCTTCCATATCGGAAAGTGAGGGGGCGCGGACAAAATCAGGGTTTTGTGCGCCGAGTTTATCCTTGCTGATATATGGCCCTTCCAGATGAATGCCGAGGATGTGCGCACCTGCGACATTGGTCGGGGTATGGCACACGCGAAGCAAATCGTCAATGCCAAGCGTCATGGTCGTCAGAAGAACAGAGGTCGTACCTGCCCTCGCATAGGCATCGCAAAGAGGGGAGAAGTCTGCATCCATCGTATCCATTCCTTCTCTGCCGTGAGTATGCACATCGATAAGACCGGGGATTACGATACATCCCTTCGCATCGATGCTCTCGCCCGAGATTTCTTGACACGGGTTAAGTATCTCCTTGATTTTGCCGTCCTCCAGGACAAGAGTTTTATACTCTGTACCGAGTTTCACATTCCGTAAAATCATCTTATTTTTCGCTGATAATCACTGTAACATCTGGGTGGAGCTGAAGAACAGAGGCAGGGATTCTCGGATTCACCTTTCCCGAGAACGCCTCGCGAAGAACCTTCGCTTTTTTCTCTCCCGATGCGATAAGGAGAATCTTCTTTGCCTTCATAATCGAGCCGAGTCCCATCGTCATCGCCTGCTTCGGCACTTCATCGGCGGAGGAGAAAAATCTCGCATTCGCTTCAATGGTCGAAGGATCGAGCGTCTCCACATGGGTGTGGACGACAAAGGTATCGGATGGTTCATTGAAGCCGATATGACCGTCATAGCCGACGCCAAGAAGCTGGAGGTCGATACCGCCGAGGCTCTCAATATGCTCGTCATAGAGAAGGCCGTCGCGTTCGCCGTCGGTGGTCAGACCGTTGGGAACAAAGGTGCGGCTCTTATCGATGTTGACAAGATTGAAAAGATGGGTATCCATAAAATAACGATAGCTCTGGGGATGGTCACCATTAAGTCCGATATACTCATCAAGGTTCACGGAGGTGACGCGGGAGAAATCGACTTCGCCCTTCTGGTATCGGTCGACGAGGACCTCGTACATACCAATAGGCGAAGAGCCTGTCGCAAGGCCGAGGACGCTATCGGGCTTTCTTTTCAGCTGTTCGGTGAGAATATCAGCGGCAAGCACGCTGAGCTCTTCATAGGTTTTTGTTTCAATAATACGCATGGTTGTTCACCTTTCATCAGATATTGGGATATTTACCTTCTTCGACCATCTTACCAATGGCGAGGACAACACCCTCTTTGTCCTCTTTGTAAGTTACGCCGTACCATTTGTCCTCGGCAACGAGAACGCGTACGCGATGAATATCGCGCTCGATGAGTTCGGCAACCACGAGAGGCAGGTAATATTCGCTCTTGGGTGTCTCGCGTTTTTCCGCAAGGAAGGCAAGGAATCCCTCTTCAATATATGCAAAAACATCAGGACGAAGTCCCCAGAGGTTCATGGAAACGGTAGTATCGGGTGCGAGGGTAACATAAGTCTCGCCATCCTCTGTATAGCGGCACGCAGCGTCAATCTTCGTGCGCTCGCAGATTTCGGTAAGGTAGCCATCCTCCACCTGACACACGCCACGGGAGACATATCCGTTTTCGGTCAGGGTGTTTGCAAGGCGGTAGCCAATCATCGCATAATCATCTTCGTTTTCGCGAAGGAAATCTGCCATCTTGACGAAGGCATCTTTTCCGTAATAGTCGTCGGCATTCACAACAGCGAAAGGTTCATGAATCACATCGCGGCACGCGAGAATTGCCTGTGCGGTGCCCCAGGGCTTTGTGCGTCCTTCGGGGACGGTGTAGCCACCGGGAAGGTCGGAGAGCTCCTGATAGACATACTCTACCTTGATGCGCTTTGCGATACGCTCGCCAACAAGGCGCTTGAAATCGTCCTCAATCTCATGCTTGATGACGAAAACAACTTTATCAAAGCCTGCTTCCATCGCATCGTAGACCGAGAAGTCAAGCAGAACCTTATCCTCCTGATAAATGGGCTCGAGCTGTTTGAGACCGCCGAAGCGGCTTCCCATACCGGCAGCCATAACAACAAGGGTAATGTGTTTCATTATTTTTCCTCCAGGATAGTGCGGATAATTTTTTTCATCGTTTCAAATTCTTCGTCCATGCGCTGTGCAAGCTTCATCTGTGTGCGTGAGCGGACGAGGTTATGCTCGGGGTAGGCGGTACGGAAATAGGTATCTCCCGAGAGGTAGTCGGTCAGAAAACGCATACCGCATTCAAGCGTCATCATCTTCGCGCCCTCGGGCATGAGCATCACTTCTTCCGCAGGAAGTCCGCCGCCGCAGCCGAGAAGGAAGCCTCTCGCGTAGGTCTCGAACAAATCGAGGTCGAGGTCAATTCTGGAAAGGTCGCGCTCGTCCTCGGCGCCCGTGTTTGCACCGAAGCGGATGGAATCGCCAAAGTCGGTGACGGAGAAGCCGGGCATGATGGTATCGAGGTCAATGACGCAAAGCGCGCCCCTGGTCGATGCATCGAGCATAACATTGTTGATCTTCGTATCATTGTGTGTGACGCGCAAGGGGAGAACGCCTGCCGCATGTGCGCGGGCAAGTGTGCCATAAAATTCCGCATGGCTCATATAAAAGGCGATTTCCTCCTTCGCGCTCTCGCATCTGCCGACGGCATCTTCTTCTACTGCACGGCAGAATGCTTCAAAGCGTTTTTCGGTATTATGGAAATCGGGAATGGTCTCGACGATGGTGTGCGAGGGGAAGTCGCGCAGGTCATACTGAAATCTGCCGAATGCGATAGCGCTCTGGTAGAAGTCCTCTTTTGTTTCGGGGGCTTCCAGACAAATGGCATCCTCGACAAACTGAAGCAGTCTCCAGTATTCTCCCTCTTCGTCAACTACATAAGGCTTACCGTCGCAAGCGACATAAACGCCCATAACGCGACGGGAGTCATCGGTATGCTCCTGAAGATACTCCGTGACGCGCAAAATGTTTTCCATCACGGCGACAGGGTTTTTAAAGACATTCCTGTTGATACGCTGAAGTATGTATTTCTTCTCGCTTATGCAGACGAGAAAGGTGATATTGATGTGTCCGTTTCCGTGAGGTGCAATCGTTCCTTCATTGAGGTCGATATTCCACGAAGAAAGAATATGAGCGAGGAATTCTCTGGTGAAATTCTGTGTCATAAGAGATTACTCCGTTCTGTTTTCTTTTTGTATAGCGCCAACGGGCGCTTCGCCATCTTATAGTTTATACTTTTTTTCTCCTTTTGTCAAGGGGGAATTTTTTCAAGAAAAAGCCTATATCACATAGAATTTGGGCGCATATTCAATTGCCGCTTGTATTTTCCTTCAATTTGTTGACAAATCCGAAAAGTAGTGCTATAATAATAACAGAAAATATTTTGAGGTATATATTATGGAAAAAGTAATTGCATATCTTGAGGACTTTTCCACGGGCACGATTGCCATTCGTCTTGCGCTTGCTTTGATTTTAAGCGCAATCATCGGTCTGGAACGCAACAAGCGCGGCCGTCAGGCAGGCATGCGCACCCATATCCTTGTTGCCGTTGGTGCATGCTTGTGTTCTCTTATCGGCGTATTTCTGGTCGAAAAGGGATTCTCGACCGATCCTATGCGTCTTGGCGCACAGGTAGTATCCGGTATCGGTTTCCTCGGGGCAGGTATCATTCTCGTGCAGAACAAGTCCCGCATTGTTGGTCTTACGACCTCGGCAGGACTCTGGAATACGGCGGCACTCGGCCTCTCTATCGGCTTTGGTTTTTATGAGGGCGCTCTGATTTGTTTCCTGATCTCCATCATCACCTCAATGATTCTCCCGAAGATCGAATATTGGTTCTCGAAGAACGATATGTACACAATGCTTTACATTGAACTGTCAGATAACACCTATGTCAACGCATTTTATGATAATCTTCGCAACAGCAATTGTGGCGAGATTCATCAGCTTGAAATCGTACCTCCCCGTTCCTCGTCGGCAGGAAAGGTTGGCGTACAGCTGACGCTTACCCTCCCGAAAAAACAGCATGTGTACGAATTGGAAAAGAAGCTTTGCGCCATGGAAGGCGTCGACTTTGCCGTAGCACTTTGAGCCAAAGGAGATTGCGATGAAGCTTTATTTCAGATATGTTTACACCTTCTACCGCTTCGGCGAAGAAGAGATGGCCGATATCGGTGAGGAAACCTTTGCCGTCGGAAGCGGTGTGCGCTTTTCGCTCGCCCACCAGGAGGATGGCACATTCCAGACGCTTGCTGTCACAGAGGAACAGTGCATCCTTGTATTCCCGAACAAAGACCAGATTGTTCTCCATGTCGGCGAAGAGGCCGAGCTTGCTTATGACGAGTTCTGCGATATGTGTGGAGATCCCTGCCACAATGTGTATGAAGGCACCATTCTCTTTATGAAAGACTAAAAGAGAAAAAAACAGGAAATCTTTTTACCCTTACAAAAATATTTTCCCCGCCCTCTTGACAAGAGGGCTTTTTTGTTGTATACTATAACGGCTTTTGAGAATTATTCTCATTTTTTGAAAAGGAAAATATATGAAAATTTATCACACAGAAAAAAGAGAGGCGCTCGCCTCTTACATGCGCTTGCATGCGCAGGAGGCATTTTCTCTTGAAGAATTATGTCATACCCTTTGCCCCGATGGCAAGGGAAAAAGCACCGTATACCGACTTGTCTCCCGATTTGTTGACGAGGGGGTGGTGCGTAAAATTGCCGATGTCAGGACACGCCACAACTCTTACCAATGGATCGGCGAGGAATGCTCGCACCATCTGCACCTCAAATGTACTGTATGCGGACAAGTCATCCACCTCGACCATGATACCTCGCACAAGTTTGAGGACACCCTTCGCACCGCCCTGTCCTTCATGCTTGATGAAGAGCAGACGCTTCTGTTCGGCACCTGCAAGGGTTGCGTGAAGGCAACGCCGAGGCGCTGAAAAGTTTGAATTTTTTTAAGGAGTTACATATGCACGAATTTTTACACGAGGTAGTCCTTCACGGACTGCTCGATAGCCTGAAGGTTCTCCCCTTCCTCTTTCTCGCTTATCTGCTCATGGAGTGGCTCGAGCATCGGGCAGGCGAAAAGACCGAAGGCTTCATCCGCAAGACAGGCCCCCTCGGTCCTCTCGCAGGCGCTGCGCTTGGTGTCATCCCCCAATGCGGCATGTCCACCATGGCGTCCAATCTTTATGCCGGAAGAATCATTACCGTAGGCACACTTGTCTCGGTCTTTCTCTCGACCTCCGACGAGATGCTCATCCTTTTAATCACCGAAAAAGTTCCTGTCCTGACCACCGTCTGTATCCTTCTTTACAAGGTTGCCGTGGCGCTGATTGTCGGCTTTGCCCTCGATTTTGCCGTCCGACAGCATCAGAAGAAGCACGCGCATGCGCATGACATACATCAGGATGTACACGAAATGTGCGAGGCGCATGGTTGTCATTGTGAAAAGGGCATCTTCCTCTCGGCGCTCATTCACACCGCGAAGATTTTTCTTTTCGTCGCTCTCGTGAATCTGCTCCTCTCTGCTCTCGTCTTTTTCCTCGGTGACGAGTGGCTCCGTGGCGGTATTTTCTCCATCCCTGTCCTCTCACATCTTCTTTGCGCCATCATCGGTCTTGTGCCGAACTGCGCAGTCTCTGTCCTTCTGACAAAGTTTTATATGGCAGGCTATATCAGTGTCGGCTCGATGCTCGCAGGACTTCTGCCGGGCGCAGGTGTCGGTCTTGCCGTCTTTGTACGCATGCACCGTAAAAAGAAAGAATGCGTCCTCGTGCTTCTGGTGCTTGTGCTTACCGGTCTTGTCTTTGGCGCGCTCGCCGATTTGCTTCCCCTCTCCCTTTTGCCCACGGCATAAACGAGAGAAAAGTCAAAATCGTACAACAAACAGTAAAGGTTTCTCTTGCATATAATATAACAATATGTTAAAATACTCTTGCAAAACAGAGAAATCTGTGATACAATACAAACAGAACAAACCCTAAGGAGTATTCGTAATGAAAAAAAGAATTGCAATTGTAGGATACGGCGGACAAGGTGCCTGGCATGCAAGCTGGGCGCAAAAGAGCGATGTGCTGGAGCTCGCTGGTATCTATGACATAAGAGAAATCAGAATGGAGGCGGCAAGAGCGCTTGGTATTCATACCTACGACGGTGGTCTTGCAGAAATCCTCGCCGATAAAACGGTCGATATCGTTCTTTGCGCTACGCCGAACGATGTGCATCATGATATCGTTTGTGATTCCCTTCGCGCAGGCAAGCATGTCGTATGCGAAAAGCCCGTTGCCCTCTCCGTTGGTGAATTTGATGATATGTGCCGCGCAGCGAAGGAAAGCGGCATGTGCTTCACCGTACACCAGAACAGACGCTGGGATGTCGATTTCCTCGGCATACGCTCCATCATCCGCAGCGGTGAAATCGGCGAAGTTCTTAACATCGAGTCGCACATTCACGGATCGCGCGGTATTCCCTCCGACTGGCGTTGCCACAAGCCCCAGGGCGGCGGCATGGTTCTCGACTGGGGTGTACACCTCATCGACCAGATGCTTCAGCTCATTCCCGAGAAAATCGTGAATGTCTCCTGCGAGCTTTTCCATATCACCAATGACGAAGTCGATGATGGCTTCCACCTTCACCTTGTATTTGAGAGTGGAAAGCGCGCATGCGTCGAGGTCGGCACATATAACTTCCTTCCCCTGCCTCGTTTCTATATGCAGTGTAAAGAAGGCACCGCGCTGATTGAGGACTGGCAGAAAAAGTGCAGAATCGCAAAGCTTACCGCATGGTGCGAAAAGGATGTCACTCCCGTACAGAATGCGGCAGGTATCACCAAGACGATGGCACCCCGTGATGAACTGACGCTCGATTTCTATGAGATCGACCGTCCCACAAGTGATGTACACGATTTCTATCGCAATTTCGTACGCGCAATTGATGGCGAAGAAGAAATGCTGATCAAGCAGGAAGAGGTGCGTCGTGTCCTTCTCGTGATGGAGGCGTGCTTCCTTTCTGGCGAAAGCCACAAAACCCTCGAGGTATCCATTTAAGAAAAAATTTTTCAGGAGCAAGTGCGTGTGGTCTTTCCCGCGCCTTGCTCTTTTCTTTGTGCGAAAGCGCAGTAGATAATTGTTAAATCTTTCATATTATAAATAATATGTTTACGTGTTGCTTGTTTTGTTCATAATTATGTGGTAGAATAGGATTATCAAACGAAAGGAGAATGCCGTATGGAACAATGGAAAAAACGCGCGCTTGAGCTTGTCCTCGGGCTTGCTGTTACCAACAAAAAATATCCCGCGGTTGTGCCATATACCCCACAGAAAACCAAAGTATCCGAGCCTGAACACCCCTATTTCCGCCGCGTAGCCCCGGAGACACACGGTATCCCCTCTTCACGCATCATTGCCATGCTCTCCGCGCTCGAGGCCGACACGCGTGTCCATCTGCATAACCTTATGGTCATCAAGGGGGGAGATGTGATTTGTGAATGCTCTGCTCCTGCCTATGACCTGAATATCGCGCATTTGTCACATTCGATGTCAAAGACGGTGACGGGTATGGCAATCGGCATGCTGATCGATGACGGCAAGCTCACGCCAAGCGACCGTGTTCTCCCCTTTTTCCCCGAGGTGAAGGAGCCGCATAAAAAGCTCGAAAACCTGACGATACATCATTTGCTCGCGATGCAGAGCGGCGTTCCCTTCTCGGAGGTTGGAACGGTCACGGAGACCGCGTGGTGCGAGGCGTTTCTGACATCCACACCGACCTTCGATGTCGGTAGCAAATTTGCCTATAACAGCATGAACTCCTACATGCTCGCAGAGATTGTCAAGAGAGTATCGGGCAAGGGACTGTGTGAATTCCTGGAGGAAAGACTGTTTTCACCTCTTGGCATTACGAACTATTTCTGGGAAATGGGACCACAAGGCGTGGAAAAGGGCGGCTGGGGACTTTATCTGTCCGTCGAATCATGGGCGAAGCTCGGCTGGATGATTCTCTCGGGCGGTATGTTCGAGGGAAAGCGCATTCTTTCGTCCGACTTCGTGCATACAGCAACTCTCGCCCACTCCCAAAGCCCTGAAAAGTCGGGGGACTTCAATTACGGCTATCAGATCTGGGTGAGTCGGAGCGGCTACGAAATACTCTTCAACGGCATGCTCGGACAGAATGTGTGGATTTACCCGGATGGCGACCTCGTTGTTGCCATGAATGCGGGAAACAATGAGCTTTTCCAGCAAAGCCCTGCGTTGAACATTATCCGCACCTATCTTAAGCAGCCCACCGTAGATGGAATCATGACGACCTATCGTGAGCGCGATATCCTTCTCCGACGCGAGGCGACCTTCTTTGAAGAGCGCCATTGGATACAACCGAAAAAGAAAAAGGGCGGCCTCGGCGTCCTCCTTCACTTCAAGCCCCAGGACCCTTATATTCCCGCGTGGGACCGTCTGCTTGGCACATATATGTTCCGCGAGAACAACCAGGGTATCCTCCCCGTTTTTATCCGCGCCATGCAAAACAACTATACCGGCGGTATCGAATCCTTCCGCTTTTTCCGGGAGGGAAAGCATCTCTTCTTCACGAGCCGGGAGGGTGGAACGGATTACACCATGGAAATCGGGCTCTACGAATATAAGGAGACAGTACTGAACTTCGGCGGCGAGCCTTATATCGTGCGCGCGCTCGGCGTCGCTATACGCGACGAGGACTATCAGCCCGTGTTCAAGATGGAGCTGGTATTACCTGAAATGCCGAACCGCAGGGCAATCAAGCTTTCCTTCCTTCGTGAAGGGGAACTTCTTGTACGCATGGATGAGATGCCAAACCAGCGCATTGCAACATCCTTTATTGAATCCATGCCTGTCACCAATCCGAAAATGGAGCTCATCTCGAAAATCCTCGGTCATAAGCTCGGGGACAATTTCCTCGAGGAGAAGATTACCGACCTCTTCGCCCCCATTCTTGTCGGTGCAAGATATGGCTGCGCCGACTACACCGAAATTCTTGAGGAGCAGGAGCGCCAGCTGCAGGAGGAGCTTGCCCGCACTGCCATTCTTGTGCAGACGCTGCAAAAAATATGGAACGCGCGAGAGGGACGAGAGCGACGAAAAACGCGAAAACTTTCTCACGCGTCTGTTTGACAAGGTAAAGGAAAAGCTCAAAAAGCAGTCCTCCCCCATCGGCATTCCCACATCGGGATCTATTCCCGAGCGTATCCGTCCCGACGAGGCATTTATCATCGAGGACGATGACCACCCGATGTACTCTCTGCCAGAGCATCTGCGTCCCTCGCTCTCTGACGGTGATGAAATATCAGAAGAGCTTTTTTCGCTCGTCGACGAGGGCGCACTTACTCTTGATGAAATCCTCGAGGAGATGGACGAGGAAGATTAAACTATGTGCGTCTTTTTCAGGCACATACAAGACAAAAAAATGGCGGGCGGCCTGTCACACAACCGGTCGCCCGTTTTCCTTTTCTTGCTCTTTTTTGCATAAAAATAAGGGGTTACGCCTTGCGTTTTTTGAAAAAAGCGCAAACTACCCCCTTGTTTTTATTCCTCGTTTTCATAAAACGAAAAAATATGTATATGGATTAATCGAGGTTCAACGCGTTAAGCATATCGCGAAGCGCTCTTGCTTCTTCCACGGTAATGGTGATACCCTTACCCATCTTCGCACGGTCAGGTGCCCAGGTGCGGATGTCATAAACAGGTTCTCTCTCATTCCAGCTGATGAGATTGAGTTCCTTATTCCAGCCGTTTGTTCCTTCGCTGACTACGCCAATCTTCTCGATAACTTCGTACTTGATTTCAGGCATTGCTTTATCTCCTTGTAATGTTTGACAAAATGTCAATTTAATAAGATATTTTAAACTTTTTGTCTATTTTAACATACTTTTTTCCTTATGTCAACAAATATTTATAATTTTTTTGCGAAATATTTATAATTTTTTTGACTTTTTTGTAAATTTCAAAAAAATAGAGGTTTTCTCTTGCACTTTTGTCCATTTTTTGCTATACTGTTATCTTGGAAAAAGAGAAAAGAAAGGAAAAAGATATGCACATTTTCAAAACACTCGCAAAGTGTATCCGCGAATATAAGCGCCCGATGTTTGTGACTATCGTCCTGATTGTCCTGGAAGCGGTCATTGAAACCTTCATCCCGTTTATCACCGCAAACCTCGTCAATCTGATGAAAGGCGGCGCGTCTCTTGAGGCGATTTTAAAGAATGGCATTTTGCTCGTGGCACTCGCCGTCGTCTCCCTGACCTGCGGTGCTGTCGCGGCGCACGCCTGTTCAAAATCTTCTGCGGGATTTGCAAAAAATGTCCGTCATGACGCGTTTCATAAAATCCAGGGCTTCACTTTTGAGAGAATTGACGCCTACTCCTCTGCCTCTCTCGTCACCCGTCTGACCACGGATGTTCAGAATGTGCAGATGTCTTATATGATGCTGATTCGTACGGCACTCCGCTCGCCCCTGATGCTTATCTTCTCTGTGGTGATGGCTTATATTATGGGCGGTGCGCTCTCGGCGATGTTCGTATTCGTCATCCCCGTGCTTGCCGTCGGTCTGTATTTCATCGCACGCGGTGCGATGCCCCGCTTCCGCGCGGTGTTCAAAAAGTATGATAAGCTCAACGAGTCCATCGAGGAGAATGTCCGTGGTATGCGCGTTGTCAAGGGCTTCTCGAGAGAGGAATTTGAAAAGCAGAAGTTCACCAGAGCCTCCGAGGATATCCGGGATGATTTCTATCATGCCGAGCGCATCGTCGCACTCAATACACCCCTGATGCAATTCTGCCTTTACTTCAACATGATTTTCGTTTTGCTTATCGGATCGAAGCTTTCCATTGAAAGTCAGGGCACCCTTCTGGATGTTGGTCAGATCTCCGCTATGCTAACCTACGGTATGCAAATTCTCATGTCTCTCATGATGCTCTCATCGATTTTCGTCATTCTGACGATTTCGTCACAAAGTGCAAAGCGACTTGTGGAAATCCTTGAGGACGATGCGAAGCTTCCTGTCAGCGAGCACCCTGTAACCGAGGTTGCAGATGGTTCTGTCACATTCCGCGGTGTATCGTTCAAATACTCCGAGAAGGCAAAAAAATTCGCGCTCCAGGATATTGATCTCGACATTTCCTCGGGTATGACCGTCGGCATCATCGGAGGCACAGGCTCGTCAAAATCGACGCTCGTCTCCCTGATTCCCCGTCTTTATGATGTGAGCGAAGGAGAAATCCTCGTCGGCGGACGCGATGTGCGCGAATATGATCTCGATACCCTGCGAGGCGCTGTTTCCATGGTGCTCCAGAAAAATCTTCTCTTCCGTGGTACCATCCGCGAAAATCTCAAATGGGGCAACCCCGATGCGACCGATGATGAAATTATCGAGGCGGCAAAGCTGGCGCAGGCGCATGATTTCGTCATGAGCTTCCCGGATGGCTATGACACGATGATTGAACAGGGCGGTACGAATGTATCGGGCGGTCAAAAACAGAGACTGTGTATTGCGAGAGCCCTGCTCCGCAAGCCGAAGATTTTAATCCTCGATGACTCTACCTCGGCGGTAGACACCAAGACCGACGCCCTCATTCGCCGTGGTTTTGAAGAATTCATCCCCTCGACCACAAAGATTATTATTGCACAGCGTATTGCTTCTGTGGAAAACTCCGACCTGATTTTAGTTCTTGACGGCGGAAAATTGATTGCCAAGGGCACACACAACGAGCTTCTTGTGACATGCCCGATGTACCGTGAGATTTATCATGAACAAACGAAGGGAGGCGAGAGCGATGAATAAGCCCATGAAACGAAAAATCAACTTCCGCGTTCTCGGACGCGTGCTGAAGCTTCTCTTCTCGTCTTATCCTGTCATGGTTCCCCTCTCTCTTCTGTTTGTTGTGTTCACCGCCTTCACCTCGGCAATTCCTGCGCTCTTCATGCAAAAGGTGTTCGAGATTATCGGCGCGTATGAGGAAAGCGGCGATTTTGCCATGGCGCTCGGAGAGATTTTGCCGAAGATTATTCTGCTTGCCTCTCTGTATATTCTCTCCCTTGTTTCCATCACGCTCGAGACACAGATGATGGCGAAAATCACGCAGGGCTTCCTCTCCAAACTCCGTGTGAGCCTGTTCGACAAGATGCAGGATTTACCTATCCGCTATTTTGACACCCATCGTCACGGCGATATTATGAGTTACTACACCAACGATATCGGCACCCTTCGTCAGTTGGTGAGCCAGTCCCTTCCCACACTCGTCCGTACCTTTGTCATTCTGATGACTGTCTTTTTCGTCATGATTTACTTCAGCGTTCCCCTGACGCTGGTGCTTCTTCTCGGCGTTGTTGCAATGCTCTTCGTCTCGAAGGTGTTCGGTGGCGGCTCGGCAAAGTATTTCATCCGTTTGCAGAAATCTGTGGCAACGCAGGAGGGCTTTGTTCAGGAGATGATGAACGGACAGAAGGTTGTCAAGGTATTCTGCCATGAGACGGCGGCGGAGGAGGATTTCGCGCGTCTGAACGAGCAACTCTACGAGGACAATTATCGCGCCAATGCATACGCGAATATGCTCGGTCCGATTATTATGAATATCGGTAATATTCTTTATGTACTGATTGCCGTAGTCGGCGCACTCTTCCTTCTTTACGAAGTACCGAACCTTTCCATCAGCGGCATGCAGTTCTCGGGAATCGTCGGCATTTCCATTGTCGTTCCCTTCTTAAACATGACCAAGCAATTTACAGGTAACGTCAACCAGATTTCCCAGCAGATAAACTCCATTGTTATGGCGCTTGCCGGCGCGGAGCGCGTGTTCGAGCTGATGGATGAAGAACCCGAAGCCGACGAGGGATATGTCACCCTGGTCAACTGCGAGGTCGCAGAGGACGGTACCATCACAGAATGCGAGAAGCACACGGGCAAATGGGCGTGGCGTCATCCGCACAGCGACGGTACCATCACCTATACGCTTCTGCGCGGTGATGTACGCATGGTGGAAGTGGATTTCGCCTATGAAGAAGGAAAAACCGTTCTTCATGATGTTTCCGTCTATGCCGAGCCTGGTCAGAAGGTCGCTTTCGTAGGCGCGACAGGTGCCGGAAAAACAACCATCACCAATCTTCTCAATCGTTTCTATGATATCGCCGACGGCAAGGTCCGTTATGACGGTATCAACATCAATAAAATCAGGAAGAGCGACCTGCGCCGTTCGCTCGGTATCGTTCTGCAGGAGACCAACCTGTTTACGGGTACGGTCATGGAGAATATCCGTTATGGCAATCTGGGTGCGACGGACGAAGAATGTATCCGTGCGGCAGAGCTTGTCGGTGCGGCCGACTTTATCGAGCGCCTGCCTGATGGTTATAACACCCTCCTGACAGGCAACGGCTCCAACCTTTCCCAAGGTCAAAGACAGCTTCTGGCAATCGCTCGCGCGGCGGTAGCCGATCCTCCCGTTATGATACTTGACGAGGCAACATCTTCAATCGACACACATACCGAGGCAATTGTTGCCCGCGGTATGGATAAGCTTATGGAGGGACGCACAGTATTTGTTATCGCACATCGTCTTTCCACCATCCGTAATTCCGATGTGATTATGGTTCTTGACCACGGTCGCATCATTGAACGCGGCAGTCACGAAAAGCTCATCGAAGAGGGCGGAACTTACTATCGTCTTTATACTGGTGCATTTGAATTAGAATAACACGCAAGAGGTGTATTATGAAACTGATTTGCAAAGAATTGTTGACAAATATCAGGAATAATCCCCGCTATAAAACCTACAACGAGCAGATAATCGCTTTTGCTGACAAAGTAATTTCCAAGCCGATCGAGGTCTTATCCTATCAGGATCACATGTTCTTTTACAGAGAGCATTATCGTCGCGACGAGCAAAAAAGGGAGCGTCGGAACAACCTCTCTCTTCTGGCTCTCGCCTATCTCGTCACCGAAAAAAAGGAGTACCTTCTTCGTGCAGAAGACTACATCTGGGCGATTTGCGATGAGTTTGCCTGGGCTTTCCCTGCCCACCTCAAGGAAGAGGGACTGGCAAATGTCGTTCCCTTCGAGACGCAACCGCAATATATTGAACTCTTCGCTTCCGGAACTGTCGCTCTCCTTGCAGAAATTGATGCAGCCCTTGGGGATGCGCTCTCGTGGCGTATCCGAAGCCGCATCCGCATGGAAGCGGAACGCCGTATCTTTACACCTTTTGAAACACGCCTTCACAATCTTTTCTGGGAAGGCACAGTACATAACTGGGCATCGGTTTGTGCATCAAACCTTGGCATCGCCTACATTCACCTGTGCGACAAGGAACGCGTTACAAAGATACTTCCCCGCCTGAAAAAGTCGATTGCGAACTTCCTCGACGGCTATGACAGCGATGGCTGTTGTCTCGAAGGATACGCCTACTGGAACTATGGTTTTGGCGAGTTTATTCGGTTTGCCGATCTGCTCTATCGATACACCGAGGGAAAAGACAATTATTTCCTCGACGAAAAGGTCCACCAGATTGCGCTGTATGGGCAAAGGGTTATGGTTGGTGATTATCATGTCGTCAATTTTGCCGACGGCAGTGACAGTTCACCCATTCAACTCGCGAAACTGCACCTTTTCGCTTCTCACTATGACGATATCATTCTCCCAAATAAAGAGAGATACAATTTCAACACGCTTATGGGCGAAGGGGAGGTTTCATTTCTCTCTGCCATGCGTAATTATCTGTGGATTGATCCCGAAGCGGACGGCAATCTCGGCGAGCGCTCTTACCATCATTATATGGATAAGGCAGAGTGGTTTATCGAGAAAAACGATCGCTATTCCTTTGTGGCGAAGGGTGGGCATAATGCAGAGCCGTATCTCACCTCTCAACCCGACTGGCGCGAGAGATATGAAAATCGTGTCGACCGAAACGAACCACATAACCACAACGATGTCGGTCATTTCATCTATTACCATGAAAACGAATGCATCTTCTGCGACCTTGGTGCAGGACTTTACTATGTCGACTACTTCCTGCCCGAGCATCGCTACAAGTATCTTCCCGCCTCTTCCAGAGGTCATAGCGTACCCATTGTGGATGGGCAGGAACAATGTCGCGACATATACCACGGCGCAAGGTTGATTTCGGTGGATAATACGCATTTTGCCATAGATATTGCAGGTGCATATGATGTGGATGGTCTTACATCGCTTGTGCGCAGTTTCTCCATCGACCGGGACGGTGTTACCCTCGGGGACACCTATACCACAACACGCAGAATGACGGTTGTCGAGCGTTTCGTCACGAAAATCAAGCCCGAACAAAAGGGGAACATCCTCTCTGTCGGTAGCGCAACGCTTACCATTCCCGACGGCGTCACTTATACCCTGAACGAAGAGGTGTTTGTCTCGCCCGACAAAGAGAATGTTATCGCCTATCTTCTCGACTTCTCCTTTGTGGCAGATGGCGAAAGACAGGTTTGTTTTCGCATAGAATAATCCATTAACAAAAATCCCCCGGTCAAACCGGGGGTATTTCATTTTCGGGTAAAACCCTAAATGTTACTGGCTACGCACAAGTGCGTCGTGTATTGGCCTGCCAGCCATGCAATTGTTACTTGCTACCCGTTAAACGGGTTTCACCATAAGCCTCCCTTGTGTAAAGGGAGGTGGCATTTTCACAAGAAAATGACGGAGGGATTGTTGCTCACTTCTCTTTCCTCTTTTTGTTCTCTCCGTAGCATTTCACAATCCCTCAGTCTCGCATTCGCTCGACAGCTC
>JAFVYW010000110.1 GCA_017508465.1 Clostridia bacterium
AAATGCATCAGGGATAGGGCAAATTTGCCCTATCCCTGATGCATTTTCAATCAATTTATACCATTAGAAAATTTTTTTGCAACTTTTTTAACATTTGCTCTTGACATTTATCAAAAAGATAAAAAATTATACTGAAAGGAATGATGTACGATAAGGTTACCTTGTTACATCAAAAAAGGGCGAGGCCATAACCTCGCCCTTTGGGGGTGATTAAATCATTACATGCGTTATGCTCTGTAATCGTTTTTCGCTTTGCCGATTTTCTTTCGACGGCGAGGGGCATGCTTGCCTCCGGATTTGCGGTAATCGTCAAGAAGAACCTCCATCGCAGATGCGACAGACCTACGGCGAAGCTCAAGCTCACGCAATTCTCTGCCGCGCTCTGTCGGCGAGATGCTCGAGATCGAGGTGGCGTGTTCTAAATTCTCATAAGCCTTTTTCTTAGCCATAATTAACCTCCTGTAATATTACCTTGCGAAAGCATATTGACAAGTGCCTTTATACCTTCCCAGATCGGAATACGGAATACCCATACCATGAATACGGCAAGAGCAACGGCAATCAGAACGAAGAACCAGACGGCTGCGCGATCGGCGGGTACATGACGGCGGTCTGCCGCGGTGCGTATACGCATCTTACGGTCGATTTCGCGTCTGGTACGGCGGAGCGCTTCCTCTGCCTTGCGAATTTCAATTCTCTGTGCTTTGCGCGCAGCGCCACGGAGCTTGAAGCTCGACATCTTCTTTCTTTCCACCTTAACAGCGGCCTCTTCGCGAGCGCATTGGTTGACGAGGGCGAAGAGCTGTTCCTTTTGAGGAATGGTGATATGCAGTTTGCGGATCCTTCTGGTCAGACCATTGTAACGCCTGATCGCGCCATTGTGCGCCGAGAGATACATCTTCTCGAGGCGGACTGCCGTAGCATCGCTACCGCCCTCCACACCGCGATAAAGGGTAAGAATTCTCTCATTGAGTGCGATACGCTCGCGCATCAGCTGCATCAGGTCTTCCTGATATGCAACAGCGTTTTCAAAGGTCATCTTCTTGGTGACAAGCTTCGAGGGAGCGAGGGTAAGAAGAGCAAAATAACGAGCGTTGTCCTGCTTTTCCTGACGAAGTGCTTCCTTCTTTTCCTGCGTCATCTGGCGAATCCATGCCTTGCGCTTCGCAATTTCCTTCTTCGCCTTCCGGGGGTTCAGGGTATACTGGCGTTCAAGCTCGGTAACCTCGCGTTCAAGCAGGCGAAGCTCCTCTTCATAACGAGCAGAAATCAATGCGAGGTCAACTTCCTCATACTTCTTGATCTGGCTCTTGGTAAGAGGTGCTTTATCTGCCGCCTTGGTCTCGGCTTTCGCTCTCTTTTCCGCCTTGCGCTTATGCTTTTTGTTCAGAGTGCTGTCGATGCGCTGTTGTCTTGCATCACGCTCGCCCTGCAAACGACGAAGCTCGGCTTCACGGCGAAGCTGTGCCGTAGGATCAAGCTCACAATGAACGGCAGGCATCGGGTTGTACACCTTGCGTTTTACAATCTTATCGGGGATAGAAGCATCCGCCTGCGGATACTTGTTACCAGTGTAGCGTGTCAGTTCCTTGAGACGACGGTTATAGGTCTGTATCTCACTCTTGGCAAGGCGCGTATATTTCTTTGTCTCGTGCTTTGCACCTGTGGCAACGCCGGTTTTCAGGATACTGAAATAAACATCGCAAATCTCGCGCTCGAGAGCCACAATCGCACCTACAAGAGCGGCATGCGTATCATTTTCAGTTGCCTTCTTATTCTGCTTTTCATAAGCATCCAGTTGTTTACGCAGAGAACGGATCTGCTTTTCGCCGCCCTTGACATAGGAACGGAACTCATAGCGATCCATCGCTTCCATTTCGAGGTAGTCGCGTGTGACGCTCTGACGTGTCGTTGCAATAGCGGCAACGCCTTCGTAGGCAGACATTTCGCTCGCCTGACGGCTCTGCGCCTCAACGCGCATGTACTCTTCGGTCTGCGCGCGACGCTGTGCGCGGGAGACGGCACGGCTTCTGCCACCGAGATTCTCGTACACGGGTTCGGTCGCAAGACCAAATTCCGAGGTAGGAATCAGGCTGATGGCAGGAATGCTGACACTCGCCTCGGAGAAGTCGGCGATTCTCGGTGCTTCAAAGTCCATACCGCGCGCGACGCGGTCGGCAAGGTTCTTCTGCAGAGGCACAAGCTTCCTTCCTGTGACCTTCTTATAGGCATCGCCACACTTGTTGTAGCGGCGAACTTCCTCGGTAAGTTCACTCTTGAAACGGCTCATTTCACGGCGGAACGCGCTCTCAGTGCGAAGAATGGAGATGGTATCGATTTGCGTAGCGATAATCTTCGCGGTCGTATTACGGACACGAAGAATGGAGGCTGCGCGCTCGTTGCCATCCAGGGAGGATGTGCGGCGTTCTTCCTTCGCGCGCTCTTTCTTCAGAGCGGTGACGGTCTTCTGCTGTTTCGAGATGTATTCGGAAAGTTGCTTTGTATCATAGGGTTGCGTTGTAGTAGTATAAAGGCGTTCAGGGCGCTCGCTCTGGAGCGTGGTTGCCTCGCTTGTGCCACGGCGTGTGGGATAGAGGGTACCATCGGAGTTTCTCGTAATAACGATATCCTCTGCACCGCCCTGTACCACAGAGGAGGGCGCGAACTCGGCGAGATCGACATTGACCGCATCCAGACGGATACGAGGAATGGCTGCCATCGGTACGCCTTGTGCAATACCCTGGGAAAGCTTTTCGGAGAGAGGCGCAATCTTGATACGCTCGCTCTTCGAGAGTGCTCTCGCATCTGCATTGTATGCGCGAACCTCGGTGTCAATGGCACGGGTAGCGCGCTTTTCAGCCTTCTTCATACCCTGGCTCTTTGCCAGAGCAAGCATTCTCGCGTTGATTTCGATAATCGCGGCGCGAGCGTTCAGGGAAGCGACGGTCGCAGCGGTGGTCGACTGCTTTGCCTTGCGGGCAGTCAGTCTGGATGCCTCCGCATTGGCAAGACGGCGACGCATCTCTGTATCCTGACTTTCCAGAGCATGCATCTGCTTCTTCTCTTCCTTACGGGAAAGACGAGCAGGAGCAGAGGCTACGGTGGTGTGAGAAGGGATGTAAAATTCCTCGGGCGCCACAGTGGTGGATACCGTCGCCATTGCCTGACGGACGGTCGCACTCTGGACGGGAGAAGGGATGATAGCGATTTCTGCTTCCGGCTCTTCGGCATGCATGCGCGAAAGATTGGGAAGTCTGCCTTCCTCAAGGATAGCTACCTCGGGGTTCTTATCCATCGGAACGGCAAGCTTACGCTGTTCTTTGGGAAGAGAACGAAGGGCGCTGTTGTATGCCTGCGCTTCGGTACGAAGGGCGGCGGTGGTCTTTCTGACCTTCTTCTGATCACCAAGGGCGTTTGCCAAAAGGAGAACTCTCGAGAGCGCCGTGATGAGATCTGCACGCGCGTTGAGCTCGCGGGCGAGAGGCGCATTCAGAGGTTGCTTCTGCTTCTTTGCCTGACGATAGGAGAGGGAGGCGGATTGTACCTCGCGACGAAGGGATGTGCTCTCTTTTTCGAGCAAGGAAATCTGCGCGGTAGCGCTCTTGCGATCGGCGCGGGCGCTTCTGTCTGCCTCGCGGGCAAATTGTGCCTCGCTATGCGCGGTATATGCTTCATAGGCGCGATCATCCGCCAATACGCGACGAGGTACCTTCGGCGCTTCCTCTTCGGCGCTCTTGCCCTTTGCCTTTTCAGGCTGCTGTGCGGGGGCACTTGCAACAGGAGCGACAACTCGCGCAGGAGCGGCGCCAGACAGAAGAATTTCGCTACCCATAACCGTAGCGCCCGTAGCAGCAAGTGCCAGAGCGAGGGCATCGGGACCTTCTTCATAGGTAATCATCTCAATCGGCTTCTCGCCTTCATCCACACGGAAGGTGGGAAGAGTGGGCAGGGTGCCGGTATTGACAACCGTCGATGCAAGATCACGGGAAATTTCAGGGATAGCCGACCTCTTTGCCTTCGGCAACAGACGAAGCGTTGTGTTATATGCACGAGCTTGCTTCGTGATTTCATCCATCGCAGATTTCTGTGTTTTCGTCTGCGCGAGAACACCAGCGAGAATGGCAATTTTGGAAAGCTCGGTAATCCACGCCGAGCGCGCGTTAAGCTCGAGCGCGCAAGCTTCTTCCATCGCGCCCTTGCTCTTCTTCGCCTTCTGGGTTTCAGAAGAGGTTGCGAGGACAAGCTGGCGTTTCTTATCGCTTTCCTTCTTTAACTGTGCGAGGGTAGCCAGAGCGCTCTTGCGATTGGATTTCGCGAGGCGATCGGCTTTTTTACGGTATTGGAGTTCGTTGTAGGCATCGAAGGATGAAAGTGCAATTTCATCACGGGATCTTGGTGCTTCTTCGGGATTTTCTTCGACACGGGGTGCCTCTTGTACCGTTTCAGAAGCAGGAATGGGCGCAGGCGCAACAGGCGCGCGGCCCTGGAGAACGATTTCACTTTGCGCGAGTGCGCCTGCACCGGCAAGAGCGACAGCTGCGGCAATACCGTTGTCCTCTCTCTCGGGCGCGGTGGGAATCATCACAAATTCTTCCTCTGTGACAGGTTCCGCTACTCTGACACGCGCAATTGCGGGAATGGTGCTGGTATTGCGTGTCTCGTCAACAAGGGAGGGAGAAAGCTCACCGACGGTGCGTCTCTCTTCTTTGGAGAGAGCGCGCGTTGCTTTGTTATATGCCTTGATTTCGACATGCATTTCCTTCTCGGCGGTCCGTTCGGTCTGGGAAAGACCAAGCGCACGGGAGAGAAGCATAACGGTAGCAAGCTGTTCGATCAGGGAAGCGCGTTCAGAAAGCTCCTTCGCCACAGCGGGTGATACAGGCTCCTTCTTCTTTTTCGCACCGGCAACCTCTGCGCTTGCCTGTGCCACTGCACGGCGCTGTGCTTTGGTTTGCCTCAGGAGATCATCCAGCGTCTTTTTCGCGCTCTTTCTTTCTGCCTTATCCGCCTTGGCAAGAGAACGGACAAGACGGCGGTCATTGTGCGCATCGTACTGTGTCCAGGCGATCTCGTCGCGGGAAGGCTTGGGTTCTTCCGCCGTTGGCTCTGCCCCCTCTGCCTTCGGCTCTTCCGCAGGCGCGCTTTCTGCAGGCGCGGCGGTCTGTGCCATAGGTCTTACAGAGGTAATCACGCGCTCTTCGGCAGGGGCAGCCTGTGCCGCAGAAGCGGCGGCAACGGCTACGGCACTGACAGGAAGCACGGTCGCGGCAGGAAGCATCTCGAAGGGTTCTTCCTCGACTTCCTCATAGCGGACACGGTTGATGCTGACAGGTGTACCGGTGGTAAGGGTGGTGTTTGCCAGTTGTTCATCCAGACGAGAAACATCCGCGCGGACCTTCTCGGGCAGGTAAACAATGGCGGTATTGTAGGCGCGGACCTCGCCGTTCATCTCGGTGAGAGCGCTCTTTTCGACCTTTCCGTCGCCAAGGGCGTGGGAGAGGACGAGAATTCTCGACAGGGTTTCTACGAGAGCGGCGCGCGCATTCAATTCCTCGATGACGGGAGAGGTCATTTCGGACTTCTTCTTTCTTGCGCGCTTCGTATTCTCTTTGGCTTTGGCAAGCGCGATGCGCTCTGCCTCCGCTTGCTTCTGCAGGACAATCAGCTGCTTCGACGCGCTCTTGCGGTCGATTTTTTCAGCCTTTCCTGCCGCGCGAGCAACCACTGCCTCGTTATATGCATCGAACTGACAGAGTGCAAGCTCATCACGGGTAGGCGCGGGAGATACCGCCTCCTCCGCGGTGCCTTCGGGCGCGGTCTGCTCTTCGCTCGCCGCTTGTGCCGGACGCACGGTGGTGACTACGGTCTCATGAGGCGTGCGTTCTTCACTTGCGCGGGAGAGCGCCTCGGATACCGTAGGTTGTGCCTCCTTGGGTTGCTCCTGCGCTTCCTCGGGCTGTGCTTCTTCCTGCGCCTGTACAGCCTGTGCGGGTGCTGCCGCAACAGGTGTTTCAGTAGCCTGTTCTTCAACAGTTTCTTGCGTTGTTGTTCTTTCAGAGGATGCTGCGTCAAGGGCTTCCTCAAGGGTAGTCATCTCATCAGCAAAGCTCTGCTGTTCGGGGGTTAATCCATTGTCGCGGGTGGTAGGGAGGGCGACGGGTACGATGCGGACGCCCTCGGCATTTTCAGCCGCCCCGTCCGTATCATTGCGAAAATTTACGCTGTCCCCCTCGGTAGGCGCATCTCCGCCCCCATCGGGTGGCGTGGGAAGTTTTGAAAGAATTTTCGCTTTTTTGTCCTGAAATGCGCCGAGCTTCTTATCTCTCTGCTTTTCAAGGCGCGTTTTCTTTGCGAGAGCGGTCTCGCCTGCAATCGCCTCTTCATAAAGCGAGGTAAGATCTGCAATCGCATAATCGACATCTTCGGTTGCCAATGTCAATGCGGTTTCCGCCTCGAGCATTGCTTCTGCGGCCTTTTCTATGCCACGGGCTTTGCCCTTCGCCTTTGCTTTTTCTGCCTTGGTGTATGCTTTACCATATACCTTGACTGCGCTCTCAAGGGATACAAGTCCGTGTTCTACGACACCTGCTTGTTTCTTGATTGCCTTGCCAAGATCGACAACAACAGGAGCCGCTACAACGGCAGCGCCTTCTTCCGATCTCTCGGGGAGGAAGATTACTCTCGCACGGGCAAGGTCAGCGACCTGCTCTCTCTTCCAGACCGATTTGATGTAGGTTTTAGCAATCGGGGTGGCGTCGACATTTTCATTTTTAGTTGCTCTCTTATAGCAACTATTATAGCTCTGGACCTCTTCTTTCAGGGTGTGATAAATCTCACGCGCCAGTGCATTCTTCTTGAATTCCTTCGCGTAATCAATCATCGCGCGAAGATTTTCGATAATCTGAATGCGGATGTTAAGCTCTTCCACATAGCACTCGGACTGACGGCTCTTGTCCTCTTTTGCGAGATCGCGGACTTCCTTGATTTCGCGACGAAGTCCCTTGTTCTCTGCCTTCTTCTCCTTGATGAAGGCGAGCGCTTCCTTCTTCGCCTGCTTGCGAAGGCGTTTCTGCATCGCTCTTTCTGCCTTGGAAAGTTGCTTCTGATGCTCTGCATCCTCCTCGTAGGTAACACCGCCGATGGTAATCATGGGAGGAACACCCTCGCCTTCTACCTCGGGCGCACCTTCGCCCTGTGCCTGCTGTGCAGTCTCCTCGGGCTCGGTATATGCAGGCGAGGTTGCCACAGCTCTTGCGTATTCAAGCTCACGCGCATCGCCATCTCCGCGCGCTGCCGCTTCACTGCGACGAGCAACATCTGCCATAGCTTCGCTCAGGCTCTCGCGGCTCTCTCTCGCCAGTCTTTCCTCGCGCTCGGCATTCTCGCGGTGGTGTCTTTCCTCGCGCTCGGCTCTGGCATTCTCCTGCTCAATCATCATCTCAATGGAGCGTCTCTGCGCCTCTGCCTGACGCGCATCTGCTTCCGCACGGCGCGCATTCGCTTCCGCGCGTTCAGCGCGCATCTCACCGATAAGCTGCATCATCTCACCATTCTGCTGGGGTTGAGGCTGTGGGTGAGGAACAAAAGGAGGCATCATCGGAGGATAGGGCTCGCTATCAGCGAGAGGATATCCGTTTTCATCCAGAAGAACGATATCATCTCCATCGTCCTCTGCCGCATCCTCGCCGTCAAGGCCAAGGTCAGAGAGGTCGAAGGTCAGAGGCTCACTCGATGCAGGAGCAGCATCCTCTGCGCCACTCTTGAATTTTTCAAGCGCACTTGCCTCGGGCGCTTTGGGCTCTTCTTTGGGTTCTTCAACAGGAGCAGCGGGCGCGGGTGCGGGTGCTTCCTCTTCGGGTTGCGCACTCTTTTCGCGCATAGCGCGAAGCATTTCTTCTGCTCTTGCATTTCTCTGGTCGATTTCTTCCTGCTCACGGCGAAGCGCCTCTTCGATTCTTGCCTGACGCTCTTCTCTTGCGCGAGCCTCGGCCTCTTCTCTCTGGCGCGCTTCCTCCGCCTCTCTCGCCTTACGCGCCTTCGATCTCTCGCTCTGCATACGCTCGCGATAGTTCTCTGCGTAGGAAAGGGCTGCAAGTTTACGCTCTGCGAGGGACCTGGCTGCTTCCTGTGCCTCGCTTCTCTGGCGCTCGGACTCGCTCATACGAGCCTGTGCGCTCTCTTCGGTTTCGCGGAGTTGCGCGCGTGTCTGCTCGCTCCTCTGTTCAGCCTCTTGTGCCGCGGTGCCAATTCTCTCCTGTGCGTCGGAAAGTCGGGATGCGATTTCCTCCGCGCTCGGAGCAGGTGCTGCGGGCTGCGTTGACTTTTTCTTTTGTGCCATAATGTGATCTCCCATTATATGTATAAATTTTTATTAGCCATCAAATCAATTCGACAATGCCGTGCCGATCACGGTCGCAAACTGTGCGAGGTGGGGAATGGAAAAATGAATACCGTCATACATGCGGTTAAAGTCCTCGAATTTCTCATGACAGAATTCAAACTGTGTGAGATTTCCCGTCAGAACAATCTCGCTCACGCCTCGGGAGCGCGCCGCAAAAATCGCGCACATACCAATGGTTTCATAGACGAGATTCATAATGCCTTTCGCGATATCCGCGCGTTCGGCAATATCCGACACATTACCGAAGTTCGCCGCGGTAAGCTCGCTCGGAACATCGCCAAGCTTTGTCGCGGAGATATCTCCGATACGCAGGTCGATGTTCGCAAGGTTACCACCGCTCGCCAGGTCGACGATATGTTCTACCGTCTCGGCGCCGATCATCAGCTTGGATAGTCCGATGAGGGAACCGCCACCGACACCCGTACCGCCGAGGTACTCAATGGTGTCTTTTCTCGCGTGGACAATCGCCGTACCTGTACCCATGCTGACAACAAGGCAGTTGTCAAGGCCGGAAAGATACAGACCGCCTTTACCAATCGAATCAAATTCGGGGACGCTTACCGTAGGTAAGCCATACATTTCGCGCTTCAGATGACTCGATCCGACACCCGTCATCAGAACCTTTTCGATGTCCCGAAGCTCAATGCCGTTGTGATCGATGAATTTACCAAATGCGCCATATGCCGATGTGAGCGGATCGGTCGCGCTCACAAAGAGAGGTTCAATCAGTACCCGTCTTTCACCATCGTCGGAAAAGCCTACAATCTTTGTCGTGCTTCCACCGACATCAATACCAATTACCGTTTTCATAATGTCTCTCCCTTCTCCCGAAGCAGTTCATCGAGGGCGAGACCGTATTTCTGTGCGATATCACGGGCGTAGGATTTGCCATCAGGCTTCGTACGCGTGATAAGGAAGGAGCGTCTACCCTCTTCAATGCCAGCCACCAGCGTATCCAACGCGACACCGCCATAACATGCGGAGCGACGGTTGAGTTCATCGACGGTGGAGGCGAGGTCATGCAGATGCGTGGAGAAAATACCGCGCACGCGTCTGGCGCAGAGTGCAACCAGAATTTCCGAGGCGATATAGGTCGCCTCAAAGGCGCCCGTCGAAGAGAAGGACTCGTCAAGAAGCACCACACTATCTCCGCTCAAGGCGTCAAAAATCTCACGCAGACGAGCGCATTCCTCACCGAGACGACCTTTGTCAATCGTATCGTCTGCGCCCTCCGGGAAATGCGTGAAGATACCGTCCGCAACGGACAGCTTCGCATAGTCACAGGGAACAGGCAGACCGAGTTGGAACATCGCCTGCACCGCACCCATGGCAACGGTGATAACCGATTTACCACCACGGTTGGGGCCTGTCAGTATGTAAATGCCCGCGCGCTCATCAAATACGAGGTCATTCGTGACCACACTCTCGGTAATAGCGAGAGCAACGCGAGGGTTGTAAATACCCTTCGTAATAAAGGTTTTGTCCTCCCTCGGCGCGATTTCAGGGAAGGTGACATTCGCTTTCTTTTTCTCCTTCAGGGAAAGAAGAAGCTCGGTCGCGCGCGAGAGGAATTCGATTTCAGGAATCAATTGCAGAAGGAAGTCAGCGTTATCGAGAACATATTCGTCCACAATTGCGTGCCATCCCTTGACGGACGAGCGATACACCTCTTCGATGGCATTGTTAAGTGCGCCGACCAGAGCCTCCTGGCGGTTATCGCTCTGCGTGCCCTTATTGACGGGTGTCAGGGGAGCAATCGTGGTGAATGCATCGTTGCGGAAGGAGAAGCGCAGAATCTTATCGAGAAGCTTTCCACCCTTGAATTGTTCAGAGTTAATGGAGATAACGCCCGCATTGACAGGACGAAGCGTCGCATCCAGGTTAATTCCCACGGTGATAGAATGAATTTCATGAACACGGGAAGAGAGGGCGTTGAGCTTTTCGTTCAGCTCTTTATAGTACTCCGACTGCGTCAGCACCTCAAGCAGACGGGCAAGAGATAAAAACGCATCGCTCTTCAACTGGCCACGAAGGGGAGCAAGCCCTTCCCAAAGCACTTCGATAGCACTGACATACAGTTCAATTTCCGTGATCGAATACAGATAAGCGTCCGAACCGCTCTTCTCGTCCTCAAGGACACGCAACTGTCGGATATCATCAAGCACAGGGCGTACCTTCCCGAGCGCCGTGACGAGTTCAGGAATGGAAAGGCAATCCCCGAAGGTCGAAAGACGATAGCGGATTACCTCTTCGTCCATCGTAAAGAAGTCGCAAAGGGAGACGCCGCGCAGAGCAAAAATTTCATCCAGACCAAGCTCCCGTGTGACATCGGGGCTGATGTTTGGTCTATGAGCGCTGTCCTGGTGAGAGAGCTTCGACTGTTCACTCGGGTAAAGCAAACTGATAAACTGCTTTTCTACCGTTTCACTCATTGGCGCAATCTCCTTTCAAAGATATATAAATATAGTTTTATTACCCATATTATATCATATATTTTTTAGGATTGCAAGGGTTTCGGAAAAATTCTTTAAAACTTGTGTTTTTCGGCAGATAAAATGTGGCAGAGCATGTTTTTGGCGTTTTTCAAGGAAAAAGAATTTCAAAAAAGAGAAAAGGAGGCGAACAATACAACCCTGTCCCACCTCCGGATTTCCCCTGCGTGTCATGTAAACTTTGATTTACATCAAAAAAGCAAGTCTGTTCCCTGGCGCATCGGGCAATGATACCCTCTTTCTGTCGCGCATTGGCTTGTGTGAGAGACATATATAATTTTATTGTAGAAAACAATCCGATTCATGACTTGTGACACAATTTCACGAGTCTTCTTCTGCCTATGCATCAGAAAAACATGCAAAGGCTTCCCTTTTGCAAATTTTTACAAAAGAACACATCTTCTGTTTCCATAATTTACCCCCCTGATTCCAAAACAAAAGACTATTAATTGTAAAGTTTTATTATCATTTTGCGGTTATTCCGAGTTATTTTTATCCTTCTTAACGCCTGTTTCTTCTTCCGTTGTTCTTCGTGAGGCTATCATCTTTTTCCTTTTTCTTCTTTGTGGGCGTTGTGGAAAACGCACAATTTTTTTCCTGATGTCTTGTGAAAAAAAGAGAAAACTTTTTCTCGACATTTAGTGAATGTCATTTTTTTACGATTTGTGTTTAAAATATTATTATAATCTTTTATTTTCTCTTTAGTGATTTACGAAAGGAAAACTACTTATGAAACGAATTTGTCGATTTTCAGCCCTTTTTCTTCTGTTATCGATACTCTTCGTGTCGAGTGCGCTCGCCGTCAGTAGCACAAATGAGAGTTCGCTTTCCTCCGCGGTCTCTTCCATTCCTGGAGCAAGCCGTAATGCAGAGGATGTGGAAGGCGAAAGCTTCAGCCTGCAGAACCGTCTGACGCCCGCCATTACGGGAACAGCATTCTCCAAGGGCTCCGTTCCTTCCGCTCTCAATGCCTCCTCTCTGAAATTCGGACATCTGCGCAGCATGAAATCTGCCGACGGCAAAAACACCTATGCTGAATGGCGCTTCCACCAGGCCGACGCTACCACCATCAACGGCCGGGAGGATGCTTATATCTCTCTTGGAAAACGCTCGTATGATATCACTGAATTTTCTTATCAGGTGCTTGAATTTGACCTGACCACCATGACGACCTTCCCGTCGAACCTGTGGATTTTCTCCGAATGGCGCGGAAGTGACAGTAGTGGTAAGGAGCGCAAACAATTCGGTTCATACAACGATACGGATGGCCTATGGCACTTCGGTGATAAGACCTACGAAATCAAGCAGAACGAATGGGTACATATCACGCTGGTGTTCGCCATTCGCCGCAGCGGAACCGACGCCTACAACTTCTCTGAAACCGTAGCGAGAATTTTCATCAATGGTGAGCTTTACAACGAAATCATTCCATACCCTTCTGCAAATCTTGCGAGTGGTATCGGCATGCGTCAGCATTATATTGGTATCGGCTGGCCGTACGGCAAGGCGGGCATCCGTACAGGCATGGACGATGATTGCTCCGTCTGTATCGACAATGTTGCCCTGACCACATTCGATCGTTCCACTTACCTCGGAAATCTTGAAGCGGTCTTTGCCGATGATTTCACCAATCTCGGGGCATTCACAGGTGATGAAATTATTTACTCACCCGCCTACACCTTCCCCTCGGACGCGTTCGCCGTCGCAACCGTCACAGATAAGAACGGGAACATAACGCCCTACGCTTCTCTTGAGGCCGCGGTCGCATATGTGGAAAACAATGCTCTCACGGACGCGAAAGTCACTCTGCTCGCCGACCAATACAATCCGATTGATATCCCTGTCGCGCTTACCCTCGATCTGAATGGTTATACATTGTATGGCGATGCGACAACCTCCGGAAATGCTATTCTCTCCTCGATTGACGGTAACATCTGGACCTTCTCTGCCGCTACCGTGACTTACACACATATTACAATCTATCAGGCGCCCTTCAGCAATCGCGATACCGCCGTTGGCGATTACCTTCTTGTCAGCGGCGACTCCGTCAGCCTTCCCACACCCGAGGTGTTCGTAAATGCCTCGACTGGCGAGCGTCAGGAACCGACAGGCAATTGGCTCGCTTATGATACGCAAGGAAATCTTGTGAGTAATTTTCCAACCACAATTACCGCAAGTCAGCTTGGCAAGAGTTATATCCTTTGCCCCGAATACCTCTCCTCTTCGGTTGCCTTTACCCTGATAAAAGCAGACGGGACCGTAGAGCAACATGAAACCTTGGACGGACTCTACGCCATTCCGAACGGCGCTACCGTTATTTTGAGAAAAGACACCCCAGCGTCAAAGTCATTCTATGGTCAGAACTATTACCTCGATCTCAATGGTTATACAGTATACACCCTTGACGGCGCGAAGGAGGTAATTTTCCGTGGAAAAGGCACTATTTATGTGTATTCCTCGCGCAGCGGGGCGAGAGTGTTCACTGGCTCATATATGAAGAATGGTCAGACCGATGCTAACGGTAATCCCATTTACACGAACCAGGCTGCATTTATCGTCTCTGATGAAAAAGCTGCATCCGGCACCAGATTCATGCTCGGTTACAGGAACGCGGACAAAGCAACACCCTATCGCATTGATATGTTCTGTGGCTCATTTTCTCAGCTCGGCGCCATATCAAATGTTTCCGTATACCTGAACAATCTGAATATCATTGCGGCCGCTGGTGATAATAAGGGCATTTTCACCACCCGTAACAGTGGCTATACCAATCGCTATTGGCAAATCGACAATTGTGATATACTCATCACTAATAGCAAACCACTTACTTCCAATGTCGATGTCGGCAACAATACTGGCACATATGTGTTCAACAACACCAATATCCGAGGCAATGGTTCTCTCTTTGGTTCGGAAAAAGCCGTTACGGCAGACTGTTCCGTCACCTTCAACAATACCAATGTCTATGGCACACACAGCATCAATGCAGGTGCTGCCTCCTACACAGATAGCGCAGGCGTGGTTTATCCCTACACGCGCAAGCTTACAATCACTGGAAAATGCTGCCTTCCTTCTTTCCCCTCCAGTGGTATCTCGCTTCCCGAGGACCACATCTTTATTCCCAAGGTCTCCAGCTCCTCGAGTGGTTACTTCGCATATCCCGCTTATGCGCAATATGCAAAATTTGAGACAGGCGAATACTCGACCATCGGAAGCTCCTACCAGACAAAAGGCTATGTCGGGCATTTGAATGAGTATAAGGACTCTCTGTTCCAGAGCGTTGCCATTGACACCTCTGTCAATGTCCTTCTTTACCTGCCGAAGTCCATATCCGTCGAAGGCGTGTATCTCGACGATGTCAATCTTCTGAACCCGACCGCAGCGAAGGTTATCAACGGAGATGATTACTTTGTGGTCCGCGTCGCCATTCCTCCGAAAGAGGCTTATCAGGAGCATTCGGTCATCCTTCGATTCAAATCCAGCGATCTCACCATCACCCTGGACGCTTCCCTCCTGCACTATGCAACAAAGCTTTCCTCCGTGGAAGATACATCAAAAACAGGCACATATTACAAGGACTCCCAGGCATTGATGAAATATGTCCTCTATTATATCCGCACCGCCGCTACCTCAATCGGAACGGCTTCCGCATCAGACCTTGCCTCGCTTGATGCCCTCCTTGGTGACTTCACCCTGAGTGCGAGCGATAAAGTACTGACCGAAAGTGTTTATACAACAACATCCGTTACGGGCAAGCTCACCGCCGCAACGCTGAACCTCGACAGTAAGGTCGGCATGGTATTTCAGGTTGCCGAAGGCTTTATCGGCACAATTCGCGTAGATATGCCCAATGTGCCCTCTGTCGTCAGGACATACACGACAGAGGAGCCCGCAACGAGCACGAGCTTCATCGTTCTCGCAAATATCCCCGCCTACGCCCTGCGCGAAGATGTCACGGTAACGATTACCCCCTCATCAGGAAGCGCTTCCGTGTTCACCTACAACCTTGCAACCTATGTCAATGGAACCAAGACCGATATCTCCTATGCCGTTTATGCATATGCCAAGGCAGCGAGCAATTATCGCGACGCGTACCCGACCGCATCCGTTCTTGATGATTAATTGACAACTTTTGTTTACACTATTGTTTGCAAGAGGGTGCTGACCATTCAGCATCCTCTTCCCTCTTTTCCCGACGCAACCGCTCCGCCTTTCTTTTAGAGAGCGATGCGCCATATAATGCTTTTACCCAAAAAATACAGGAGGAATTCATTTTGGTATTCGGCAAACACATCAATCGTTACTACATAAAATACCTTGTCCCGCTCTTGCTCGGGCTTCTGTCGCTCTATGTCGTCGACTACCTGCAACTGATGATTCCGACATTCTACCGCACAATAATCAATGGCATCAATGATGGTGTTGTCCTTCACGATGGCGCCCTCGTTCCCTTTACCCTCGATTTTGTCGCCAGGGAAATCTGTCTGCCGATGGTATTTATCATCGTCGCACTTGTTATTGGCAGATTCCTGTGGCGTATCTGCCTCTTCGGCTCCGGTATCTGTGTCGAGCGTGACCTGCGTATCCGCATGTTTGACCACGCAAAAAATCTCTCTCACCAGTTCTATCAAAAAAATAAAGTCGGCGACCTGATGAGCCTTTACACAAACGATCTTGAAACCGTTCAGGACTGTTTCGGCAGTGGCTTTCTGATGCTCTTCGACGCAATTCTGCTCGGTTCCATGGCGCTGACAAAAATGTTCCGTATGAACCCGACATTGGCCCTTCTCTCCCTGATTCCCCTGCTTCTTTTGCTCGGGGCGAGCGCCATTGTCGGCAAGGAGCTGACCAAGCGCTGGGACATTCGTCAGGAAGCCTTCTCAAAGCTTTCTGACCGCTCACAGGAAAGCTTCTCCGGCATCGCCGTCATCAAGGCCTTTGTCAAGGAAGTCAAGGAAATCTGCTCCTTCAAAAAACTGAATAAGGAAAATGAAGAAGCGAATATCCGCTTTACGCGCACCTCTGTCCTGATGCACATTCTTGTCACCTTCTTTGTCGAGTCAATTATCTGCATCATTCTTGGTTATGGTGGCAACCTTGTCTATCACGGCGTATTCAATGCTGGTCAGCTGATTGAATTTATCAGCTACTTCGTCGAGACCATCTGGCCGATTATGGCAGTCTCGGAGCTTATCGATATGACATCACGCGGACGAGCCTCCCTGAAGCGTATTGGTACGCTTCTCGATGCTGAAATTGATGTCGCGGACAGAGAGGGTGTCAAGTCCTTGCCCGATGTCAAAGGCAAGATTGAGTTCTCTCACCTCACCTTCACCTATCCCGATGGTGAAATTCCCGCCCTCTCGGATGTTTCCTTCGTGATTGAGAGCGGCGAAAGTGTCGGCATTGTCGGCAAGACAGGCTCGGGAAAAACCACCCTTGTCGACCTGATTCTACGCACCTTTAATGTCCCCGATGGCACCTTATTCATTGACGGCGAGGATGTCAATGGCGTGAGAATTGCTGATGTACGCGCGGCTTGCGCGTATGTCCCGCAGGACAACTTCCTCTTCTCCGATACCATCGAGCATAACATCGCCTTCGCCGATGTCGAAACACCGCATGAGAGTGTGGCAGCGGTCGCAGAGCTTGCCGATATCGATGCGAATATCCGCGAATTTGCCGATGGTTACGAAACCATTCTCGGCGAGCGCGGTGTCACCGTATCGGGTGGACAGAAGCAACGCATTTCTATCGCCCGCGCCCTCTTGAAAAACAGTCCTATCCTGATTTTGGATGACTCGGTCAGCGCCGTGGATACCGCGACGGAAAAGACCATTCTTGAAAATCTGCGCAATACCAGAAAAGGAAAAACCACTCTGATGATTGCGCACCGCATCTCGACCATCCAGACGCTGGATAAAATTATCTTCATTGAAGGTGGCGAGGTCATCGGTGTCGGTCATCACGATGTTCTTTACGAAACGCTCCCAGCCTATCGTAAAATGGTCGACCTGCAAAAACTGGAAGACGAAAAAGAAGGGAGGGGCAACGCATGAATGTATATCTCCCACTCCTGATTGTCGGCGCTCTGATCGGAACGCTTGCGACCATTTTCATCCTGGCATACGCCTTCATGAAAAACAAAAAAGAAGCCATAGGCTTTGACCGTAACATGAAGGACATGGATCTTATCCGTCGTCTCGCGCGTTACGCCTACCCTTATCGCTTCAAGCTTCTCGGTCTTCTCGTTTTCGTTGTCTTTTCCATTCTGACGAACCTGATCTCCCCTCTTCTGATGGGTAAAATCGAAGAGCTGGTGAAGGATACCTTTGAGCTTCCCACCCTCTATCTCTATGTCGGTGGCTATGTCGCTCTCCTTATCTTCTCCCTGCTTTCGACCTATATTCTCTCGGTCTCCCTGCAGAAAATCGGACAGAAAATCGTCAGCGCAATCCGCCTCGACACCTTCGTGCATATCGAATCCCTGTCTCATGAGCAGCTCAATAACATCCCCGTCGGTAAGCTTGTTACCCGCGTAACCAACGACACGGGTGCTCTCTCGCACCTGTTCACCAATATGATAAGCAACCTCGTCAAGAATGTCTTTATCATCATCGGCACATTGATTTTAATGTTTACCGTCAACTATGCAATGACCTTGATGGTGCTTTGCTTTGTACCCTTCATCGTACTCTTCACCCTGATTTTCCGTCAGTTCAGCCGTCGCGCACACCGTGAGGTCAAGGACGCGACCACCGAGCTGAATACTTACCTGTCAGAAAACCTTTCCGGTATTAAAATCACCCAGATTTTCGGTAAAGAGGAAGAAAAAATGGACCAGTTTGAGGTGCGCGCGAAATCCCTCGCGAAAGCGCGTGTCAAGCAGATATTCGTCTTTGGTATCTTCCGTCCTGTTGTTTACATGCTCTATATCGCCTCGGTGATGTTCCTGTTCTTCTTCGGCGCGAAGGGATATATCGAGGACTTCACCTTCGCAGGACAGGTGGTAACCAGTGGTGTTATCGTCACCTTCTATATGTATATCGAAACGATATTCGGACCGATTCAGCAGCTCGCCGAGCAGTTCAACTTCCTCCAGGGCGCGCTCGCCTCGGCTGAAAAGATTTTCACCATTCAGGATATGGTACCCGAGGTGGTGGACGAAGAGGATGCCATCGAGCTCAGCGAAGTGCGCGGCGAAATTGAATTCCGCGATGTCTGGTTCGCCTACAAAGAGGATGAATGGGTGCTTCGTGGCGTTTCCTTCCACATTCTCCCGAAACAGACCGTCGCCTTTGTCGGCGCGACAGGTTCGGGCAAGACTACCATTCTTTCCCTGATTTGTCGTAATTATAACATCCAGAAGGGACAAATTCTGATCGACGGCATTGATATCCGTAAGATTAAAATTTCTTCCCTGCGCCGTCTGCTCGGACAGATGCTTCAGGATGTATTCCTCTTCTCTGGCACCATCCGCTCCAATATCGTCCTCGACGAAGAATTTACCGAGGAGGAAATCCGCGAGGCGTGCCACTATGTCAACGCCGATGCCTTTATCGACAAGCTTCCCGCAGGACTTGACGAGGTGGTACGCGAGCGTGGCAACAACTTCTCACAAGGACAGCGACAGCTTCTTTCCTTTGCGCGTACCGTCATTCATCGTCCCTCCGTAATGATACTCGATGAAGCAACGGCAAATATCGACACCGAAACCGAGCTTCTTATCCAGGACTCCCTTGAGAAGATGAAGAATATCGGCACCATGCTCGTTGTCGCGCATCGTCTCTCCACCATTCAGCACGCGGACAATATCATCCTTCTCTCGCACGGTGAAATCCTCGAGGAAGGCACACATGCCGAGCTTTTAGCCAAGCGCGGCAGATACCATGAGCTCTACATGCTTCAGTACGAAGCGGAGATGTCAAAAGAGGACGAACAATAAAAAGCAAGAGAAGCCTGATATTGCTTTTCTCTCCCTTCCCGTAAATCCTGTTCGATAAGTCTGCTATTCTCTTCTTATGAGCCTTGGAGACTAAAACATGAATAATGCAAACATTACTTTACAAATAGTAAAAGAACTCACTTGTGATGTTCTTGTTGTGGGTGGCGGCGTCGCTGGTGTTGCAACCGCCGTTTCAGCGAGCCGCGAGGGTGCGGATACGCTGATTATGGAACAATCCTATGTTCTCGGCGGTACGGCATCTCTCGGACTTGTCGGTCCCTTCATGACCTCCTATACCCCCGATAGCAAAACCCAACTGATACGCGGCTTCTTCGATGAGTTCGTACGCCGTATGGAAGAGATCGGAGGCGCGATACACCCCTCGAGGTGTGAGAGGACCTTCGCTTCCTATACGGCGTATCGTACCCACGGTCACCAGAACCTCACGCCATATAGCGCCGAGGCATTCCGACGCGTCGCGGACGATATGTGCGCCGAATGCGGCGTGCGTGTCCTTTTTGGCGCGACATTCCTTTCGGGCATCATGGAAAACGGAAAAGTCACCTCCGCCATTTTCGCGACAAAGGCAGGTCTTTATCGCGTCACACCCAAGGTTGTGGTAGATACCACGGGAGATGCCGATGTGGTGGCAGGTCTCGGGCTGGAAACTGTCTACGGAGACGGCGACGGAGATGTGCAGGCGTCCTCCCTCTTCTTCACCGTCCGCGGTGTGGATAAAGAAGCGATGGAACAACATATGCAGAGCGCACCCGATATGGAAACGCGTTTTTACATGCGCGAGATTGAAGCGGAGCGGGAGAGAGGCAACTATCCTCTCTATCGCGCCAAGGTGATGCTCTTCGAGGGTATCGATGGTGAATGGGTAGTCAATATGACACAAATGGACGGTGTCGATGCCCGCTCTCCCGAGGAGGTGTCCCATGCGATGCTTGTCGGACGACGCCAGATTGTCTATGTGATGAATTTTCTTAAAAAATATGTGGCAGGCTGTGAGAATATCGTTCTCTCCCGAAGCGCCGGGATGCTCGGCGTGCGCGAGTCCCGCCGTATTGTATCCGAATATGTACTCAAAACCGAGGATGCCGTCCATTCGACACGCTTTGCGGATGAAATCTTCTGCGCCTCAAACTCAATGGATATTCACAAAAAGGGATATGTGGAATACATTCCGCGTGATTCAAACGCTCCCTATTTCATCCCCTATCGTTCCCTTGTGGTCAAGGGGGTGGATAATCTTCTCGGCGCAGGCAGGCTTGTGGGCGCAGAACGCCCCGTTGCCGCGGCAATCCGCGTCATGCCACCCTGCATGGCGATGGGACAGGCGGCAGGCATCGCCGCCGCCATCTCGGCAAAAGAGAACATTGCCTGTCGCGATGTGAACGCCGCCTTACTCCGTACGAAGCTGAAAAAATGGGGCGCATATCTCCCCGACTGACGGCACTACAATACCTTAAACACAAACCGAACCCTTCGGCTTTGCCTCGGGTTCGGTTTTTTATCAAAAAGCCTTGTCAATCTTCTTTAAAAAATATTAAAAATTTCAGAAAACCCCTTGAAAGTTCCATGAAAATATGGTACAATATTTTCAGGCAGAAATTTCAAAGAAAGGAAGAATGCTATGTTAAGTCTGGCCGTCAGAAACACCGCGAAGCTTGTGCGAGAAAAATCAAAAAGCGAGAATATCAGGCTCGGTCGTCTTTTTACCAAAAAAGATACGGCGCGCCTTATGGCATCGATGTTCAATATCGATACCACCCGTAGTGTTTATACCATTCTGGATCCCGGCGCAGGTACAGGCATTTTGTCAGGTGCTATCGTCGAGCGCATCTGCAAAGAAGCCCCCTCGGTCAAGCAGATTTATCTGACCTGCTATGAGAACAATCCCGAATTCTGCGTCATGCTCGAGGACAATCTTGAGCGCATCCGTAAGAAAGCGCGCCATGACTATGGTGTGAAGCTGTTCTATACGGTGTACGAGGAAAACTATATTCTCGATGCGCAGAATCACTATACAGTAACCTTCTTTGATTCCACCCCCGACACCTTCGACCTGATTATCTGTAACCCACCGCAAGGCTTTATCGACAAGGCATCGGACGAGGCGAAGGTGGCAGGTGGTGTCACCCAGATAAAAATCAACGAGGCCTTTTTATTTGCGAAGATGGCGCGAGGACATCTCGAGGAGGACGGTCAATTGGTCTGCATGCTTCCGACCACCGTCGCGACAGCAACCGAGCTTAAAAATTTCCGTCTTGAAATGAGCGAGGCGCTCTCGATCCGTCGCATTCACCTGTTTGTCGGTGTGCAGAAAAACAAGAGCCGCGCTACCCCGCTGAAGAAAAATATCATTATTGCCTATCATAAGGGCGAAGCGCCCGAAACCATTTCCATCACCACATCGACCGACCATGGCTCGCCCGACAAGACCGTCGCCCTGCCACCCCTTCCCTATCGGTTTGTGGTAAATAAAGAAGGACTTGCCCTGACCTTGCCTAAGAGCGCCGAGGATACGCAGATTGTACGCTATCTCTCCTCCTTCCCCGAAACACTCACCTCGCTCGGACTTAAGATGTATACAGGGCTTGTTATCGACTCGCGTGTCAGCGAGATGCTCTTCTCCGAACCGACGCGTGGCGCTGTTCCCCTTTTCCGTCCAAACGCGATTTCAGGCGGTGTCATCCGTTTCCCCCTGCCGATTAAAAACCAATATATCGCTCCTTTGAATGAAAATCTCATCCAGAGAAACAAGAATATGATTTTCATCAAGCGCGTACCTGCCAAGGGCGATGAGAGATTTTTAAACTGCGCGATTTATATCGCGGCAGGACTTCCCTCTTACCGTTATATCAGTACCCATAACAAAATCAACTTTATCGACACCAGAGATAAGAACGCCGAGATGAGTGCGCGCTTCGTCTGGGGATTGTTCGCTCTTCTCAACTCGACGATTTATGACCGCTATCTTTCCATCGTCTCAAAATCCACGCAGATAAACTCCAAGGAGATGCAGAACCTTCCTCTGCCCGAGCGCCATATCATCGAAAACATCGGCGTTCACCTGATGACGCTCCGCGCGACCGATGTCGACTCCTGTGATAGCGTTGTCAATCCTGTCCTTCGCATCCGCAAGCTGTAATCGTATTCCAACAGAGATGTAGCCTTTTTCGATGTGAAGTCAATATTTTGTAAACTTTGCTTTTCATTTTCATGCCTCTTCCGAACTTAAATAAGCAGGAGGAGGCATTTTTTATAGGTAAAAAGAAAGGAGAAAAGACATATGAAACGAGCCACCATAGGCATCCTCGCGCATGTCGACGCTGGAAAAACAACACTCACCGAGAGCATGCTTTACCATGTCGGCGCTATCAGACGCATGGGCAGAGTAGACCGTGGCGACGCCTTCCTTGACACGCATTCACTGGAGCGTGAGCGGGGGATTACGATTTTCTCCAAGATGGCAACCCTTCCTCTCGGCGATCTTGAAATCACCCTGCTTGACACCCCGGGACATATCGATTTTGTTGCCGAGGTTGAGCGCTCGCTCGAGGTGCTGGACGGTGCGATTTTAGTTCTTTCCCTCTCCGATCCCATCCGTTCTCATACCAAAACCCTATGGACGCTTTTACGCGCACACCGCATTCCTACCTTTATTTTCGTCAACAAATGTGACATGCTCCGACGCGGACGCGCCGAAATGATGGAGGAAATCCGCACAGCACTCGGCACGATGTGCGCGGTCGATTTCTCCTCGACAAAGACAGACCATTATTTTGAGGATGTTGCTGCCGTCAGCGAACGACTGCTCGGCAAATTCTTTGATGGCGAAGAGATTACCAAAGAGGATATCTCCGGCGAGATTGCGCGCGCCAACCTCTTCCCCGTCTACTTCGGCTCTGCCCTCTCGGGCGAGGGCGTAGGCGCGCTTCTTGAGGGCATCCGTACCTATCTGCCCACGCCAAAATACAGCGATACCTTCGGCGCGAAGGTGCATAAGATTATGCGGGACGCCGATGGCACACGCCTTACCTATCTCAAAATCACAGGTGGCAGGCTCAAAACCAAGGACACCCTGAAAATGCGCCTTGCCGATGAGGTTCTTGAAGAAAAAATCGAAGGCATTCGTCTTTATTCCGGTGAAAAATACCGTTCCCTTACCGAGGCGGAAGCAGGCATGCTTGTCGCGGTGCAAGGTCTGTCGCGCACTTATGCAGGGCAGGGCTTCGGCGTGGAATACCATGGTGGCGAGCCGACTTTAACCCCTCTGCTCTCCTATCGTCTCAACCTTCCCGAGGGTATCAACACGCATGAGGCATACCTGAAGCTTCTCGCGTTGCATGACGAGGACCCTACCCTCGCGCTCGCTTATGACGAGAGCAACCGTGAAATCACGGTAATGCTGATGGGCGAGATGCAGTTGGAGATATTGAAGCGCATCATCTCGGAGCGCTTCGGTCTTGATGTCACCTTCTCCCATGGCGATATCGTTTACAAGGAGACAATCAAAGAGGCGGTTTTCGGCGCGGGACACTTCGAGCCTCTGCGTCATTATGCCGAGGTTCATCTGTTAATCGAGCCACTGGAATATGGCGAGGGCGTTGTATTCAAAAGCGAGCTTTCCACCGATATTCTCTCACGAAACTATCAGAGACTTATTCTTTCGCACCTGGAAGAAAAAACGCATCGCGGTGTCCTGACAGGCTCTGCGCTGACGGATGTTTCCATTACATTGGTCGGGGGCAGAGCGCACAACAAGCACACCGAGGGCGGCGACTTCCGCAAGGCGACCTACCGCGCGGTAAGACAGGGACTGATGAAGGCGGAGAATGTTCTGCTTGAGCCATATATGGACTTCATTCTCACGCTTCCCGAAGGGCAAATCGGACGCGCCATGAGTGACCTGGATGCCCTGTATGCAACCTTGGAAGCGCCCGATTTTGATGGCATCGGAGGCGCAACGCTTCGTGGCTACGCCCCCCTCGCAACCATACGCCACTATCAGAGTGAACTGCGCGCCTACACGAAGGGCGAGGGCGCGATGACGATGAGCCTGCGCTCCTATCTTCCCTGTCATAACACCGATGAGGTGGTCGCGCGCTTTGGCTACAATCCTACCCTCGACGAGAGAAATCCGCCCCATAGCGTTTTCTGTAAAAACGGAACCTCCGTGGTTGTCCCCTGGGATGAGGCAGATGCATGGATGCATGCACCCGTGTTAGAAAAAAGCGCCTCTACCATGCAGGAAGAAGCGATATCCTCGCCCACACCCGAGTCGAAAAAAACGAGTGGTTACGAGAGCGCCCGCGCTCTTGACAAGGAGCTTCTCGCCATCTTTGAGCGCACCTATGGTAAAATCAAGCAGAGGAAAATTCACGAGCCGGTCGAATATAAGCCTGAAGAAAAAAAGGTATATAAAAAGAAAAAAGGACCAGCCAAGGAGATTATCCTTGTCGATGGTTACAACATCATCTTCGCATGGGAAACACTCGCAAAAATCGCGAAGCATTCCCTCATCGATGCCCGCGACAGTCTTGTACGCATGCTTTCCAACTATGCGGGATATCGTAAAATCGATATCATTGTTGTGTTCGACGCCTATCTTGTACGCGGCGGTGTCGGCTCTTGCGAAAAGGCAGGAGAGGTATTCATTGTCTACACCAAGGAAAAAGAGACAGCGGACGCGTATATCGAAAAAACCTCGGTCGAGCTTGCGAAAGACTATTTTGTCCGTGTAGCAACCAGCGATGCGGTCGAGCAGATGATTATTCTCGGCGCAGGCGCATACCGTGTCAGCGCGAGGGAGTTCGAGCGTGAAATACTGCAGGTTGAGGATGAAATTGCAACATTTCTCACATAACCTATTGCAATCACAAAAAACCTGTGCTAAAATAAAATAAAATCTTATTCTTTGAGGTATGAATATGAAAAAGTATGATCTTGTGGTTGTCGGCGGTGGTCTTGCTGGCGTAGCAACAGCAATTACCGCGGCGCGCGGTGGCATGCATGTGCTTCTTTGCGAAAAAACCAACGCTCTGGGCGGCGCAGCAGCAACGATGCTCGTTATGCCCTTTATGCCAAATGCCACAAAAATTAACGACGAAGTCCGTCAGCTCTCCCGTGGGATCTTTGAGGAAATCCGCAACGAGATGATAAAGTTCGACGGTCGTGCCGAAGTCGCAATAAAATCGGGTAACCTCCATTTTGATGAAGAGACAATGAAAATTGTACTCAATCGTATGTGCATAAAAGCAGGCGTTGAACTTCTCTTCCATGCCTACCTTTCAGGTGTTACGCGCGAGGGTGACCGCGTTGTCAGTGCGACCTTTGCGACGGTGTCAGGTCCTTTTACCTTCGAAGGAGATTACTTTGTCGATGCGACGGGTGACGCTACCCTTTCCACCCTGGCAGGATGCGAAACCATCCTCGGAAGAGAGGAAGATAACCTCTGTCAGCCGATGACGCTCTGTTTCCGTATGGGCGGTGTCGATATGGAGAAATTCCAGGAAGTCAAGCGTTCCTATGTCAATGTCCTTTATAAAGAAAGACAAGCGAAGGGTGAGATTCGCAACCCTCGTGAAGATGTCCTTACCTTCACGACATATCACCCCGATGTGTTGCATCTGAATACCACCCGTGTCGTAAAACTCAACCCGACCGATCCTTTCGATGTGACAAAAGCCGAGCTTATCGCACGCGAGCAGGTGGTCGAGATGGTCGACTTTTTGAAGTCCCTCCCGGGCTCAGGTATGGAAAATGCATACCTTCTTTCGACCGCACTTGAAATCGGTGTGCGCGAATCGAGAATGGTGGTCTGCGAGCATATGTTAAACGAAATGGAACTCAAGGAATGCACCGTTTTTGACGACGCGATCGCAACAGGCAACTACGATATCGACATTCACAATCCCGAAGGCTCGGGCACAAGCCATTACTACTTCAAGCCTGGCGAATACTACACCATTCCTTATCGTTCCTTAATCCCCAAAAAGACAGAAAACCTTCTTGTTGTCGGCAGATGTATCGGCGCGACACATGCCGCACAGGCTTCCATCCGTATTATGCCCATCACCACCACGCTTGGTGAGGCGGCAGGTCATGCTCTCGCACAATGTCATAGCCGTTCGCTTTCCAATGTCCGCGATGTAGATATCCGCGCCCTTCACGAAGTATTCGAAAAATCCAATGTCTCCTATCGGTAAAAAATGAAAAAACAAGTACAGAAAATTGCATCCTTCACCGTCAACCACGATACGCTGACGGAGGGTATTTATATCTCCCGCATCGATGGAGATGTCACCACCTACGATATGCGTACGCGCATTCCCAACGCAGGGGATTATATGGATAACCTGACCATGCACTCCTTCGAGCATATGTTCGCGACCTATATCCGCTCGAGCGATATCGGCGAGCGCGTCCTCTACTTCGGACCAATGGGTTGTCAGACGGGATTTTATCTTCTCGTCCGCGGAGAAAAACACGACGAGGTTCTCGCCGCCGTTTTGGATGTCCTCGGACAAATTGTCGCGCACGATGGCGAAATCTTCGGCAACACGGCGCGCGAATGTGGCAATTATCGCAACCTCTCGCTGGAAAGCGCGCAGGCAGAAGCGCGGCGTTATCTCGCTATTTTAATGGCGAAAACCAATGATTTTCGCTATAACGACTAACCCGTGTCAAAAAATCAATCAAAAATGGAGCAAAAAATGAAGATCGGACTGATTGGCGCGATGGAGGTGGAAGTCACCTCGCTCGCTTCCTCAATGAAAAACAGACGCGATGAATGTGTCGGTGAGTTTCAGTTTATGTGTGGTGAAATCGAAGGCGTCGAATGCGTGCTTGTCCGCTCGGGCATTGGCAAAGTCGCGGCGGCGGTTGCCACGCAGACAATGATACTGAAATATACCCCCGACCTGATTATCAACACTGGCGTCGCAGGCGCTCTTTCCCCCCTTCTTGTCCCTGGGGATATCGTTATTTCGGAAAACGCCCTGCAATACGATATGGATACCTCCCCCCTCGGCGATCCTGTCGGTCTCATCTCGGGCATCAATAAAATCTACTTTGAAGCCGACAAAACTGCGGTGGATACCCTTGTCAAAATCGCCGAAGAGCAAATCGGAAAAGTCCTCGTCGGCACCATTTGTTCGGGTGATCGCTTTGTCGCATCAAAGGAAGAAAAGGACAGAATTCTCTCCCTGTTCAGTAGTGGTGTTGCCTGTGAGATGGAGGGTGGTGCCATCGCCCATACCGCATACCTCTCACGCACGCCCTTCGTTATTGTCCGCGCTATCTCTGACAGCGCCGATGGCTCGTCCCATATGGACTATCCGACCTTTTTGAAAAAGGCAGCAAAAACCTCCTTTGAACTCGTCTATTCCTTTATTAAATCCCAGAATATGTAAATAACTATATACAAAAAGCGTGTTTTCGCACCGAAAACACGCTTTTTTCTTTGTTTGCAAAATTGTTTTAATTTCAGCAGGGTGTGATTTCCTCGCCATCGCGCCAGAAACGGTCGAGCATCTCACGCAACTCCTTCGCATCCCCAATATACTTCACCCCGCGCCAGAGCGAAGGAATACCCTTTTTATAGATAGGATCGGCAAAGCGATCATCGACAAGAACAACCACACCGCGGTCGCCCTCGCGACGAATGACGCGTCCACCCGCCTGAAGCACCTTATTAAAGCCCGGGTAGATATAGGCATATTCCTTGCCACTTTCATACTTATTCTCGAAATACGCGCTCATCGCCTCGCGTTCAAAGGAAAGAGACGGGAGCGTGATGCCGACAACAACCGCGCCGATCAGGCGATCCCCCCACAGATCAATTCCTTCAGAGAATACGCCGCCCGTCACGCAGAAGGCAACAAGATAATTTGCATCCTCTTTGGTGAAGGCATCCATAAAAGCGCGTTTTTCCTCCTCGCTCATGCCCCTCTCCTGTGTCAGGGTACGGATGCGCGGATACTTCGCACGGAAAGCATCAGAGAGCATTTTCGTGTATTCATAGGATGGGGCAAAGACCATATAATTGCCGCGTTTTGCGCTCACCGTCGCGGCGATTACACGCAGAACGGCAGGAAGGGTATGCTCTCTTTCGCTGGTGCGCGTGCTCACCCTGTCCACAATCGCCACAGCAAGCTGGTCCCTCTCAAAAGGAGAATCGAGCGTGAGTGTCTCACCCTCTCTCGCGTTGCCAAGGAGGGAGCGCGTATAGGAAAGCGGGGACATGGTTGCAGAGAAAAAGATTGTCGCGCGACCGCGGGAGGTTCGCTCGGCGAGTTCATTTGACGGATCGATGCAGAAAAGCTTTACGCGCATCTTCTCATCCTCAAAGAAGAGGAAGGTCTCGTAATGCTCATCGAAGCGAAGCGCGCATTCAAGGAAGCCTTTCAGCTTGTAATAATAGGCATACAGGGCGTTTTGCCGTGTCACCGCATCGGGGCCTGTATAGCGATAGTTCGCCATAATCTCTTTTTCACATGCCTCGACAATCCTCGAAAGTGTGAGCGCGAGACCGTCGGGCACCTGTCGCATATGCGTCGCGCCCGATTTTATACCATTTTTGTCAGTGCGGATTTCGTTTTTGAGATAGAGAAAAAGCGAATGGATAAGCGAGGGGACAACCTCCTCGCAGGTCTTGCGCAGAATGCTATGCTCGGAAAGCGGATATCCCGAAAAGGCAAGCGCATCCTCCGTAAGCTCCGCGGAATACATCTCTCTCGCGCGGTCGGGCAGGTTGTGCGCCTCGTCCACAAGAAAGATATACTCTCCCGAAAAATCAAAATAACGGCGCAGGTAGGCGCGTCGGTCAAAAAGATAATTGAAGTCACAGATGACAATATCGCAAAGCTCGCTGTAATTTAGCGAAAGCTCATACGGACATACCAGATATTCATTCGCGAAACGCAAGATATCCTCACTCGTTACGCACGGGATTTCCGCCTCAAACAGGGCAATCGCCGCCTCGCTCAAGCGGTTGTTACGAAGAAGGAGGCACGCCCTTTTATCCACACGGCAGACATTACGCTCGGGGCAAATCTTGTCCTTCGCCGTCAGGACAATCGCGCGCACAATCACGCCTGTTTTTGCCAGCGCTTCCACCGTATCACGCGCAACCGTCGCGGTGGTGGTTTTGGGCGTCAGATAAAATATCTTCTCACCGTATCCGCTTCCCATCGCGCGAATGGCAGGGTAAAGCGCACTGACCGTCTTACCGATTCCCGTCGGCGCTTCTGAATACAGTGTCGAGCCGACCTTTATCGTATGATAAACGGCATGAATAAAGTCATCCTGTCCGACACGAAGGCTCGGAAAGGGGAATTTCGCGTTTTTCATGGAAGGAATACGCACCGTCGCGCGATGAATGGCAGGGCGCGCATACACTGCCACATTCTTCTTACATTTATTGAAAAATGAAGTCAGCTTTTTGAGCGTCAATATCTCTTCCACCGCATGCACCTCATCGCGCTCGGGGTTGACATACACAAATCGCAGGGTAACAAGCTCGCCCATATTGCTACGCAAAAAGCCATAGGCGGCAAGATAGCCCTCACCGCGCACCTGGGCGACAAACTCGCGTCTCGGGTGTGTCGCCGAGGTATCTGTCACACACAGAAAGGTCAGGGTGTCTCCCTCAATTTTATCCGCCTTTGCCATAATTTCAATAGGATGCGTCAGAAGGGTTTCCGAAAGATAGATGTGTATCGGGGGGTGGGGCGTGTCGAGGTATTTCTTACGGATGAAGGCATCGGCGCCCGAAAGCATCGGCTCATCCTCCTCGAGCGGAACGCTGTCGGACGAGCCGCGTCTCGCCAGAGAGACAAACTCACTCGCCATCATTCGTATCACACGATTCTCCATATCAAAGCGCATGCCGCACCCCTCCTTTCACCGTTTTTATTCTTCTTTTATTTTACCACAAAAGACACATGCCGTCAAGAGCATGCGGGCAGATTTTCCCCTTTTCACACTATTTCATAATTGTATCTATTGACAAAAATAAATAATTATGGTATAATCTGGGGGTGGAATATCGAAAATATTTACAGCGCGTTCGCATACGCTCGCGCGAAAAAATTATAAAACGAGGACTTTATGGATTCTTTTCTCAAGATTTTTGAAAACCATATTCTGATTGCATCCACAATTTCGTGGTTAATCAGCCAGATTTTAAAATTTATCCTGACGGCTATCGTAGAGAAAAAGTGGCGCTTCGAGCGCCTCGTCGGCGACGGCGGTATGCCCAGCGGACACTCCGCTACCGTCTCAGCCATGATGGTTATGACGGGCTACATCTGTGGCCTTGATAGCGCGTCCTTTGCCATCGCGACGCTTCTCGCGATTATCGTAATGCACGATGCGACCGGTGTACGCCGCGAGGCAGGAAAGCACGCCGTCACCATTCTGCAGATTATTGATGCCTTCAACGAGGTCGTGTCGGAAAAGGATAAGCTTGCCCAGCAGGAAAAGTTGAAGGTGTTCGTCGGACACACGCCTGTCCAGGTGTTTTTTGGTGCTATAACAGGTATTTTGACATCTGTTATTTACATTTTGCTCTTCCATGTGGTGGGTATCTTCCCTGTTTGACTATAATTTTGTGAGGTATATACTATGAAAATTCTTGTTATGAATGCAGGCAGCTCTTCTCTCAAATTCCAGCTTATCGACATGGAAAATGAGAATGTTATCGCAAAGGGCATCTGTGAGGAAATCGGCGGCAAATCCCGCTTCAAGTACAAAGTGCCCGGACGCGAGGACTACAAGTGCGAGAGCGTTTTTGCAAATCATGGCGACGCGCTTCGCTTCGTTCTCGACACCCTCGTCGACAAGGAGATGGGCGTTATCGCATCGGTGGATGAAATCTCCGCCGTCGGCCACCGCGTTCTTCATGGCGGCGACAAGCTCTCTGGTTCTGTTCTCATCACCGAAGAGGTCAAGGCGATTATCGAGGAATGCTGTGACCTCGGCCCTCTTCACAACCCCGCAAACCTGAAGGGTATCGTAGAGTGCGAGAAGATTATGAAGGTTCCGCAGGTCGCCGTATTCGACACCGGCTTCCACCAGACCATGCCCGACTACGCTTACATGTATGCGCTCCCCTACGAGTACTACGAAAAGTACAAAATCCGCCGTTACGGCTTCCATGGTACATCCCACCGCTTTGTCAGTGGCAGATGTGCAGAACTTCTCGGCAAAGCGCCCGAAGAGGTCAATATCGTCACCTGTCACCTCGGTAACGGCGCGTCGATGTGCGCGGTAAAGGGTGGCAAGTGCTTCGACACCTCGATGGGTGTCACCCCCCTCGAAGGCATTATGATGGGCACGCGTTCGGGTAATATTGACCCCGCTATCATTCCCTACCTGATGCGTAAGGGTGAGCTCACCACCGCCGACGAAATCGACAAAATGATGAACAAGAAGAGTGGTATGCTCGCGGTTTCGGGTGTTTCCTCGGATAACCTCGAGGTTTCTATCAAGGCGAAGGAGGGCAACGAGCGTTGCATCCTCACGCAGAAGATGTATTGCCACCAGCTCATCAAAATTGTCGGCGGATATATCTGCGCCATGGGTGGCACCGATGCTATCGTATTCACGGGTGGTATCGGCGAGAACACACCTCTGTATCGCTCTTATGTTTGCGAAAAGCTCGCTTTCCTCGGCGTAAAGATTGACGAAGAAAAGAATGCAATCCGCGGCGAAGAGCTTGAAATCTCCGCGCCTGATTCGTCCATCAGGGTATTCGTTATTCCTACCAACGAAGAGCTTGTTATCGCGAGAGACACGCTTGAAATTGTAGAAGGTCTGAAATAATATATCGCACGGTCGCCCATTTTGCGACTGCCGCTTTTCGGAGAAAAGGAATATCTTATGTACGATGAGCTTACCGAAGTTGACATAAAGAAAATGGAAGAGGAAATTGCCTACCGTCGCGATGTCCTCGCCCCCCGACTGCTCGCCGAAATGAGCCGTACGCGCGCCTTTGGCGATTTAAGCGAAAATGCCGAATACAAGGAGGCAAAGCGCGAAAAAAGACGCAACGAAGGACGCATCCGCTATCTCCTTAACATGATACGCACCGCGCGCGTCATTGAGGTGGAGGACACCGACCGTGGCGACGGACGCGTTGCCCTCTTTGATTGGGTAGTCATTTACAACGAGGCGATGGGAAAGGAAAAACGCATTCAGATTGTCACCACCCTCCGTCAGGATGCCACCAAAGGCTTCGTCTCCAAGGAAAGCCCTCTCGGCTCGGCTCTGATGGGGCGCGCCGTTGGCGATCGCGTCAAGGTTGAGGTCAACGAGACCAAGTCCTACTACGCCGTCATCCGTTCTATTGAAAAGGGCGAGGACAACGAGGATCTGCCGATCAGCGCATACTGATCTGTCCCCGTCGCATCTACCCTCCTACACCCTTGTAGCAGTCAGACTCCAACAATTTATAAAACGCAAAAACCAAATAATATAAACAACAAAACAAGGAGCAAAAGAACATGAAAAAAAGAATTTCCCTTTTGATCTTGTGCGCGTGTTTGCTTTTGGCACTGGTCGGTGTGAGCGCTTTCGCCGCCGACGAAACCGAAACCTCCGCCACAATTTCAACAGCAGAAGATCTCGCTGCCGCACTCGATGCAGATGGCGAATACATCCTTGCTGCTGACCTCTCCCTGGATGCCAGCACCGACCTGACCGTCGGGGCAACGAATTTTGTCCTCGATCTTGATGGTCACACAATCACCTTCCAAGGTCAGAACACCTTCGTAGTAAACGCAGGCTCGAGCGTCACCTTCAGAAATGGTGATGTCCTCGTTGCGCATTCCTACAAAACAGAAGGCCTTGAAAAAACATTTGATAATTACTTGCCTGTCATACAAAACACAGATGGTTCTTATGCCATTGGCACAGCAGTCGCCATCGACAAGTCCGTCTTTGCAGAACAGGATCGCCTGCAAACGCTCGCAGCACCCGCATTCCTTGCAAACGGTGGTTCTGTAACGCTGGACGGCATTTATCTGGAACGAAATGTCTCGGTATCCAACGGTGGTCAACTTCTTGAAGCGCTTGATGGCGGTTCCCTTTCGCTTCTCAACTCTGAACTTTATGTCAGTGCCCCCAGCGAAGCGTGGGCGACCATCGACACCTCCGTTATCAAACTCACCCGTGCCGAGAGCGTAACAAAGCTTGTCATCGAAAACTCCTTCGTGCATGAAGTAATGCAAAACTGTGTCTACAATGGTACTTATTATTCCAAAGAAGCACCAACGGGAATCAATTCTTCCACCGGCGCTGTCACTAAAGTAGGATACCACCTCGACATAGACGATTCAGCAAACCTTTGCACGATAGCAGGTACGACGGAAAACACCGGCGTGAAAATCGATATCAATCAAAGCGATTTTATCTGGACACATCACGGTTTTTATGATCCTATTGCAGCCAACAACACGGTTTCTTTCAACGACACCCTGACAATGAAGAACTCCCGTGTAAAAGTGAACCAGGCTTCCAACTATCAGTCCGTAGGTTTCCAATTTTTCAGTGCCGACCTCGTATTTGAAAACTGCTATATGGATATGTCAGACGATATTTTTTATATCGGACGCAGCGGCAGTCGTAAAACAACTACATCTCTCACCTTGCGCGGATGCTATGTAAAGGGTAGCCATTGTATCCGATACGCAACGGACAAAAATGCAATTTATATTGAAAACTCATATGTACAAGGCGCACTCCAACGCTGGTACAATTACACTTCCACAACCGAAACCGGCTCTCCGAGTGTAACCATCTCCGGAAAACTTTACACGGCGGCGAAAGTGAACGAGGATGCAGACACAACCTCGTATTCAGGCTCCAAAAACTCAACTTTTTGGTTCAATGTCAATAAAACCAACGATACCGACGCAATTGTAACGGTAACAACAACAGACGCTATCCCCGCCTGGACGCACACCATCGCACATCAGGATGGCTCTTACAGCAACTCGATAAACACCAACACCATCGTTGCCAGCGAAGGCGACACTGTAATTCTCTGGGCAAACACCAAACTCACGGCAAATGGCAATATCAATCTCGTAACATTCGGAGACGCAATTCAGCTGAATATCACTGGCAACGCGAACCCCACTGTTGTCGACGGTACACCTGGCAAGGTTTCCTTCATCATGGCCAACGGCGTAAAGCTCTATTATCTCAACAATACCTCTAACACCGTAGCGACCGTCACCAGCATGTCGGCAGGCTGGACTCTCGTTCTGCAGGAGGATCAGCATGTTCCTACGGCTTATATCAACACCCCCGACTTCTCTTTTGCCATTGACCTCAATGGATACACGATCTATGTCTCCTCTGACACAGAAGATGGCACGAAAAATGCCAACGGTTTGTTTCAAATAAACAATGAAAACCAGCACATGCACCTGTACTCCTCCCGTCCTGGTGCGCGCATTCTTGGTGGACACACCCACGAGGTGAACAAGGAGGGTGCAACAGTTGAAGCTACCCCAAACTATGCTACCAGGTTATTCAACCAAAGCGCAGGCAACCTGTCTATTGGCTATGACATCAACGGAAATGTCGCTGGTGAGCGCATTGATCTGGTCGCAGGTCAGATGATGCTTCTTAGCGGAGGCAACTTCAAAGCAAACAATGTCGCGTGGTATATTGTTTCTGAAGATAACAACTGCGGATTTATGCTTCGATATAGCGCTAATGACAAATCCTTCCATGTTTCAAATTCCGATTTCTACATCAAAAAATATGATGTGGTATTTTTCTACAGAGATTATACGGCAGAAAAATCGGATATCGTCCTGGAAAACTGTAATCTGTATTCCACAACGACAAGCAAATATCTTTTTGCTCCATACCAGGGCAAAACCATCCCAAAGCAAACCGTGCATCTTATCAATACCAATGTATACAATATGAAGGTGCATTACAATACAAGCACACATGTTTATGTCGAGGGCGAATGTCACCTTCCCTCTATGGTAAATGACCAGATTGAGCTCGCGCCCGGCTATGGCGCTGTTTATCAGGGAAATCAGTCGGTAACTCTCTCTGGCACCTCTTATCCGTCCAATTCCCGTCTGAATATGCCCGAGACGACCGATCTCAACAAGTCCTATTCCTACAATACCGTGGTCTCCAGATACAGCGATTATAAAGCGAGCATCTACACCAATGTCACACTCGATACCGCGCTCGACCTTCACCTCTATATTCCGAAGGCGGACGGCATCGCAAGCGTGCTTGTGGATGGCGCAGACTGCTTCGATGCGGACGCTATCGATACACTGAATGGCAAGGATTACTATGTCGTCACCATCGCCAGAGCGCCGAAGGAGATGTATGAGACCGCGCTTGTAGAAATTATCTTCAAAGACGGCGAGACTTTAACAAAGTACTACACCCTGGAACACTCCCTTCTCAACTACGCAAGCAATCTTCTCGGCATTGACGAGGAGAAGTATAGCGACACAGCGAAGAATTACATCGTCGACTCGAAGAATGTAATGCGCTATGTACTGAACTATGCAAAGGAAACCATCGAACGCTATGGCGAGCTCGATGCAGAAACGCTCCTGGCGGTTCAGGGTAAAATCCAAACCCTCCTTGGCGATTTCGCGCTTACCGAAAATGACCTCGTCCTGGAAAATGTCAAGACCGACATCCCGACAGGCACCGGTACGGCGGCAGCATTCGACCTTGACTCGAAGGTTGGCTTCGTCCTCGGCGTTGCCGATACCTTTACAGGTCATGTCAGCGTCACGATGGGCGATCGTGTTGTAACTGGCGATTTCGTTGCTACCAACACCGACACATCAGCTCCCGTTATGGCAGGATATGTCATTCTCTACGGCATTTTCGCATACGAGCTCTACACGGAAGAAATCACCATTACCATTACAGGTACCAATGGCGATACCGAAGTCGAAACCACCTTCACTTACAACCTCGCTACCTATGCAAACAGCGGTGTAAGCGAGGATTTAGGAACTGCGCTTTATGCCTATGCAAAGGTCGCAGACACCTATGGTCGCACCTACAAGACCTCTACGATTGACTAATCTGCTAAAGTGCAACACTTTTAAGAAGAATAGTATATAATACAATGGAGTCGACGGAGAAATCCGTATAGCGTCGGTGAAATAAACGGCGGAAGAAAATGCCCACCAATTTTGGTGGGCATTTTTGATTTATAAACCATACATTTTCTCTGCGAGTTTGATAAAAACTATTGACTTTTCAAGAAAAATAACATACAATATTATCGATCCACGAAGAATATTCGTGTAGCCTTATAGCGTCGGTGAAATAAACGGCGGAAGAAAATGCCCACCAATTTTGGTGGGCATTTTTGATTTATTAAACCATACATTTCTCTACAAGTTTAATAAAAGCTATTGACTTTTTTAGAAAAAGAGCATATAATAATGTTGATAGTTAGGTGTTACTATACGTTGGAAGTAATCAATGTGTAGACGCACGTATTAAAATGTCGCAGATTAAAGGTATAGGCTACCTAACATAGAGGGACCGTCGCTCACGGCCCCTCGTTTTTTATTTTGCATATTATCCGATGTAAAAATGTTGACGTCTTTTTATACTCTTTTTTCCTATTTGTTTCTATAGATTTCTCTGCAAGTTTGATAAAAGCTATTGACTTTTCAAGAAAAATAACATATAATACTATCGAGTTGACGGAGAAATCCGTATAGCGTCGGTGAAAGAAACGGCGGAAAAACCACCATATCAATTTGATATGGTGGTTTTTTGTTATTTGTTTTTCCCGATTATAAAATGATGTCTCTTTTTGATTGATTTGCTTCCTATGTTCTCTATATAAATTTAATTATAAACTATACATTTCTCTGCGAATTTGATGAAAGCTATTGACTTTTAAAGAAAAATAGCATATAATATTGAGTGAGCAGAAGTTTGAACCCTTGTGAGGGGAATGTAACACCTGCGCCCACCAAGGTAACGTTTTTACGTGGACCTTGGTATTTTTTTATCTATCATATTGTTTTTTCAAAATCAAAGACGGAGTTTCCATTCCCGGCAAAGACATTTTTATACCGCGCCCTTCTCTTAATTGCTTAAATCGTTTTGGGTGTTTTGATAAAGGTGTGTCGTTTCAACAGCAACATTTTGACCTGTATATTTGCCTGTAAATAAGGCGGAAATCGAAGAGCGATGCTGAATTGCTCTGGCATTTTTACTGAAAAATTGAGAAAAAAATGCAAAGTTTCTGTCTTTGCATTTCATTATAAACCATACATTTCTCTGCGAGTTTGATGAAAGCTATTGACTTTTTAAGAAAAATAGCGTATAATATTGAACGAGCAGAAGTTTGAACCGTTGTAACGGGAATGTAACACCTGCACCGTCAAGGGGATGCGTTTATCGCGTTACCCTTGACTTTTTTTACTCTTGATGTTTTTTTCTTAAAATACTTGTAAAAATCTCTCATCTATGCTATAATAATTCAGTTAGACTTCTCCTCTCGCGCGAAGATAAGAGAGGAATACCAAATAAAAAAGGATAGTTTTATGTCACAGCTGAAAAAAGAAATTGAAAGACGGCGCACATTCGCCATCATTTCCCACCCCGACGCAGGTAAAACCACTCTTACCGAGAAATTTCTTCTCTATGGTGGCGCCATCCAATCTGCTGGCTCGGTCAAGGGAAAGCAATCGGACAAGCACGCCGTATCCGACTGGATGGACCTCGAAAAGCAAAGAGGTATCTCCATCACCTCGTCCGTTCTTCAGTTTGAATACGATGGATATTGTATCAACATTCTTGACACCCCGGGACACCAGGACTTCTCCGAGGACACCTATCGTACCCTGATGGCGGCCGACAGCGCCGTGATGGTCATCGACGCGGCGAAGGGCATTGAGCCACAGACGAGAAAGCTCTTCAAGGTCTGCGCGATGCGCGATATCCCGATTTTTACCTTTATCAATAAAATGGACCGCGAAGCGCGTGATCCCTTTGACCTTCTCGATGAACTCGAAAAAGAGTTCGGCATCGGCACCTATCCGATGAACTGGCCGATCGGATGCGGTCAAAACTTCAAGGGCGTGTACGACCGCGATAAAAAGAGCATTCTCTCCTTTGGAGACTCTCACCGCGGACGCGAGAGAATTCACGGTATCGATTGTGATATCGCCGATACGGAAAAGCTGGGTGAGCTCATCGGCGAGAGACTCCGTACCGAGCTTGTCGAGCAGGTAGAGCTTCTCGACGGCGCGTGCTTTGATTTTGACCTCGACGCCGTCCGCCATGGCAAGCTCTCGCCCGTATTCTTCGGCTCCGCCCTCAACAACTTCGGTGTTGAGCCTTTCCTTGAACATTTCCTTAAAATGACAACCTCTCCCCTTCCCCGTGTGGCAGGTGGCGTGACGATTGATCCCTTTGACGAGGGCTTCTCCGCCTTTGTATTCAAGATTCAGGCGAATATGAACAAGGCGCACCGCGACCGTATCGCCTTTATGCGTATCTGCTCGGGCATGTTTGACCGTAGCCGTGACTATTACCATGTGCAGGGTAACAAGTCCTTCCGCCTCTCCCAGCCACAGCAGATGATGGCTTCTGAACGCGAGGTTATCGACACCGCTTATGCCGGTGATATCATCGGTGTATTCGATCCTGGTATTTTCTCGATTGGTGATACCATCTGCGAGAAGGGACAGAAAATTCGCTTCGAGGGTATTCCCGTGTTTGCCCCCGAGCATTTCGCGATGGTCGAGCAGGTCGATTCCATGAAGCGTAAGCAGTTCGCCAAGGGTATGAACCAGATTGCCCAGGAGGGTGCTATTCAGATTTTCTTTGAACCAAACTCTGGTCTTGAGCGTGTCATCGTCGGCGTTGTCGGCGTGCTTCAATTTGAGGTTCTCGAATACCGTATCAGAAACGAATACGGCTGCGACCTGCGCCGTTCTCCCCTTCCCTATCAGCAAATCCGCTGGATTGCCAACGAGGGACTGGATCCCAAGACATTGAAACTCTCGCATGACACCAAATGGGTGCAGGACTTCCGCGGAAAGAACCTTCTGATTTTCACAAGCGAGTGGGCTATCCGCTGGGTACTGGAGGATAACCCTGGTCTGGAGCTCGCCGAATTCTCCCGCGAGGAGGACAACCAATGAGAATGCGTAAAAAGAAAAACGGTGCATTGAGACTGCAAAACTGCGAGGAATTCCTCGCCGTCATGCCCGATTATCCTCTTGAAAGCAGTGAATATCACTTCGGCAGAGTTGCCCCAATTTATCTGGAAATCGGCGCAGGCAAGGGTGGCTTTGCGCTCGAGATGAGCAAAAGACATCCCGAAGCGGTTACTATGCCATGGAGCGCGTGAGCGACTGCGTGGTTCTCGCCGTGGAAGAGGCGAAGCGTACCGCCGACGAGCGCCCCGACAACATCCGTTTCCTGATTGGAAACGCGGACAATCTCACCGAATATTTTGCCCCGAACACCATCGACGCCCTCTTTCTGAACTTCTCCGACCCCTGGTCGAAAAAGGGCTATCGCAAGCGCAGGCTGACCTATCGGAAGTACCTCGCGATGTACTTTACTCTCCTGAAAGAAGGCGCGACACTTACCTTCAAGACCGACAATGTCGGACTCTTCGATTTCTCCCTGGAGGAAATCGAGGCGATGGGACTTGTGCCCGAGGTCGTCACGCGCGACCTCCACGCGTCCGAATGGAACGCGGATAACATCATGACCGAATATGAGCGTAACTTCACCGAGCAGGGCATGAAAATCAACATGCTCCGTGTGCGCCGTCCTGTCGGCTATACCCCCGTCTATGTCGAGGAAAAACGCCAGAAATGCGCCGAAACCCCCACCCCGTGTCATGAAAATGGCGTTACAGAAAGCGAGGCAGAATAATGCCCTTTCTTGGTACAATCGTAAATTTCGCCGCTGTCCTGATCGCTGGCATTTTAGGCGTTCTGATTAAGCGCGGTGTCCCCGAACGCTTCTCCGATACCATTATGAAGGGAATGGGCATTGTTGTCGTCTACATCGGTATCAGTGGTGCGTTGGAGAGCGCGCCTGTCTATGAAAGCGCATCCTTTCTCTCGGATGACCTGCGCAAAATTCTGATTATGATCCTTTCGCTCGCGATCGGTAGCGCGATCGGTGAGCTGTGCAACATTGAAGGCGGTCTCGAACGCCTCGGCAACTTCGTCGAAAAGAAATTCTCCAAAAGGGAGAGCAAGCAGGGTGACATCGCCCGTGGCTTCGTCACATGTAGCCTCTTGTTCTGTGTGGGCGCTATGGCGGTCACAGGCTCGATTGCCGATGCGACAGGAAACCCCGATATCATCCTCGCCAAAACGGTCATTGACGCCATCACCTGCTTCACCATGGCGACCACCATGGGCATTGGCTGCGCCCTCTCCGCCTTTGTGGTTCTGCTCTATCAGGGCACGATAACCACCCTTGCCTTCTTTATGGCAGACCTTCTCACAGGTCCTACCCTCTCCTATATGTCGATGACAGGCTCGCTGATTATTGTTCTCGTCGGTCTCAATGTCATGGGTGCGACCAAAGTCCGCACCGCCAACATGGTCCCTGCGATTTTTATCCCCCTTCTTCTCGAGCCTCTCTTCGCCTGGATGTTCTGACGGAGGATTTCTTTCTTCCTTTTTGCAAAAAGGAAGCGAAAAAATCTCATAGATATGAAAAAGGAATCGACTCAAAACAGCAGATTCCCACAACACCATTTTTCCATAGCAAAGGGGCTGAGTCATTAAGAATTCAGCATACTTTGACATTGAATAAGAATTTTCACTAAAATGCTGAATTCTTAGTGCGAAGCGCCTTTGGGGCTCGCTTCATTTAGGCATAACCGAACGAAAAACCTAAATAAAAAAAGAGAAAACCGTAGGTTTTGACCTTAGTTTCCTCTTAATCAGTAAACGACAGAGGCAATTTGATTGTACCTCTGTCGTTTTTCGTTCGGTTATGCCTAAATGAAGCAGCCCCTTTGTTGTTTGTTTTATTCGTTGCGTATCCAATAACGATGGCAATAGGTTTCCCGTAAAAATTCGGATGCAATGACAGGGTTTCTGAGTTTCAATGAGGGGATGCTTGTCCCCTTGGTGGCCGTCGACAAAAAGACCTCTTCCCAGCCTTTCGTATTTTTAAAATACACTTTCGCAAGGCTATCGCACTGATAGAATGCACTCGAACCGATTTTGGTAACGCTTTTGGGAATAGTGATGCTTGTTATGTTTTTACAAACTGCGAACGCACAGTCGTCAATCTCCCTCGTCCTTTCTCCCATGGTAACATTCGTCAGATTCGTGCAAGAGGCAAATGCACTGCCACCGATTGTGGTGACCGAATCGGGAATGGTGACACTCGTCAGGTTTTCGCAATCGGAAAATGCACTATTACCAATCACTCTGACACCTTGTGGCACAGAAAAATGGCTCTCCTCTTTGCCCTTCGCATAAACCAACAAGGTCTCACCATCGAAAGAATATAAATTGCCGTCAATCGATTTGTAACTCCTGTTATCAGCACCCACTTCAATTCTTTGCAGGTTCAGGCAACATTTAAACGCATAGCAGGAAATATTACTGACGCTATCGGGAATGGTGATGCTCTTAAGGCTCTTACACCACGCAAAAGCCTCATATCCAATGATGGATAATCCCGGAGAAAAAATCACATTTTCCAGTTTTTCACAAGACAAGAACGCATGTGCTCCCACCTCAGTGACCGAGGAAGGAATCCTGATACTCTTCATACTTTCGCAAAACGCAAACGAAGCCTTACCAATGGATGTAACCGAATCGGGAATGACGATACTTTGTAGTTTCTCGCAATGTTCAAATGCACCCTCATCAATCATGACAAGAGATGGAGGGAGTGATATACGCTTTAATTTTGGACAGCGATAGAACATTCTTTTTCCAATTATAGTGATCGACTTTCCAACTACCACATTCGTAAGTTTGTTACATAGAGCAAACGCATTTTTCCCAAGACTTGTAACGCTATCGGGAATTGTTATGTCCACCAGGTCTTCACAAGACGAAAAAGCATACTCGCAGATTTCAACAACAGAATCCGGTATGACAACAGCAGCGAGGTGCACGCAATCCGCAAACGCACACCTACCAATCTTAGTGACACTATTTGGAATCGTAACACTTCTCAGTTTTCTATTAGGCAGAAGTTCATTAAACCTGAATCCATTCTCGGCAATTTCAGAGACAATTTTGCCATTATAGGAATAAGGAATATCGATATGAGTAAATTTTCCAGCCTCGCCGATCGATACCGACAGCGTACCGTCCTCCTTTTCGGAATACAAAAGAAAATCCGTCGCATCTTCTCTATAAGATTTATACTCCAGTACTTCGGCATCCATTCTCTTCTCCTCCATCATTCTCCCCTATCCAAAAGAAGTAGAATAAAGGTGCCGCCCTGTACCGTTCTTGCACGGAAATGGCGGAAGGTGCCACTGTCGGTGTCGTACCAATCGGAGAAGGGTACACGACGAGGGCTTTCCTCGAGGAAGCGGACAATGGGAGAAAGGAGGGCTTCTCTCTTCTGGTTATCATCGGTCAGGACGCAGGACCAGACAATCCAGTCGCTCTTCGTGTAAATCGCACGCGTATCAAGGGGCGTGCCGAAGGCGTTGCATTTTTCGATATAGGTATCGATTTCTCTTTCAAAAATCGAATGGTCGAACAGGTCAAGATGATAAATCTTGTCAAACGCAAAATTGTATTTCAGGCTGAATGTGCTGTCATCACTGTCCCAGGTGAGTGGTAAATGTGAATATTTGTTTGCAAATTTCGTTATTTCTGCCGCAAACTCTTCCGCAATCGTGCGATAGTTTTTCTCGCTATCTCTGTCTCCTGCAAGACCAATCATCCTCGCATATGCGCCGATACCGACCGTCGCCTTGATGGCGAGGTTGATATTGTTTTTGAGGTGTCCTGCGAAGTCATCGGTGCAAAGCTGCTCTTCGGGATACAGACCATATTTCACAAGGTATTCCACCCACTTCGAGCAGAGGTCGAGATTTTCCTCAAAGAAGGAAACATTTCCTTCGCACTCGCTCACGCCGAGGAACATCACAAGCATATTTGCGCATTCCTCAACAGGCATCTGGGAGTCGAAACGATAGATATCCATTGTAGCGGGAAGCGCGTAATAGGGCAGGTGTGTTGTGGCGATGCCGCGCTTGCCATCGTGCCAGATTGCCGTTTTCATATTGCCCGTGTACTTGTCCTCGCTGTCGCGCACCAGGCCATACACCTGACCGCAACAAGCAGGATATGTGCCCGCATCATGAGGGGCAAAATCATATTTCTAGATAGGCATTCTCGCGAATTTCAGAATCGGGCGCATCATGCCCTTCACAAGTTCTACATTCGCATAGAGATAGAGCGGGATGGAAGGGTAAGAAACATCCACCGTCGCGATACAACCGTTGGAGCCGTTTTCTTTGGAGAGGAAGAGGACATTTCCCTCGCGGTCGCGCACAAGCTTATGACCTGCGATGCTCTGACGAAGGGATGCATAAAGAATGGGCAGGTAGCTTTCGGGCAAGCCCTTTGCGTCTGCGCGAAGTTTTTCATCAAAGGCGTTAAGCTTTCCGTAAATCTCGCCCTTCTTCGCCATAGCCATTCCGAGACATTCTGCCATGGTATACTTCTCGAGCATATATCCCTTGCGATAATCGCCATAGTAGTCAATCGCTATGGTATCGTCATAGCCGACAAGCACCGTTCCTTCTCTGCCTTTTACAAACGCGCCGACATAGCGGTTGGCCTCCTTCGCCTTGAAGTTATGCGCACCACTCGCAAGGTAGGCGAACAGTTCATGCTCGTCAAGCAGGAACGCCGTCTCGCCCGCTACATGGAAATAGCCCCAGTCAGCGCCGATCAGGTCATTGGTATTGGAAAGGGGATGCTGACGGCAAAGACCGAAGAACGCGCTTTCCATCGAAGAAAGGGGCATTACACCACCGATGGTAGTCGCATTGACGCTATCGGGAATGTTGTTGTAGCAGTTGTCTGCACCAAGGAAGAGGGAAAACTCCACCTCTCTTCCCTCGCCACCTTCTACCTTATAATCAAGATAGCAGACAGGCAAGCCGAGAACATCCAGGTCATCAGGACACAGGGGTGAAACAAACGAAACCGACAAGGTAAGTCCATCAAGGTCGAAGGTGTAATCTGTCGAGAACGCGCCGACAGACACATCGGTCTGCTTCGCCACCTTTACGCCGAAGGGCAGAAATCTCTTGCCCTCGCCAAGAAAATGATATGTCACACCATCCACACGGACAAAGCCGAGGACGGTCTTTTTTTCGCCAAACCAGCTCTCCACACTTCCCTCGTTCAGCACATCGCAGGGCGACCAGAGAGAAAAGTTCGGATCTTTTACAAAAAGAGGATAAGAAGGAAGAATTCGTTTCATAATCATTACCTCGTAAATTTTATTTTAACTTCATTATATCTTATAGAATTGGGGTTGTCAAGAAGTATCGCCAAGAAAATGTCAACAATCTAACAATTCAAAAGTGTTTATAATTCTTTTGTTGTTTCTTCTGGCGATCTGAATGGATTTATATGCGCCACCAAAATTATGGGACACATAAGCAATAATCACATCCGCATTTTTCATCATCCATTCATTTCGTTTCAAAATAGCAAACCTTGGTGGAACATGTTCAATAGGGGGATAAAGAGAAGCGTCACACAATTTGTGCTTCAACATATCCCTTATTTTTTCTTGTTCGTTAAAATTCATATATGGCGTTACATAAACAACTTCAGCACAATATTCATTCTTCATCTCCCTGCATGCAGATAAAGCAATTCTATCAAAATCCCCATACCCACCAAGATAAAATGTCAAAACTTCATCAGGTCTGACGAGAGTTCTGATACTCTCTTTTATGATTTGTTTTACTTTCTCGCATGAAGGAACAGAAGCATGGCCTGCAAATGCAATTATCATATAACACCCCTTGTTTTCGTGGAATACCATGATTTTGACAATATTATAACACTATGAAAAATGATTGTCAATATCGTGGAGTTCCACGAGATAAAAAATTCTCTTTGCCGTATAATAATTGTGGAATTCCACAAAAACGGAGGGGAGACTATGAATTTAAACGAAGCCATTATCAAACGCATTGAAGAAATTTGCGAAGAGCAAAACAGCAATGTTTGCGACATCGCTCTGCGCGGTGGCATGTCTCCGTCGGCAATTTATGACCTTTTCAAAGGAAGAACAAAATGCTCTAAAGTCATTACCGTAAAACGCTTTTGCGAAGGTGCGGGCATCACCTTGTCTGAATTTTTCGACAGAGATTATTTTGACACAATAGAAGATGATTAAGTATAAAAGGGGCTGCTTCATTTAGGCATAACCGAACGAAAAACGACAGAGGTACAATCAAATTGCCTCTGTCGTTTACAGATTAAGAGGAAACTAAGGTCAAAACCTACGGTTTTCTCTTTTTTTATTTAGGTTTTTCGTT
>JAFVYW010000111.1 GCA_017508465.1 Clostridia bacterium
GGAGGCTCTGTTATCTTACTGCATTTTGCGGTATGCGTAAACGCCGTCTTGCGCCCGACACCAAAGGTGTCATCCTCGAGCGCAGCGAAGGATCTGGGCGCTATCAATACCTTATCAAGAGTGAGATTCTTCGCTGCGCTCAGAATGACAGTTTGTGGAGATCGACACCTTTTTCGTTGGCTCCCTTGTGTAAAGGGAGCTGTCGCGGAGCGACTGAGGGATTGTTTTAGCGTAACTCTATTCTTCTACAATCCCTCCGTCACGGCAAGCTGTGCCACCTCCCTTTACACAAGGGAGGCTCTGTTATCTTACTGCATTTTGCGGTATGCGTAAACGCCGTCTTGCGCCCGACACCCAAAACCCTGCACAGCAGGATTTCATCCGTCTTTGACGGATTTCATCACGGAGTGATTTCATCCACCTTTGGTGGATTTCATTTCGCCTTCGGGCGAACCCTCGCGTCAATTCTGACGCGCACATATTTTCCATTTCCCTCTTGACTTTTCCCTTTTTGTGTGATATGATAAAGAAAAACACAAAGACTGTGACGAAGACAGTAGCGTGTGGATAAGCCTTCAGCGAGTCGGGTATGGTGTGAGCCGATAAGCAAGTCCCACAGTGAAAATCACTTCCGAGTCGCATCCCTGAACGAAAGAGTAAGGGATGACGCATTCCCTGCGTCATGGGGAGCATATTGTTGGATATGTCAGGTGGTTATATGGCTCATTCTTTGGGCTTTTCCTGTTCTTTTCCGAACAGGATTTTTTTGTTTTTGTATGTGATTTATTAAGATAAAAGGAGATTTGCTATGAGCGAAATCTACAAAAAAGTCCAACAAAGTCTGAACTTTGTTGAGAGAGAAAAGGCGACGCGCTCCTTCTGGGAGAGCGAGCATATTTTTGAGAGAAGTATGCAAGAGGGCGGCGAAGCCGGCTCCTTCTGCTTCTACGATGGTCCTCCTACCGCGAACGGTAAGCCCCACATCGGTCATGTACTTACGCGTGTTATCAAAGACCTGATTCCCCGTTACCAGACCATGCGCGGCAAACGCGTTCTGCGTAAGGCGGGTTGGGACACCCATGGTCTGCCCGTAGAGCTTGAGGTCGAGAAAAAGCTCGGCATCGACGGCAAAGAGCAGATTGAAAGCTACGGTCTTGCTCCCTTCATCGCGCATTGTAAAGAATCCGTATGGAAATACAAGGGCATGTGGGAGGATTTCTCTGGCACCGTCGGCTTCTGGGCGGATATGGAAAACCCCTATGTCACCTACACCAACGACTTTATCGAGTCGGAATGGTGGGCGCTCAAGCGCATCTGGGACAAAGGCCTTCTCTACAAAGGCTTCAAAATCGTTCCCTACTGCCCCCGTTGTGGCACTCCCCTCTCTTCTCACGAGGTCGCACAGGGCTATAAAACCGTAAAAGAGCGTTCCGCTATCGTTCGTTTCGCTTGTGTGGACGAGGATGCCTACTTCCTCGCCTGGACGACAACGCCCTGGACGCTTCCTTCAAACGCCGCCCTCTGTGTCAACCCCAAGGAAACCTATGCAAAGGTTCGTGCCGTCGACGGCAGAGTTTACTATATGGCAGAGGCACTTCTCGACAGCGTTCTCGGTACGCTTCCCCGCGAGGAAGGCACACCCGCCTATGAAATCCTCGAAAAGATGGTCGGTCAGGACCTCGAGGGTAAGGCATATCATCCCCTCTTCGCCTGTGCAGGTATTGCCGCAGAGCGTCAGGGTAAGAAGGCGCACTTCGTGACCGCCGACAGCTATGTTACCATGTCCGATGGTACAGGTATCGTACACATCGCGCCCGCATTCGGTGAGGATGACTCCCGTGTCGGCCGCACCTATGACCTTCCCTTCCTTCAGTTTGTTGACGGCAAGGGTGAGATGACCGCCGAGACCGATTATGCAGGCACTTTTGTAAAAAATGCCGATCCGCTCATCCTCTCTGACCTTGACCGTGAAGGCAAGCTCTTCTCCGCGCCCAAATTCGAGCATGAATATCCTCACTGCTGGAGATGTAACACCCCCCTTATCTATTATGCGCGCGACACCTGGTTCATCCGCATGACCGAGGTCCGCGAAAACCTTATCCGCAACAACAATACCGTAAACTGGATTCCCGAAAACATCGGTAAAGGCCGTTTCGGTGACTGGCTTGAAAATGTGCAGGACTGGGGACTTTCCCGAAATCGTTACTGGGGTACGCCCCTCAACATCTGGGAATGCTCCTGCGGTCACCGTCACAGCATCGGTTCGATTGCCGAGCTGCGCGAGATGTCGGACAACTGCCCCGAAAACATCGAGCTTCACCGCCCCTTCATCGACGATGTTACCCTCGTCTGCCCCAAGTGTCAGGGCGAGATGCGCCGTGTGCCCGAGGTAATCGACTGCTGGTTTGACTCTGGCTCGATGCCCTTTGCACAGTGGCACTACCCCTTTGAAAACAAGGAGCTCTTCGACTCGCAGTTCCCTGCCGACTTCATCAGCGAGGGTGTCGACCAGACGCGTGGTTGGTTCTACTCCCTGATGGCAATCTCTACCCTGATTTTCGACTGCGCTCCCTACAAGAATGTTCTCGTTCTCGGACATGTCCTCGACAAGGACGGACAGAAGATGTCGAAGTCCAAGGGCAACGCCGTCGATCCCTTCGAGGCGCTCGAGGAATATGGCGCGGATGCCATCCGCTGGTACTTCTATTCAAACTCTGCTCCCTGGCTCCCCAACCGTTTCTTCAAGGAAGCCGTTATCGAAGGTCAGAGAAAGTTCATGGGCACGCTCTGGAACACCTACGCGTTCTATGTACTTTACGCCAACATCGATGGCTTTGATCCCACAAAATATACCCTCAATCCCGAAACCCTGACGGTCATGGATAAGTTCATCCTCTCGAAGCTCGAGAGCGCCGTCGACCTTGTCGACCGTCACCTTGGCGCATACAAGATTCCCGAAGCAACACGCGTTCTCTCCGAGTTCGTCGATGAACTCTCGAACTGGTATGTCCGCCGTAGCCGTGAACGCTTCTGGGTAAAGGATATGCCCGAGGATAAGATCAACGCGTATCTCACCCTCTACACCTCCCTTGTTACCCTCGCGAAAATCTCCGCGCCCTTCATCCCCTTCATGAGCGAAGATATCTATCGCAATCTCGTTTGCTCCGTTGATAAGAACGCGCCCGAATCCGTTCACCTTTGCAAGTGGCCCGAGCTTCACGCAGAACGCATCGACCATGAGCTTGAAGAAAACATGGAAGAGGTTATGCACGTAGTCACCCTCGGCAGAGCCTGCCGTAACCTGTCGGGCATCAAGAACCGTCAGCCTGTCGCAAAGATGTTTGTGGCAAGCGACAGAACTGTCCCCGCAGAATTCGTCTCGGTTATCGCCGAAGAGCTCAATGTCAAGTGCGTGGAATTCACGAAAGAGGTCCGCGCCTTCACCACCTACACCTTCAAGCCCCAGCTTCGTACCGTCGGTCCGAAATACGGCAAACAGCTTGGCGAAATCCGTAACGCTCTCGCCACCGTTGACGGTCACACCGCGATGGATGCCCTGAACGAAACAGGACTTCTCACCCTCGACCTTCCCTCTGGCAAGGTTGAACTCACACGCGATGACCTCCTCATCGAGATGACCAAGACCGAAGGCTTTGAAACCCTCGCAGAGGGCGGCATCACCGTTGTTATCGACAAAACCCTCACCCCCGAGCTGATCGAGGAGGGTAATGTCCGCGAGATTATCTCCAAGATTCAGACCATGCGTAAAGACTCTGGCTTTGAGGTCACCGACCACATCCGTCTTGCCTTCTCGGGCAACGATGATGTCGCTGGCATCGTCCGTCGCAACGCCGAGGAAATCAAGGAAGAAACCCTCGCCACCGAAATTCTCTTCGACGAAACCCTCAAATTCCAGAAGTCCTGGAATGTCAACTCCATGACCGTCGAAATCGGCGTAGAAGTAAACTAATATTTGCATTTTATTGCAAATATTGCACATTTTACACAACCAAAAAGCAAAAAACAAAGAGCAGAAGCGATTTTCGCTTCTGCTCTTTTTGTAAATACGGGGGGAAGTTTTTTCACCTTTTTAGGCAAAAAGGTGAAACCAAAAACCTTCATAGAAGATTTTTTGTAGGGCAGGGGCTTGCTCCTGCCGTATGGATGATGGGCGACGGATGGCATCGACCTCTCTGCCATCCGCCAGTGAAGTTTCTGTCATCCATGAACAGCTTATTCGCCCGAAGAGCGCGTGGCAAGCATATTGTACCACAGTTTCATCTGACTGACCTTTCCCATACCGCTTTCACCCTCGCCGATACGAAAAGCACCCTTTTTTGCCTCGTTCCAAGTGGGTAGCCCTTCACCGTTTGGCGAGCCTGTTTTTGCAAAATTGGTGAGATATGCTGTCATTTGCTCAGCGATATCGTAGTCCTGTTGTACCATCGGACGCCAACAGTTCTCCAGCGTTCCGAACCAATACCACAAGTCGCTCGAGTGAAAGGCGCCTCGGTCGTCGCCTGGCAATTGTCGGTCAAACATCCAGAGATAAGACGGTATTTCCTGTGCCTTGCACCACTTTCGCGCAAGCGAGAACAACATCGGTGCGCCAAAATCGTTGGCGGTCGAACCACACATATAAGGAATTTTCAGATGTCTGCCACGACGCAGAATGTCCACACCGCATCCGACAATCAGATTTCCGTCCTGACACGGAAATGCGGCAGTACCGCCGCCTCTGACCTCTTTTTTGGATGTCTGCCAAGCATCAAATAACTGCGCAGGGGTGATGGCGCGAAATTCTTCCAAACTCTCGCACCCCGCCTTTTTCATAACGGCGCGCCAGAAATCATAATGCTTGCTCGCAGGGGCATAGGACATCAACCGACTGACACCGCTGCCGCTGCACATCACCGCTTTCTGAAACAAACCCTCTGCCAACGAGGACAGACAATGTAACTGAATACTCATCGCGCCGGCACTTTGTCCAAAGACGGTGATGTTATTCGGGTCACCGCCAAACGCCTCGATATTATCCTTAACCCATTGAATTGCTATAAGCTGGTCATAAAGACCGTAGTTTCCTGTTTTTCTTGCCTCTTCCTTCAGTTCGGGCAAGGAAAGAAAACCGAGCGGGCCAAGTCGATAGTTCAAGGTAACGCCAATGACACCGCGAAGAGGCCAGACGGGGCCGTCGAAATGCTTTTCGTGTCCGCATCCGCCCGTAAAACTTCCGCCGTGAATTGCAACAAGTACAGGCAGTTTATCTCCCTTCCTTGCACTCTCGGGGGTAAAAATATTCAAGAACAGACAGTCCTCGCTGTAAGTATAACTCGCACCCTTGCGAAATTCGTTGTAATAAAAATACTTTTTCCTGTTTTCCTCTTCGTTTAGGAAAGCGCGGGGCTGATAACAACAATGTCCGTAAGATGTGGCATCGTATGTGCCTTCCCAAGCGGTCACTTGCTTTGGGTATTCCCAACGCCCTGCCGTCGCATATCGGATGCCTTTAAAGGCAACCGTTCCGGGAACACGGCCGGCACAACCTCTCACCTCTCCGCAAGGTGTCTGAATGGTATATTCCATATTATTCTCCCTGCACGGCTACATCTTCGACCACAGTCGCTTCCGATTTTGCCGCCTTAATCTTCTCTCGCATCTCGTCTGTGATATTCCATACAAATCGGAACGCAGCCCACGAACCGAGAATAAATACCGCAGGAACGAGCACACAAATAACTTTCATACCGAATATCGTACCTGCTGTCTGTACTTCTGCCGTTCCTTCATATCCAATCCAACCGAGCGCATAAAGCGCGGCACCCTGACCGATGGTCTGTCCGATACGGCGCGCAAGATTGAATGTACCGTATATTGAGCCTTCGGTACGCTTGCCTGTGACATATTCGTTATAATCTATCGCCTCACCGACAAGCCCCCACTGCATCTGTACGGAAACCATAGAGAAACCGGTACCGATACCCAGCATCACGCCGTGTACCAGAGGGTGAACATCTGTCAGAAGATGTAAAACGAAAAGCGCACCGCAAAAGGCACCGCCAATTAGAAGAGAGAGGCGTATCAACTTTTGCAAATCGTATTTTTTACAAAGGAAAGGAACCGCCACCATAGCCCCCACCATAAAAGGAGCAGATAAAACAGAACTGATAGACTGATATGTCACATCGTGATAAACCGCCGAATACATATACATACCCAGGGCATTGGAGGCATACTGCATTGTGCAGTTGCAGATGCCGTGAATGCACAGTGCAACAAAAGGGCGGTTTTTCGCCAAAACGGTAAGGATATCCTTTATTTTGATATTTTCGGGGTTTGTCGGTGTACCTACCACGACACGCTCCTCGGTCAAGGCGTAGTGGAAAAGACAAACAACAAATCCGACCACGGCACAACCGACACCGACAATCATATAACCGGTCGTATCGCGCTCACCAAAGGCGACAATAATCAAAGGCGCTACAATGCCGGGAATGGCGTTTCCAAAGCCAGAACCTGCACCGCGCGCAGAGGAAAGGGACGCGCGTTCCACATCGTTGGTGGACATCGCGGAAAGAAGCGAGCCCATAGGTATATTGAACATGGTATACGCCGCTTCGTAAAGAATTTTGGTAGAGAAAAGCACCACGAGTAAGGCTATGCCGTCAAAGAAAGTTGGCACCGTCCACAAAGCAATTCCCGTTACCGCAAGAAGCGGAATAGAGCGCAAAATCCAAGGGCGGAATTTTCCGCGCGGATTTTGTTTTTTCGTGAACGCCTTATCCATTAAGGCTCCCATAATCGGGTCATTCACCGCATCCCATATTGTCCAGATGATGACGAGCGTGCCGAGCAGACCGGGATGAATGCCAAGCGCGTTGGTGCAAAACATCGAAAAGATGGTTGACATCAGTGTAAATGTCATACAACCGCCCCAGTCACCGCACATATAACCTATCCAGTGTTTCGTTGTAAGTCCTGTTTTTTACCTTTTTCCATAAAAACTCCAAGTGCTAACTTTTTCATTTATTTCATTATATCATAAACTATTTTCCTTTTCAATACATTTTGCCATTCGCCTGTATTTTTTAGAAAAAACACACCCTTCGGCGTGTTATCCTGAACAAAGAAAACACAGCGATACACCCCTCGCCACCGAAATCCTCTTCGACGAAACCCTCAAATTCCAGAAGTCCTGGAATGTCAACTCCATGACCGTCGAAATCGGCGTAGAAGTAAACTAATATTTGCAAATTTTGTAAATATTGCGCATTTTACACAACTAAAAACAAAGAGCAGAAGCGAAAATCGCTTCTGCTCTTTTTGTAAATACGGGGGAATTTTTTCACCTTTTTAGGCAAAAAGGTGAAACCAAAAACCTTAATAGAAGTTTTTTGTAGGGCAGGGGCTTGCTCCTGCCGTCTTATTGGAATGTAGGAGCGACCAACAACCCCTTGCGGTCGGATACGGGCAAAGGCGAAGCCCCAGCACTTACACCGGTGCTACCAGTTCCCCACCCACAAGGTTAAGGGTAAGAACGGTCTGGTTGTTCCAGAAGAAGTAGAGGATAACAGTGCCGTTTTCCTCTTTCCAGGAAAGGTCGTACATCTTGTACGCACCATCGACCTTGACATAACCGACCGCCTCGCCACCGTCGAAGAGCTCGACATAGGTTTCGTCACTTGCGCTATCATAAATGTAGAGCGCATCGTCGGGGTTGTAAGTCAGGCTGTGGCAAAGGTTGCAGTAAGGACGGTTGTCCATCGGCTCGTGAGGGCCGTGAGAGAGGTTGCGTTTTTCTTCCTTGTCGCAATCTGGGCAACCCCAGAGCTCATAACTCTCCTCGCGACAGGTCGCACCCGTCACCGTGTTTTCATATACATATTCATGTGTTTCCCAGTCACCATCGAAACGAACCTCGCCCGTGTTCTTGTTATACCAGAAGCCGACCACATTGTTGGCAGGTGCTTCCATGGTCTCGCTTGTCAGCACATCACCATATACATAGTCTGCACCAATCCACGAGATGACGAAGGTGTTCTTTGTGTACTGTACGGGCATCGTCTTGTAGAAGGAATACGCCACCCAGCCACAGCATTCTTCACGGAGTTGCATCTCCTGGGCATCTTCCATCGGGAAATCGAACACATAGATTTCCTCCACCGCATCGTAGAGCCACGCGGTCTGTGTTGTGCCGTTATAAATCACCTCTTCGGTCTCGCCAGAGAACTCAAAGGTAATGACAGAGACATAAGAGCGAATGAAAGTAACGGTACCGTCTTCCTCTGAAACAAATTCAATCTTCGATTTACGCACGGTGTTCACGCCACCCTGCGTTTTGACTTCCTTTTCAACCTTTGTGCCGTTTTCGACCTTCAGAGCGTCGAGCATCGCACGGATCCTTTCAGGAACATCACCCACATCGGGCGCCTCGCATTCGCCAAGAAGCCAGGTCAGGCGTGTCGGCACGGAGCCACCCATCGGCAAACCAATCGAAAAACTGATAAGCTCGCCCGTCTCGGAGCCTTGGAAGCTTAAGGAAAACATATCGAGAATGGCGTCGATTTGTGCATCGTACGCCTCTTTGGTCGCCTTTACATTCTCCTTGGTAATGCCCACGAGCGAATAGAAGGTTTTCTCTCTCATTTCGGCAAAGCCTTCCTCGGCATCCGCGAGCAATTCCTCGCCTGTTGTCGGCTCTTCCGCGCTCTCGGCGATAAGGTCGGCAAGTGTCTTGCTCATCAGTTGCTCGTCTTGAAGAAGGGCAAGCAGGTCGAAGTTTTCCTGTTCGGTCGCGCTACCAATCAGGGCGGAAATCGTCGCTTCTTCATCACCTGTCAGCAGAACAGCGAGCGCATCGAGCTTTTCCACCACTGCCCCAGCGGTCACTCCCTCGACCACAAGAGTTGTGAGTGTCTCACCCAGGGTGCGTGAAAGATTGCCAATCACAAGCGCTTCTATATAATCAAATGTACCTTTTCCGAATTCCTTATCCACAAAGTATGCGACCGTCTCCTCGGAAAGTCTCTCGTTAAGGTCCTTCAATCGATCGGCGCTCAAATGGAAGTTATAGCCTTGATAAATCGTAACATCAAAAAGGGAGCTTATCACATGGGAAAGCATGAGCTCCACCTCGCCCTCCGAGAGCTTCTCGCCTGCACGGAGAAGAGGCGCAATCTCTTTTTCAAGAAAGGCGACTACCTCTTCCATCGGCACACTCACCGCGCTCATATCAGGCATTGTTGTGCCGTCGGCGGGTGCATCGGGTGCGCTCAGCGCAAAATTTTCGAAAATCACAAAGAGGGGTACAACATAATAACCTTCCGTACCTTTATTATAGAGATAGAGCGTGTCGTCATAAATATATACTTCAACATCCACGCCTTCCTCGCCACCCTTGAGCATGGCTGTTCCCTCACCAACAAGAATACCCTCCTCGTCAAGCGAAAGAAGAAGCTCCATTTCAATGATGTAGACACTTTCATTGACGGGCAGGCTGTTGAGACGAAAATGAAAGGCGTCCTGCTCTTTCCATTCTGCGAGCTTCTGGAAATAGTTCTCGCATCCTGTCACAATGTCGCAACGGGAACAGAAAATCTTTCCCCCTTCGGTCTTGTGTCCTCTCGCAGGAACAATCGTTCCCTTCTCATAATAACCACATACGGGGCAATCAATGACGGTGTAACCATCCTCGGTGCAGGTCGAGGCGACAACCACCTTTCCCTGATGCTCCCCCTTCGGGAGAACCCTTTCCCGTGTTACACCACAGAGCTTGCAGGTGCTGTTCGCCCTGCCCGTCTCCAGACAGGTCGCCTCCTTCAATATCTCATTATCTTCCCACTCATGCACACAAAAGCAAGAAGAAAGCGTCAGCACTAACGCAACAGAAATCACAAAAAAGAGCAGAATTTTAAAACAATTCTTTACATTTTTCATGTTTTTCTTCCTTTCAATCGTTTTTTCTCTTTCGTAACAACACAAAAAAAACACTCGCGGTTTTTTGCGGAAAAAGATACATTTTGCCCTTCACCGCTTGTGCGCCCGCATGCTTTTCATGCTATAAACAAGAACAGTATACCATTTTTTTTTTGCCTTTTTCAAGACTTTCTTTGATTTTTCCTATATTTTTTCACTTGCGTGTTCTGTTCTCTCGGGTATGACGGAAAAGTATATTTCGTCTCCCCGATGCTTTTATTGTACCATAGAATAAAGAGGATTGCAATACCTTTTTCATCATCGTTTTCATCCCTTATGGGCAACTCGTCACACACGCTTCCTTATCGCTTTAAAAATACTGTTGACATTTTTATTTTCATATGTTAAAATCAAACTAAAATATTTATTCTCACTTGAGGGAGGAGCATATGTACAAAAAACTGTGTCTTTTATTGTTCGCCATACTGCTTATCGTGTCACTCTTTGCCCTTTCGGGGTGTGACAAAGAATGTGAGCATTCAATGAAGGATTGGAGAACCCCCGTCCCTGCCACCTGCTTGCAGGAAGGCGTCTCGGAGCTTTACTGCATGCTCTGCGGGCAGACGCTGGAGACCAAATCCCTTCCCGTGGTATCTCACCAGTATCCCAGCGAAAACGCAGAACATATATACCCCACCTGTACCAAAGACGGACAGATCGTATATCATTGTCTCTGGTGCGACGCGACAGAAACAGAAATCATTTCCTCCCCCGGTCACCATGAGGTCATCGACTCTGCCGTCCCACCGACAGAAACCTCAACAGGACTGACCGAGGGCTCGCACTGTGATGTATGTGGAGAGGTGCTTCGCCCACAGCATGTCATCCCCGCAAACTGCAAGCTCTATGTACAGGCAGATCCCGGTCTGAGCGTTCTCGGTCTGAAGGACACCTATCAGGATGGTGAGGTGGTCACGCTCACCGTTATTGTAGAGGGTGGCTACCGTTTCCTTGGCTGGTATGGTGATACCAATTCCCTCATCACCACCGAAACTACCTGCACCTTTACCCTCCGCCCCGAAACCTCTGCCATCACCCTGAAAAGCGAGAAAATCAATGTCACCGACATCACCCTCGATGGTGACCTCTCCTTTGATATTGATACGGGCGCTCTGACACTTTCTCCCGTCGTTACTCCTGCGGATGCTTATTTTACAAATGTCTCCTTCTCCATCGTATCGGGCGCAGACAGCACTGGCGCCACCCTGAATGGCAACCTCCTTACAGCAACCGCACCGGGCGATATTGTCCTTTGCGCGCGAGCGCTTGACAAGAACGGCGAGAGCGTCTTTGAGAAAAGCTTTACCATCTCCGTTTTCACCTCTCACATAGGCAGTCTGGAAATCACAAACGAGACGGTTGTTCTCTATCCCGACAAACCTCTTTCGTTGGAAATGGCAACCTATCCCCCGACTGCCTATCCCCGTGGGGAATACATATTCCAGCTGGCGTCCAACACCTGTGGCGCAAAAATCGAGAATGGCATTCTGACCGCTACCACCTCTGGCAGCGTCCGCGTCCGTGTCCGCGTAGACGATAGCGAATGGAGCCCCTTTGTCAAGTTCTATGTCCCGACACCCATCGCCACCGCAGAAGAATTTTACAATATTCGTAGCGACCTTTCGGGCTATTATTACCTGACGGCAGACATCGACCTTTCCTCCTACTCTGCCTGGTCGCCCATCGGCTATGCCGAAAACAACGAATCAGGACTTTCCTACGATAACGCCTTCAAGGGTTATCTTGATGGTAACGGTTATAAAATCACAGGCCTCACGCTTGATGTTTCCAAAACCGACTACATCACCGTCGGTCTCTTCGGCGCGATTGACAACTCGGCAATCGTCAAAAACATCAAGCTCATAGACTACCGCATTGAAGGCATCTCCACCGAAACGCTCGTTTATCTCGGCGGTGTCGCAGGCATTCTGAATGGCGAGGTCAGTGCCTCAGAAGTCAGCGGCAGCATGAATGTCATCGGCGCGAAATACATCGGTGGCGTGACAGGTCAGCTTTTTGGCAAGCTCACCGATACAAAAATCCATAGCGAACTCATTATTGGTAATAACAACAATATCTCCATCCGCGTCGGTGGCGCGGTCGGCTTCTTCGCCAACGGTACATTCGCAAACTGCGATGTCATATCCGCCCTCAACATCCACTCGGCATATGGTCTGTATGCTGGTGGCACAGTTGGCGAAGCGGAGGGCAACATAGAAAATGTCACTCTCGGAGAATCCTCCCTCCGCGCCTTCGTTACCGACACCGATGCCTACATCGGTCTTTATGTCGGCAAAACCACCTATCGTCTCATTGAGAATGTCGAGGTGGAGGGTAGCATCCATGTCGATGCCTACGGAGGAACGCTTTATCTTGGCGCTATCGCAGGTCAGGCAGTCAATATCAGAAACTGCATGGCCGATGTCACCTTCCAAAGCGAAAGCACAGAGAAGGACACCATCGCCCTCGATGTCTGCGCGAGAGTTTACTTCGGTCTTGTGGCGGGCTATGTCACCGAAAGCATCGAAGATATCACCCTCCCCCCCAACAAAGTATCTGTCATATCAAAACAGGATATCCACTTTGGTCTTGCCGCAGGCTATGTCGGTAAAAACATCAAAAATGTAAACATTTCTTTGAATTCACTTGTATTATCTGCAAGCAAGAACATCACCGCAGGTCTTATCAGTGGCGAATGCAAGGATGCCGAACAAATTACCGCGACACTTTCCGACCTTACCTTAAATGGCATTGAAGTTCACTTCGGACTTGTCGGTGGTAAGTGTGGTGACATCACACAGGCTACCGTATCGCTTGGCAAAGCCACCATCCAATCGCAAGACCTCACCTTCGGTACGCTCGCGGGCGTGTGCGGCTCTGTCGGGGAAAGCACCCTCGGTAGCGCTTGTGAGCTGTACATTACCGTAACGGGTGATCTCTCCTTTGGTTACGCGGTCGGCAAAGCGGTCGGTACGCTTTCCAATCTTCATTATACCGCAGGCATTCTCAACCTTTCCACATCGGGCGAGGCATATGTCGGTGGTATTGTCGGTCATCTCGATGGCAACATCCAAAACGTCACCTTCTGTGGCGATATTCTCCTCCGTGCCGATAGCGCAAAGCTCGGTGGTATCGCAGGCTATATCAGCGGACAAATCCATACCGCCTCCGCCAATGGCAACCTCTCTCTCGCGGCGGATCGTTCTCACCTCGGTGGTATCGTTGGCTACGGTGGTGATGGCGCTGACACTGTTACCTATCGCGGTGATCTGACGCTGGATTCCGGTTCTGTCACCTATCTCGGCGGTATTCTGGCAGAAGGCGGTAAAATCTCCGACGCAAAGGCATATTCAGTGATCCACTTCACCTCACACACCTCCTCCTCTTCGGCTTCGGCGAATGTCGGTGGTCTTACAGGTCTGTGCCACGGCACAATTGAAAATGTCTATTTCTTCGGTTATCTCAATGTAGAAAATCCCCACGGCTCGAGTGGCAACACCCTTTCGCTCGGTGGTATTGTCGGTTCGCTCGACTCTGATATCACAAACGCCATCTCCAACGCCACCATCACCATCGATGGTGGAAAATACCAAACGCTTTATGCAGGTGGCGTGATAGGTAACCACACCGCTGTCGCAACCCTCCTGAAAGCCGATGGTGACATCACAGTAAACAACCAAGGCTTCTCCTATATTGGTGGTATCGTGGGCCATGCTTCATCGGTACACAGAAGCTACTCTGTCGGCAACATTCAGGCAAGCGGTACGACCGGCGCTCTATTTATCGGCGGTATTGCAGGAAAATCGAACGCTACCATCAGAGAATGCTATCATTCCTTCGGAGACATCCGCGGTGTCTCGTCCGAAATCGTTTATGTCGGTGGCATTGTCGGAGGGGCGTCAGGTAATGTGCAGAACTGCTACGCCTCCTATACTTCCCTCATCACCGACATGAGTAAGACAGGTGCGGCAGCCTATCTCGGCGGTATCGTAGCATCACTCGACAGAGCCGAGCTTACAAACTGCTATTCGATGTGCTTCATCGAAGGCAAGGCAGACGGTGCTGACAGACACCTTTATGTTGGCGGTCTCGTCGGTTCGAGCAACGGTACCATCTCTTCCTCCTACACGATAAGTGCGACAAACGAATATATCCGCGAGGAAATCACCATCGCGGACATCGAGACCACCGCCCTGAACTCGGCTCTCGTCTATGCAGGCGGTCTGGTCGGTAGAAACTCGGGTACTATCCAGAACTGCTACGCTTCCAATGTCCTTCTGACGAGAAACTCCTATACAGGCGGTCTCGTCGGCTACAACGAAGGCTCTGTCCGTCACTCCCTCTCCCTCTCGCAAATCCAGACGGCACTCGGCGAGAAGGTCGGCGCCTTTGTTGGCTACTCCAGAGATATGGCAACCTATGTGGATTGCTTCTTCTCCAAAGCGCTTGTCCCGAGCGAAGTCGGTTCAGGCACAGGTCCTTCCGATGGCATCCTGCCCAAAACCACAGTGGAACTCCGTGGCACAGCCATTTATGCAAACTACGATAAATCCGTGTGGGAGATTGTGAATGGCAAAAACCCGAAGCTCATCCTCTCGGACGACATCTGGGGCGCGCACAAGGATTTCGGCTATCCCGAACTCAAAAATGTGCAGAACCCTGCCGACCAGCACGGCTATCCCATTCCCGATGGCTATTGCAAATTGACCTTCGATGTCGGCCTGGGCGAATATCCCGAAACACCGATTTATGTCTATAAAAACGATGAAATCTTCCTTGTCAACACCCCGCGCCGTATCGGTTATACCTTCGGCGGCTGGTACTTTGATGAAGCGCTCACAAAGTCGGCAAGCGAGGGCATCATCTCCCTGACGGGCCACACCACCGTCTATGCAAAGTGGATTCCCATTACCTACCATCTCGATGTCGAAGCAGACGGCAAGGGTACGCCCGCCCCCGAGACAAAGGATTATATCTACCTCGATGAAATCACCCTCTCGACCACCGACATCCCTCTCGATTACTACTTTGTCGGCTGGTTCGATGGCGAAACCCTTCTCTCGACAGAAAAGACCTACACCTTCCCCGCTCCCGCAGGTGATTTACATATCACGGCAAAATACCTGACCTATTATGACCTCACGGTCCAGAGCAACCGCGACACCTTCGGTACGGTTACCTCGGATAGCGAGAGTGGCAAAGGAAAGGAAACAGCAGAGTACACCGTCAAGGCAACCCCGAAGTCGGGCTACACCTTCTTTGGTTGGTTCTTCGGTGATACCCTCATCTCGACCGAGAGCGAATACACCTTCCGTATGCCCTCGGAGAATTATACTCTCACCGCGCGTTTCACCGCCCAATTGTCTGTTTGGGATGGTTCTGTCGCCACGGGATTCAGTGGTGGAACAGGTACGGAAGATAATCCGTATATTATCTCAAGCGGAGCCGAACTCGCCTATCTCGCACAAACCATCAATTCGGGAGAAAACACTCTCCACGATAAATACTATCGTCTGAACAACTCCATCGACCTTGGTGGTCTTGAATGGGATCCCATCGGCTGTCATTACTACACGAAAGATAGCTATAAAGATTATCTCTCTTTCAATGGTCATTTTGATGGAAATGGTTTCGTTATATCCAATTTCAAAATCACCACACCGAAAGAGACCTTTTACCGCGCATTCGGCTTGTTTGGCTACAACGGGGGAGCCATAGAAAATCTCGGCTGTGAAAACTTCTGCATCTCTGTGGGAGACGCCTACTATGTGGGTGGACTTGTTGGTTATTGCGGCGAGTACGCCACCATAAA
>JAFVYW010000112.1 GCA_017508465.1 Clostridia bacterium
ATACCCCAAGGAGTTTGAAAGACAGAAACGGAGGAGCGAGGGTGAGTTGCTCGAGCACTTTTTAGGGTAAAAAACAAAAAAAGTGTGAAGTTCTGTCTTCACACCTAATTATAAAACATACAATTTTATAAATTATTGTAGAAATTGGTTGCTTTTTTTGAAAAAATGTGTTAGAATAGAGAATGGCAAATTCTGCATGAAATATCGTATGGAAGGTAAATATGGTTAAAATTGCTCTGGTTGAGGAAGGATCGCTTGCACATCGTCATGGTCTTATGCATGGTGACCTTCTCCTTGCAATCAATCACAACGAAATAAACGATGTCCTTGATTACCGCTTTTATCTCACAGAGCGTGTCATCTCTCTTTCTCTCATGCGTGGCGGGGAAGAATATTCCGTTACCATTCGCAAAGGGGAATACGATGATATCGGGCTTGTCTTTGAAACACCCCTGATGGACAAGAAGCATTCCTGCACCAATGCGTGCGTGTTCTGTTTTATTGATCAGAACCCCGAAGGCATGCGCGAGTCGATTTACTTTAAGGATGACGACTCCCGTCTCTCTTTTCTCCACGGCAATTACATTACTTTAACCAATATGACCGAAAAGGATATCATGCGCATTATCAAAATGCGATTTTCTCCCATCAATATCTCGGTCCATACGACAAATCCTGACCTCCGCGTAAAAATGATGAAAAACCGCTTTGCCGGCGATGTCCTTCGCTACCTGGATATGCTGAAGGAAGCAGGCATCCGCATGTGTATGCAAGTGGTGCTTTGTCGATCGCTCAATGACGGAGAAGAGCTTCTTCGCACCATGCGCGACCTTTCTGCCTATCTGCCTGCGCTCTCCAGTTGCGCTATCGTTCCTGCGGGACTGACAAAACACCGCGATGGTCTTTATCCTCTCTCGGATTTTACACCGGAGGAGGCATCGGGCGTCATCGATATGGTCAACGCCTTCGGTGATGAAATGTTGCGCGCACACGGTACGCGCGTATTCTTCGTCGCGGATGAATTTTACCTGAAGGCGAACAGACCTCTTCCCGAAAGCTCTTATTATGAAGACTATTCCCAGATTGATAACGGTGTCGGTATGCTCTCTTCCTTTGAAGAGGAGTTTGACTTCGCCTTCTCGGACGCGGATCTTCTGGAAGGACATCTCGCCTTGCCTCGCGAGGTATCGATTGCTACGGGAAGCGCGGCGTATGGTATGATTTCGCGCCTTGCGCGCCGTCTGGAAGAACGCTTTTCGGGACTTACCATTCATACCTACGAGGTGAAAAACAATTTCTTCGGCGAGAGCGTTACCGTCAGCGGACTTCTGACGGGTGTTGATCTTTACCACGCCCTGAAGAATAAGCCCCTTGGTTCTGCCCTCTACCTCTCGGCCAACACCCAGAAGGCAGACGAGGCGGTTTTCCTGTGCGGTATGAAAACGAGCGAGCTCTCCGATAAGCTCTCTACCCCGATTGAAACAATAGCGAACGATGGTTATGAATTCCTCTATCGCATTTTGGGGCTGGATGTGGATATGCCACTTTAACCTTTTAGAGAAAGGATGATGTTATGTCGAAACCAACCGTAGCCATTGTCGGCAGACCGAATGTCGGCAAAAGCACACTTTTTAATAAAATCATCGGTGAGCGTCGCTCTATCGTAGAGGACACCCCCGGTGTTACCCGTGACCGTATTTATGCGGAAGCCGAGTGGAATGAAAAGCGCTTCCTTTTGATTGACACGGGCGGTATCGAGCCAAAGAGCGATGATACCATTTTAAAGCAGATGCGTACGCAGGCGACCATCGCGATCGAGACCGCGGATGTTATCGTCTTTATGTGCGATATCCGTGCGGGGCTTCTCGCTGATGACCGCGATATTGCCGTGATGCTTAAAAAAAGCGGAAAGCCCGTTATCCTTGTTGTCAACAAGTGCGATCGTGTAGGAGACTTACCCTTTGAATTCTACGAGTTCTATGAGCTGGGCTTTGACCGCGAGCCGATTGCCCTCTCCTCCCTCCATGGTACAGGCTCTGGCGATCTGCTGGATGCCATTATTGAGGAATGCACCTTTGATGAGGAGGATACGGACGATGAGGGTATCATCAACATCGCCGTCATCGGTAAGCCCAACGCGGGCAAATCCTCGATTATCAACCGTATGTGCGGTGAGGAGCGCGTGATTGTTTCTTCGATTGCAGGTACTACGCGTGACGCTGTCGATACCAGAATTGAAAACGAGTATGGCGTGTTCAATTTTATTGACACCGCAGGAATCCGCCGTCAGTCCAAGGTAGAGGATCGCATTGAGAAATTCAGCGTTCTTCGCGCCAAAATGGCGGTCGAGCGCGCCGATGTCTGCCTTCTCATGATCGATGCCGCCGACGGTATCACCGAGCAGGATGAGAAAATTGCAGGAATTGCTCATGAGGCGGGCAAGGGCGTGATTATCGTTGTCAATAAATGGGACAGCATCGAAAAGGATAACACAACCACCAATACCTTCAATAAGGAAATCCGCACTGCACTCGCCTACATGCCCTATGCGCCGATTATCTATGTTTCCGCGCTCACAGGTCAGAGATGCATGCACCTGTATCCTATGATTCAGAATGTGTACGCCGAGTGTTGTCGCCGTGTCACGACGGGTATGCTC
>JAFVYW010000113.1 GCA_017508465.1 Clostridia bacterium
TGTATGCACCCTCATAAGAACCGTGGTCCAGGTGAAGAGCCTCAGGAACGGTGATACCAAGACCTTCGATCATACCTTCTACCATACCTACGATGGTCTTATAGCCGCACATATACTTGCCGGCACCCTCGGAAACACCGAGGATTACAGGGGATTTCATTTCCTCTGCGGTGAGAAGGATTGCCTTCGCCCACTCAAGGTTGTTGATATTGAACTGACCGACAGCATAGTGGCCAGCCTTTGCTTTTTGAAGCATTTCTTTTGCAGAAACTAACATAGTATTCTCCTTGTTTGTGTTTTAATTATCTTTCACCCGTATATTATACTCTAATTCCAAATAAAAATCAAGGGATATCACCAAAAAACTTTATGAAAACGCGAAAAAACGCACAAACCCCATTTTCTGTTGCATTCCACAAGAACAGATGCTATAATAAAAACAGAAAATCAAACTTTTGTGCGAAGTGAAAAGAAGAAAAACAAAAAAAGGAAAAAATATCAAAATATTTGAAAACCCCCTTGCATTTTCTGAAAAAATCATATATAATAATATGTGCTATGATAAAAGAAAATGTCATGAAGGACGATGCAGAGAAGATGCGGTCGGTGCGAGCATCCTCGTCTATCTTGACTTTCCACTTTTTATGCATTCGGTGAGAGCCGAGGGACGCCTCCCTTATCGGCGGTGAAAGTGACAGGAGTTTTCCTGTAATTTGGGTGGTACCACGGAGTCTGTTCGTCCCAAGTCGGATGAATGGGACTCTTTTTTTATTTAAAAATAACTTATAGGAGAAAAACTATGATTGACATTAAGTTTTTAAGAGAAAACCCTGAGGTTGTCAAGGAAAATATCCGTCGCAAATTTCAGGATGCAAAACTTCCTCTTGTAGATGAAGTAATCGCTCTGGACGAGCAACTTCGCCAGAACAAGAAGAGAGCCGATGACCTTCGTGCAAATCGTAACAAGGTATCGAAATCCATCGGTATGCTGATGGGACAAAAACGCTTTGAAGAAGCAGAAGAAGCAAAGAAGCTTGTCGCAGCACAGGCGGAAGAGCTTCGCCTTTGCGAAGAGCGTGAGGCAGAGCTTTCCGAGCGTGTCCGCACCATTATGATGACCATTCCTAACATCATTGATCCCACCGTACCGATTGGTCGCGATGACAGCGAAAATGTCGAAGTAGAGCGCTATGGCGAGCCCGTTGTGCCCGATTTTGAAATCCCCTATCACACCGACATTATGGAATCCTTCGCGGGCATTGATCTCGAGAGCGCACGCCGCGTCGCAGGTAACGGTTTCTATTACCTCATGGGTGATATCGCGAGAATCCATTCTGCCGTTATCTCCTATGCCAGAGACTTTATGATTAACCGCGGATTTACCTATTGCATCCCTCCCTTTATGATTCGTTCCAATGTCGTAACAGGCGTTATGTCCTTTGCTGAAATGGATGCGATGATGTATAAGATTGAGGGCGAAGACCTCTACCTTATCGGTACCTCCGAGCATTCCATGATTGGTAAATTCATCGACCAGATTATTCCCGAAGAAACCCTTCCTCATACCCTCACCTCCTATTCTCCTTGCTTCCGTAAGGAAAAGGGCGCTCACGGTCTTGAGGAGCGCGGTGTATATCGTATTCACCAGTTTGAAAAGCAGGAAATGATTGTCGTTTGTAAGCCCGAGGATTCGCCTATGTGGTTTAACAAGCTCTGGCAGAACACCGTTGATCTCTTCCGTACCCTCGATATTCCTGTCCGTACCCTCGAATGTTGCTCGGGTGACCTCGCGGACCTCAAAGTGAAGTCTATCGATGTCGAAGCATGGTCTCCCCGCCAGAAGAAGTACTTCGAGGTTGGTTCTTGCTCGAACCTCGGCGATGCACAGGCAAGACGCCTGAAAATCCGCGTAAAAGGCGAAAATGGCACCTACCTTGCCCACACACTCAACAATACCGTTGTAGCGCCTCCCCGTATGCTTATCGCCTTCCTTGAAAACAACCTGAATGCTGACGGCTCTGTCAATATCCCTGTTGCCCTTCGTCCCTACATGGGCGGTATCGAAAAAATCTTCCCCAAAAAGGCATAAGGTGTCCCTATGACAAAACCTATGATTATTCTTGTCGGTCCCTCCGCTGTCGGTAAAACCACCGTAGCGAACCTTCTTGTCGAGAAGTACCCCGACCGTTTCGCCTTTGTCCGCTCCGTGACCACGCGTCCGTCGCGTTTTGAGGGCGATACCGAGTATATCTATATCACCAAGGAAGAATATGACGACCTTCTTCAATGTGATGGTCTGCTCGAAGCGGCAACATATACCGAGTTTTCCTATGGCACACCTCGCTCGGAAATCGACCGCATTGAAAAAGAGGGAAAAACCCCTCTTCTTGTGTTAAATATTGAGGGCGTCAAGTCCCTTCGCAAAAAGCCCGACCTTAAAGTTTTTGCAATTTATTTCTACGAAGATCTCAATCTTCTGGAAACGCGTCTTTATGACAGAGGACTTGCGACAAATCCTACGGTGGAAAACCTGACCGCTTTTGTCAAGAGAAAAAACCAGAATATCGAAGATTATCTTCACATCGATGAAGTATCTCACCTCTTTGACCTCTTCTATGAGAATACCTCTCTTGAAGATTCTGTCAGCATGGTTCTCTCCCTTGTGGATGGTGAATGCGAGCCTATGGAAGAAGAGAAGAAAGCGCAAATCGTCTCCCTCCTGCAGTCTCGCGCACGGGACAAGCAGTCGGTCGGCAGAGGCGAAGTGGAAGAAACGCCTCATTCCCCTTTCAGGATGTAATAGTAAGGGGGCTGAGTCATTAAGAATTCAGCATACTTTGGCATTGAATAAGAATTTTCACTAAAATGCTGAATTCTTAGTGCGAAGCGCCTTTGGGGCTCGCTTAATTCAGAGCAGAAATCTTCGTTTGCGAACGATAGGCGTATATACATACGGCAAGTGAGCAAACGGAGATAGAACGAA
>JAFVYW010000114.1 GCA_017508465.1 Clostridia bacterium
ATAGTGTGAAGCTCTGTGGGGGAAAAACGAATGATACTTCCGCCCTCGCCACTTGTCAGTTCTTCAAAGGAGGAGAGCGTGAGAAGTTCAAAGGCGTTGGAGTTATGTATCAGTCGGCTCGCAATCACCTCGGGAGAGATGCAGAGATTAATATAAGTAAATTCCCCCTTTGGTGTGAAGGAATGTGTGCTTTTATAATTGATGAAGAGCATATCGCCACGGCACACCTCATAGGCATGGTCATTTATGGTCTCGATGGCTTCACCATCCAATATGTAAACGATTTCTGCAAACTCGTGCAGGTGTCTTTCCATGGGTGTGTTTTCTGTTACCTTGAATAAACCGAGGCGAATGCCATTTTCAATATAGTTTTCTTTTTTGTAGACTATCATGTTTTCTCACAATCAAAAAGTGCAAAGCAAGAGTATCGCAGGGATACTCTTGCTTTGGGGATTATCAAAGAACAAATTAAGATTTTGTGTCGATTTTTGGTAGTTTTTTAGCCTTCCACCATTTTCAGGAAAGCGGCTTCGTCGATAACGGGGACACCAAGGGATTTCGCCTTGGTGAGTTTCGAGCCTGCCTCTTCGCCAGCGAGAACATAGGATGTTTTTTTCGAGACAGATGAGGAGGTTTTTCCACCGTTCGCCTTGATGATATCGGAGGCTTCGTCGCGCGTCATGGTGGGGAGCGTTCCTGTCAGGACGAAGGTAAGGCCTTCAAGTTTTGCGGAGGTAGGCTTTTTCACAGCTTCCGTGAGGACGCCGACTTCCGCGAGAGCATCTGCGAGGGCGCGGCTCTCGGGGTTCGAGAAGAATTCCACAAGATTTGTCGCGGTGATTTCACCGATGTCATTCATGTTGGCGTAATCATCAAATGTTGCATCAAAGCATTTTTCGAGCGTTCCCATACGCATCGCAATCTGTTCGGCGGCGACTTCGCCTACCTGACGGATGCCAAAGGCATAAAGAAGCCTTTCAAGGCCGCGGCTCTTCGATGCTTCAATCGCGTCAACGAGGTTCTGTGCGCTTTTCTCGCCCATACGATCAAGATCAGAGATATCCTCAACGCGCAGATGATATAGGTCAATCACGGAGGTAATCTTACCATTTTCCAGCAGAAGCTCCACCATGGATGGACCGAGTCCCTCGATATTCATCGCGCCCTTGGACGCGTAGTGGATAATACCTCTCGCCTTTTGCGCGGGGCATGCGGGATTGATACAACGCATCGCGGCGCCATCACCGCTTTCGTCACGCACAACCTCGTGCGAGCAGGAGGGGCAAAGCTTCGGCATAGCGAAGCGTGTTTCACTGCCATCACGCTTTTCGGGGACAGAACGAAGAATTTCCGGGATGATTTCGCCCGCCTTGCGTACGATAACGATATCGCCGATGCGTATATCTCGCTCTTCAATATAATTCTGGTTATGAAGTGTTGCACGACTGACAGTAGTACCCGCGAGGTGCACAGGCGCAAGGCTCGCAATAGGTGTGAGGACGCCTGTTCGTCCGACCTGGATATCAACACCAAGAAGTCTGGTTTCCTTCTCCTCGGGCGGATATTTATATGCAACTGCCCATTTGGGTACACCTGTACCCTCACCTATTTTCACGCGCTCGGCAAGAACATTGATTTTTACAACCGCGCCATCCATATCAAAGGAGAGTTCCGGACGGCTCTCGCCAAGAAAGTTAATATGCGCATGAATGGCTTCTTTTCCCTTCAGGATTTTCTGGTGTGGAAGGACGGTAAAGCCGAGCTCTTCCAGACGGCGAAGGGTTTCCTCGTGCGTTGCCGATGCTCTGCCGTCGAGGTAAAGAGAGCCTTCCTGAAGGTTAAAAACAAAAATTTCAAGACGGCGCGAGGCACAGATTTTCGAGTCAAGCTGACGAAGAGAGCCTGCGGCGGCGTTTCTCGGGTTCGCAAAAAGGGGCATTCCCGCTTCCTCACGCGCTTCGTTTATCGCGGTGAATACCGCACGAGGCATATAAACCTCACCGCGCACGACAAGGTGAGCGATATTTTCATTCAGCTTCAGTTGAATGGAGCGAATGGTACGAAGATTTTCGGTAACATCCTCACCTACCATACCGTCTCCGCGTGTTGCACCACGGACAAATACACCATTCTCATAGGTGAGAGAGACAGAAAGACCGTCGATTTTCGGTTCGATGGAATATTCCCCCTCGTGCCCGAGTAGTGTGTCGGTGCGCGTCGGAAAGTCATCAAGCTCCACATAGGAAAACACATCTGTAAGACTTCCCATCTGTACGGTGTGCGTATATTTTTCAAATTTATCAAGCGCCCTTCCGCCGACACGCTTTGTGATGGAGGTGGGGCTATCGAATTCGGGGAATTCGCGTTCAAGATCGCCAAGCTCACGGAACATCATATCATATTCGAAGTCTGAGATCTCGGGGGCGTCCTTTTCATAATATAGTCTGGAATTGTATTCAAGAATACGGCGCAGTTCTTCAATTCTGGCTTTTGCAAGTGATTTATCCATCGTTTGCTCCCAATTGTTTTATATACTGTTATTTTATCATTTTTATTGCCCGATGTCAACTGTTTTTTCGTAAAACACAAAAAACGCCCCCTTGGTATTTTTACCTTGGGGACGCGTTTTATAAAGAGTCAAAAAATCAGTTTTTCAATAGCGCTCATGCGTACAGCGACCGTAAGAATCTTACAGGAGAGAGAAAGGTCTGCCAGGGTACAATAGGTAGGTGCAAGGCGAAGATTCTTATCCTCGGGATCGATGCCATAGGGGTAGGTCGCGCCGACCTTCGTCAGGGTGACGCCTGCTTCCTTCATCAGGTCATAGACGCGCTTTGCCGTTCCCGGCATGACATCCAGGGAGATAAAATAGCCACCGTTGGGGCGCGTATAGGTAGCGACTCCGCTATCAAGAAGCGTCTGGTCGAGAATGGAAAGCGTGAGGTCAAACTTCTCCTTAATCATGTCACCGAGGCGCCGCATATGTGCCCTGACATGCTCGGGATTTTTCAGAAAACGGATATGGCGCAGCTGGTTCAGCTTATCATAGCCGATGGTGCTTGCCGAAAGGTAGGAGCGCGCGTGGTTGAGGTTATCGTCACTCATCGCCATCATGGCGACACCCGCACCCGGAAAGGTGATTTTCGAGGTCGAGGTATAGAAAAAAACGCGATTCTCCGTGCCATATTCCTTACAGGCATCAAAAATATTCATCAGATGATCGCCTTCCTCGGCAATATCGTGAATGCCGTAGGCGTTGTCCCAGAAAATACGGAAATCCGGGGCGGCGCATTTCATAGATGCAAGGCGGCGGACAACCGTATCCGAATAGGTGTTTCCTGTCGGATTTGAATATTTCGGAACACACCAGATACCGAGGACGCTCGGATCTTTTACATATTCCTCGACAAGATCCATATCCGGTCCGTCAGCGCGCATGGGAATCGTAATCAACTCAAACCCGAGTTTTTCGGTGATTAAGAAGTGACGGTCATATCCTGGTGCGACGCAAAGCCACTTGCGCTTATCCACCTGCACCCAGGGGCGTGGTGAATCGGCAGTACCAAACATCATGCAACGCATCATGGTGTCATACATGAGCTGCAGGGAGGAGTTGCCCCCAATGAAAATATTATTTTCATCAATCGAAAAAAGCTCGCTGAATAATTTTTTCATCGCAGGAACACCCTCGAAAACGCCATAGTTACGATAGTCAATTCCGCCGTTTACTACATCGTCACGCGTGAGTGGTGTATCAAGCATAGGTTGTGTCAGGTCAAGCTGGAGAGAATCCGGCTTTCCTCGCGACAGGTCAAGGGAGAGGTTCTGCGCTTTATACTCTTCGTATTCTTTACGCAAAGATTGATAAAGCTCCGTCAGAGCTTCTCTGTTGGCTTTTAAAATGTTCATTGTGTCAAAAATCCTTATTCTGCGGATTGGGAATCCTTATGTTTCCCATATAAATGCAATTTCGTTTTTGTAATATTCCTTATTCTACCATATTCTTCGCAAAAAATCAAGTACTTTTGCAATTTTTATTTTCAAAAATTGCGTTTTTATTTGACAATCTGCAATTTTTGAGGTTTTGAATTATTTTTTTGCATGCGCCTTGACAAAAGGTAATAAAAAGAGTATAATTTATGATGTCAAAATATTTATTGTCATAATGAAAGGACTTTGCAAAAATGGCAAACGACAAAAAATTTGTAGAGCAAATCACCTCTATGGAAGAGGATTTTGCAAAATGGTACACAGACATTGTCAAAAAGGCTGACCTGATTGACTATTCCAGCGTAAAGGGTTGTATGATTATCCGTCCTTATGGTTACGCCATCTGGGAAAACATCCAGAAAATTCTCGACGCGCGCTTCAAGGAAAGCGGTGTTGAAAATGTATATATGCCCATGTTCATTCCCGAGTCTCTTCTGACAAAGGAAAAGGAGCATGTCGAAGGCTTTGCACCCGAGGTTGCCTGGGTAACACATGGCGGCTCCGAGCGTCTGACCGAGCGTCTTTGCGTTCGTCCTACCTCGGAAACCCTCTTCTGCGAGCATTTTGCGAATATCATCAAGTCTTATCGTGATCTTCCTATGGTATATAACCAGTGGTGCTCCGTTGTGCGCTGGGAAAAGACAACGCGTCCCTTCCTTCGCTCCCGTGAATTTCTCTGGCAGGAAGGTCACACCATGCACCGCACCGCCAAGGAAGCCGAGGCGCGCACCGTACAAATGCTGAACCTCTACGCCGACTTCTTCGAGCAGGATCTCGGTATGCCTGTCGTTCGCGGTCAGAAGACCGAAAAAGAAAAGTTCGCTGGCGCGAAGGCTACCTATACCGTCGAGGCATTGATGCACGATGGTAAAGCACTTCAGGGTGGCACATCGCACAACTTCGGTACAGGCTTCTCCGAGGCGTTCGGTATTCAGTTCCTGGATAGCGACAACACACTGAAATATCCTCATGAGACATCCTGGGTCGTTTCCACGCGCATCATCGGCGGTATCATTATGACACACGGCGATGATTCCGGTCTTGTTCTTCCTCCCGCCGTTGCGCCCATCCAGGTCGTTGTTATTCCCGTACAGATGCACAAGGCAGGCGTATTGGAGGCGGCGCAGAAGATCGCCGATACGCTCAAAGAGGCAGGCATCCGTGTCAAGCTCGATGACTCCGACCAATTGCCCGGATGGAAATTCTCTGAATATGAGATGAAGGGCGTTCCGCTTCGTGTCGAGATTGGTCCTCGTGACCTCCAGGAGAATAAGTGCGTCATCGTTCGCCGCGACAACCGTGAAAAATCCTTTATCTCCCTCGATACTCTCGTCGAGAGCGTCCAGGGCGGACTGGAAGCACTCCGTCAGGCGATTTATGAAAAGGCTCTCAAAAACCGCGAGGAACGCACCTTTACCGCCACCACGATGGAAGAGCTCGTCGAAATCGCATCGACAAAGAGCGGCTATATCCGCGCGATGTGGTGTGGCGATCTCGCCTGTGAGCTTAAGCTTAAGGAAGAGGCGGATGTTTCTTCCCGTTGTATCCCCTTTGGAGGACAGCCCGTCGGCACGACATGTGTATGCTGCGGACGCGAAGCAAAGAAACTCGTCCTGTGGGGCAAAGCGTATTGATCGGGGAGGATATCTGCTATGAGTCAGTTGAGTTTGCCCGCAGCGGGCGATACGGTAGCCGTTATGCACACTTCGATGGGGGATATTTCCATCCGTCTGTTCCCCGAAAAAGCGCCTAAGACGGTGGAG
>JAFVYW010000115.1 GCA_017508465.1 Clostridia bacterium
CTGGCGAGTAACAAGCCAGACCTGAATATGTTCGAATCGAGATATATCATATGAATATGCCTCCTGAATACCACTTTTAAAACGGATTATAGGACCGTAATACATTATACCTGTCTTCTTCTACTTCAAGAATATTATTATAAACCATCCATGGATCTTTGTTCAATAATTCTATTGGAATGAGGGATATGATTGCCTGATACTCTTTTACACTTAACTTCAAAGAACCAAATTCGTTACTAATGTTTTTCAATTTTCCACCTTGCAAAATAATCAGATCCATCGTGAAATGCTTTAATAATAGGAACGAATTAAAAGAACAGTATTGAACCTTTTTCACATTTTCCCACAAAACCTCGAGTGTATCTTTTTTTGTTATAATTCGAATTCCTCTTTCATCAAAAGCGATTGTAGCAACAGGGAAGATGCAAAGCAGTGAATAGAAAGTACCAAGGACAATCAACAGGATTCCACACCCAAGCCCGATGATTGTAAACGAATCAACTAAAACACACCCTACAATGCCGAACACCAATACAATAGCGCTGAGAAGGATTAACAATCGCATAGCAACAATATCTTTTAGAAACATTTTATAAGACGCTATCATATTAATACCTCTCTCTTAATTCGGACCATGGTTTAGTATATAACATTTTAATTATGGTTCTTCCAATTAGCTCCCGACCAAAAGACTCAAAATATAACGCCGTACCACGCACGAATGTATCACTCCTGCGAAACAGAGCTATACCAAAGCATTATCTGTCTACAAATCTCGGTATTACACCAATCATTTTACATAGTTTTTTGCATTTTCCGACGGACATAATGTCGCAATGCTCAAACATATCAGGACAAGAATTCCCTTTGAGAGAAGGAGAAACGGTATCTCGTTTTTCCGTTTTTATGATTTCACATCTCTTGAAGACGATGGAAAAACTTGACATAGTATCTTCCTCTGCAAGAGTAGCAAAGATGGTTTGTATGAAAAACACAAGGAGCGAATACCATTTTCCACGCTTAATATAAATAGCTTCAATATCTTGCACCTTAATTTGAAAAATTTTCTTTTTTGAACGATATTTTGTGAGATAACCGTCTTTGATTTCATATTTTGCAGGGTATATAATTCTTGTAATGATATACACAAGAAGGATAACTACGTCTATTATCATGATGGTGACGAAAAGAGCCAGATAATCTTCAACACCTGTCAATAAAAGAAGATTTAAGGGCAAGACAACGAGAAACCCAGAAAACAGAAAATGAAGATGAAAATTATCTAAAGGCTTAATTGTTTTTTGTTTTCTTTTCTTCATTACCATTCCTCAAAAAGGTCTTTCTTTACTTTCTCTATTAGCATAAGGATAGGAGTTTTTAAATAAGAACATAACTTAACGGGTTGCCTACCTGATCATAAGTATAGCGTGTACTCCCTCTCAAATAACACTATTTTTGATTGCGATACGAAAGTGTAAATGATGGAACCATTTGATATTCAGGATATAAATTCTGTACTTCAGACACATATTTCAGATAATCATTTGTTGTAGCATCCATTGAGAAGGTACAGTCATAATACGTTTCGGCAAAATAGAAATTACTATTTCTTGGATCCATTGGTCCCCCATAACCAATCGGAGAACCATCTGTAATTCTTACACGATGATAAAATCTTATTTCAGAAATATAATACTCGCTCTGTTCTGCCATCGAAATAAGTTTTTCGGGAGCATCCACTATAACTTCAACATATGCATCCTTTTGATCAACAGGCATTCCGATGCTTAAGATAAAATGTTTTAAAATAAAGTTACGCATGGTTACCCCCGTGGTTGTGCAGTCAGAAACCTCACTGCCAAAAAAAGCAATCTCGATCGTGTTCCTAAAAACAAAGATTTTTATTTCATTATAACAAATAAAAAAAGGGCTGTCAAGAGAGAATCGTCAAGAGAAAAGGCGAGGTCGCGCGACCTCGCCCTTTTAGATTGTGGAGAAATTATTCGACTTCGACGATGCCACCTTCTTTGACGGTGATTTGCATGCCGTCCTTGACATAAGCAAGGAACTCGTCGCCGAGGGAGTCGACAACGGGCATAGTAACGCCATCTACCCAGACATCCGCAAGGACTGCGCCAGCCGCAGCGAGCGAGTCAATAGGACCGGAGAACAACATACAAGCAGGGTTTTTGTGCATCGCACAAGCGCAATAGAGGACAAGACCACCTGTGGTCGAGCCGATGGTCTGGGGGAGGCAGAGTGCCTTGCCAATCATCGGTTTTCCGAACAGGTCGCGGTTGTTCTGGTCACCGCACTTGACCTCTTTATCGCCGAACTGGAGCGCCATCTGAAAGGACGCAAGTGTGTTGAAACCTTCTGTGGTAACAACGGCAGGTGCGCTGACCTGACCGGGGGTAATGACTCTTCCCTGAAATTGTTTCATCTTATTTTGCTCCTTTCGTGATAATCTCTAAAATCTCTTCGCTTCTATAATAGCGAGCCGTGGTATAGGTACGGAGTTTATTCGACGAGGTGATGACGGGCATTTTCTTGCAAAGAGGATTGTTCATATACATCAGGGGGCAGATGTAAGAGGTAATCACACCTGTCGCCTTCAGGCGAGGTGCGTATTCGCTCGCATTGAATGCCTCAAGAACCTTGGGTGCGGCGGTAAGAACGGTGGGAATCTGCACCTTCTTCTTGCCACTTTCCTGGAGTCCCTTTTCGATATTTACTGTCCATTCGACAAGCTGTTCGTAGGAGAGGTGAGGACAACCGACAAAGCAAAGATTCGGTGTCGCATCCTCCTTCTTCCACATCACAGGATATTCTGCCTGTACGCGCGCGAGCTCTGCATCGTCAATGACATACTCTTTCGCACCCTCGACAATCAGGCTCTCGCCAAGGCGCTTCGCCTCGGGCGTAAGATTTGCAATATGGTAAAGACCGACCGCGCCGTTGGATGCCGTAGCGGCACCAAAGTCCTTCAGATATGCCGTGGTTTTGCCATCGAGTTCGGTACCGATAAAGCGGTCAAGACCGATGATGTAGGGGACATCCTCCATCACCTTCATGCCAATCGCACTGCCGAGAAGCTGTGCTTCGGGCATCTTGCTTGTTTCCACACGGACAACCCAGGTGGCTTTTCTTCCCTCGTCCGTCAAAAGACCGAAGTAAGGAACATAGCCGACGATAGAGCCCATAATATCGATGATACCGGAATTACGGTTGCAACGCGCACCGAGTACGGAGTTCGCATAGACAACGGCGCTCGACTCTGCCCAGGAAAGCACCTCGCCCTCTTCGGGTTTGTTGCCGACCTCGTCCATATAACAGGTGCAGGTAAAGGCATCGTCATCGAGCAGGCCGAGCTTCTGAAGCTGTCCTTCATAAAACTCCTGCTTTGTATACATAAAGTTTTTGAATACGAAGTTCTGCAGGAAGTTCGCAGGGACATTTTTGTCGAGGGGACGAGGGTCCACAGAGAACTTCTGTCCGGAGAATACGCCGGCGTCAAGAAGTTGCTGCATCAGGTCATAGACGGGAGACATAACCTTCAGACCAAACGAGGTAACAAGGTGATTGTACTTCGAGGTAATCGGCACAAGCTTTTCTGCACCGAACGCATCGCCATACATCACAAGTGTCTTCATAACTTTTGCAAGGGTTTCGCCCTTTTCGCCATTCAGAATGGCTTGTTGCTCTTGTGTAAGTATCATTATTCTAACCTTTCTTTACATTTTTGCGCTTTTTTTGTTATGAAATTACAATTTCATCGCTACATCCCATGCGCCCCAGATAACAGTACGCAGGTTGCCAACGCTCTTGGCATCGCCAACAATATGCACATGTCCGCTCTTCTTTGCGAGGGGAGCAGGGTTATAACCAATGGAAAGCACGACACTGTCGCATGCAAGGCGGAAGGTCTCGCCCTCCTTGTTTTTCAGGGTTACGCCGTCCTCTTCAATGGAGACAAGACCTGTCTCGAGATGTACAGGCACTTCGTTTGTCTTGAAGAAATCACGGAGGTAGGAGGTATTCGCAAGGCAGATACCTTTGGTGACAATGAGGTCATCCTGCATCTCGACGATTTCGGGCTTCTTGCCCTGGAGGTAGAGTTCGTATGCGATTTCGCATCCCGTGAGACCACCACCAATAACAACAACGCGCTCACCGACAGGCTTATTTCCAAGAAGGAAGTCGACTGCTTCCACTGCACGGTCAGCACCAGGCAGGGGCAGGCGTTTTGCCACAGCACCCGTTGCCACGATGACTTCGTCAGCATCAAGAGCCTTCAGGTCGGTAACCTCGGTATTCATCTTGATTTCAATCGGATATTTCGAGAGCTCACGGATATACCACGCGATCAGGGCGCGATCCTTTTCCTTGAAGGAAGGACGGCTTGCCGCGATAAATACGCCGCCGAGTTCTCCGCTCTTTTCATAAAGGGTAACGGTATGACCACGCTTTGCGCAGACGAGAGCCGATTCCATACCGCCGATACCACCACCGATGACGGCAATCTTCTTTGCCTTCTTCGCGGGTGCGATATAATATTTCTTCGACTGCATCGTTTCGGGGTTGAGCGCGCAACGCGCAAGTCCCATCGTGTCGGTAAGGTCCTGGGTGTTTGCGTGTCCCTTCGAGGACGAGAAGTTGAAGCATCCTGCATGACAGCAGATACAAGGACGGATGTCTTCCATTCTGTCCTCGATCATCTTGGTCACCCATTCGCCGTCCGCAAGGAACTGACGAGCCACACCGACCGCGTCAATTCTTCCCTCTTCAACCGCTTTCGCACCGACTTCGGGGTCCATTCTACCTGCGCAAACCACAGGGATCGTAACAAATTCCTTGATATGTGCAACATCTTCGAGGTTGCAGTTCTCGGGCATATACATCGGCGGATGCGCCCAGTACCAGGAGTCATATGTACCGTTGTCGGCATTGAGCATATCATATCCGGCATCTTCGAGATACTTCGCCGCCTTCTCGGATTCTTCCATCGCGCGTCCGACCTCGACATAATCTTCGCCAGGCATCGCGCCCTCGCAGAAGCCCTTCATCTTGGACTCTACCGAGTAGCGAAGAGAGACAGGGAAATCCTCTCCGCACGCTTCCTTGATTGCCTGAACGACCTCAACGGCAAAACGATAACGGTTTTCAAAGGAACCACCGTATTCGTCGGTACGCTTATTGAAGAATTCGATAGCGAACTGGTCGAGAAGGTAGCC
>JAFVYW010000116.1 GCA_017508465.1 Clostridia bacterium
CCAAAGGAGTTTTACCCATGAAAATTTTAACCCCTGAACTTTACAGCGCGCCCTGTATCAAGAAGTTGGAAAAACCTGTTCTTACCAAGGATGATATCCCCTATGATGCTTCCTTGATTTTCAATGCCGGTGTTGCAAAATTCAACGGACAGTATGTAATGGTGTTCCGCAACGATTATGGTCCGAGTGAAGAAAACTACCCCAGTGTCAGATTCAAGACATCCATCGGCTTTGCAACGAGCGAGGATGGTATACACTGGAAGGTGCGTGAGAGTACCATTTGCGATAGCGCAGATCTTCTGCCGACCGATGAGCTTGTACGTCTGTATGACCCGAGAATTACCATTATCGAGGGAAAACCTTATCTTTGCATGGCGATGGATACCAAACATGGTGTGCGTGGTTGTATCGCCGAGGTAGATGACAACTTCGAAAATATCAGAATTATCAGTGCGTCTGCGCCCGATAACAGAAATATGGTTCTTTTCCCCGAGAAAATCGGTGGAAAATATGTGCGTCTGGAAAGACCTTTCCCTGTATATTCGAGAGGCGGAAAGGACAGATTCGACCTCTGGCTCTCCACCTCGCCCGACCTTGTATACTGGGGAGAAACCGAACTCGTCCTCGCAGTCGAGGATGTCCCTTTTGCGAATGACAAGATTGGTCCTGCGGCACCTCCCGTCAAGACCGAAAAAGGATGGCTCACCACATTCCATGCAGTCGACAGAGATGAGACGCGCGGAAAGAATGGTTGGGAAAAAGCATGGAAAAAGAGATACTGCGCAGGTATCATGCTTCTCGACCTTGAAGATCCTACCAAGGTGGTCGGCATGAGCAAGCTTCCTCTGATTGCGCCCGAGAATTACTATGAGACCGAGGTCGGCTTCCGTCAGCAGGTCATCTTCCCCGGCGGTATGATTCTTGAGGACGATGGCGAAGTCAAGATTTACTATGGTGCATCCGATACCGTCGAATGCCTCGCTACCGCAAAGCTGGATGACCTTATCGCCCTTTGCACGGAGGCGAGATAATGCCAAGAGACAACAGAGCACTCTACAATGAATGGCTGACATCCGTGACCGATGAAGAGCTGAAGGCTCAACTCCTCGCGATGGATGATGCGGCAATAGACGCTGCGTTTTTCTCCGACCTCTCTTTTGGTACAGGTGGTCTGCGTGGCGTTATGTCGGCGGGCACAAACAGGATGAATATCTACACCGTTGCCAAGGCAACGCGCGGTCTCGCAAAGTATATTCTCTCAACCTACCCCGAAGAGAAGAAGGTTGCTATCGGCTACGATTCGCGCAATAATTCCGAGCGCTTTGCTAAACTTGCGGCGGCAATTCTTGCGGATATGGGAATAAAAGTTTACATATGGAGCGAACTTCTGCCCACACCGATGCTCTCCTTTGCGGTAAGGGCACATGCTTGTTCCATCGGTATTATGCTCACCGCATCCCACAATCCCGCAGAATACAACGGCTACAAGGTATACCGCGAGGATGGTTGTCAGATCACCGAAGCTATGGCAGAGGAAATCTCCGCGTATATCGCAAAGGAAAACACCTTCCCCGAAACCATCTCGCCTGATTTTGATGCTCTGCTTAACTCTGGCAGGATTGAGTACATCAAGGAAGAAGTATATGAGGACTTCATGTCCGAGGTGATGAAAAACTCCCTGTGGGATATGAATGCCGATGCCGTACAACCCTCGATTGTCTATACCCCTCTCAATGGTACGGGCAGACGCCCTGTGCTTGATGTTCTCGCGCGCAGAGGCTTTCAGAAGGTGGAAACGGTCAAAGAACAGCTCTTACCCGACGGCAATTTCCCGACATGTCCCTACCCGAACCCTGAAATTCCGACGGCGATGGCACTCGGTCTTTCCTATGCGGAAAAGCTGGGGGCGGATATTCTCCTTGCAACCGATCCCGACTGCGACAGAGTTGGCGTAGGCGCTCGCACGCCCGAAGGCACATATACCCTGCTCACAGGCAACGAAATCGGTCTGCTCCTTCTCCAATACATTCTGGAAAGAAGAACCGCGTCGGGTACTCTGCCCTCGTCGGCTGTGGTAGTAAAAACCGTTGTCACGACGGATATTGCGCCGAGGATTGCCGAGGCCTATCAGGCAAGGACCATTGATGTCCTGACGGGCTTCAAGTATATTGGCGAGCAGATTGGCAGACTGGAGGAGGAAGGACACGAAGGTGACTTTATCTTCGGTTTTGAAGAGAGCTGCGGCTACCTGACCTCCGGCTATGTCAGGGACAAGGATGGCGTTCTCGCGGCGATGCTCGTCGCGGAGGCAACAGCATATTATGCCTCGCGCGGAAAAAATCTCTGCGAAGCGCTCGCAGATATTTACGAAAAATACGGTTATGCGAAAAATTCACTGAACTCCTACACCTTTGAAGGCCCGACGGGTTTTGCCAACATGCAGGCAATTATGCACAAGCTGCGCTGTGGCATGGACACGATTGGTGGGTTGAAGGTTGAAAAAGTGCTTGATTTCAAAGAAGGCATCATGGGACTTCCCAAATCTGATGTGCTGAAATTCCTTCTGGAAGGAAACTCCACCCTTGTTGTTCGTCCCTCCGGAACAGAGCCGAAGCTGAAGGTGTACTTCTCAATTGCCGCCCGCGACGAAGCGGGTGCGGCGGCACTGACCGACAAGCTTGCAAAAGAGATAGAGAATTTGATTTTTTCCTGAATATAATACCGGAATCATAGCGGAAGGTCGTGTTTGACCTTCCGCTTTTGTTTGAAAAGTCGATTTGTATCAAAAAAAGAGTTGACAAAGGGAAAAATTGGGTGTATAATATGCACAGGTGTTCGCGATAGCGAATAGCAAATTCATTAAAAAGGTGTTCGCGATGGCGAACAGTTGATAAGAATGGAATACATTACCGTAAAGGAAATCGCGCAAAAGTGGAATATCAGCACGCGAAGGGTGCAGATTTTATGTAGCCAGGGGCGGATTCGTGGTGTCTACCGCTTTGGAAAATCCTGGATGATTCCTGCCGATGCGCCCCTGCCTACCATTGATAAAAAGAAAAACGCGCTCCCTCTTCCCCGCAAATCGCCGTTTCTCAATATGACCGACCTGTATACCTCCCCCGGCTCTGCCGAGGAATGCATTGAAGCTCTCGCTTCCCATAAGGAAGCGCAGGCGCTTTTTGCTGCAGAGATTGCATACAGCCGCGGTGAGATTGATGATGTTATCAAGCACGCGAGTGAGTTTCTCTCTTCCCACTCGGGATTTTATGCGGTCAATGCGGGCGGCATGTTGCTCGCACTTGCAGCGATGTGGAAGGGCGATATCAACCTCTACCGACAAGCGAAAATCCACATTTGCGAAGCGCCCTGGAAAAGTGTCGAAGAAAAGCAGATTATGTCCCTCTCGCTTGCCTGCATTGACAGCGCGGTGCGTGATATCTCGAATTATCCGGAATGGTTCAGGCGCGGTCAATTCGAACATTTACATCCCGATTCTCACCCTGCCGCCAAGGTATTTTATATTAAATACTTGTTTATCAGCGCGCAGGAGGTTGCCAAGGGCGCACACAGTATTCCCGACATTACAGGCATGGGCATGATGCGCATGCTCCCCTATATTGCCGAGCCTTTGATCTCGCGCGTGGTAGCCGAACGCGTGATTATTCCTGAAATACACCTGCGACTGATTGTCGCGGCGGCGTACCACCAGATCGGTGATGACGAAAGCGCCGTGATGCATATTGATAAGGCGATTGCGCTTGCGCTTCCCGACCGTCTGTATGGCATTCTCGCGGAATACAGACGAAACCTTGATACCATTCTCGATGACCGCCTGATGGAAAGAGACAAAGAAGCCTTTCTGCGCACAAAAGAACTCCACAAAGAGATGCTCGCCTCGTGGACGCGCCTGCACAATTCCCTGCACTCGAAGAACATTTCGCTCGCCCTCACTGTACGCGAGCGCGAGATTTCCCGTCTCGCCGCCTTTGGTCTGTCGAATGCCGAGATAGCAAAGAGACTGAACATCGCCGTATCCACGGTGAGAAAAATCATTCTCGTCGCGATGAACAAGACGGGAACAGACAAGCGTCGCGAGCTTGGCGCTTTTGTCTGATATACTCATTTTCGGGTAAAAAAACGCCCCCTTTTCCTCGGGCAGGGCGAAAGAAAGATTATCCATTTTTTTGAAAAAAAGATACCCCAAATCCCTTCCAAAACCTGTATAATGGCATCAGCAAAGCCGTTATGCAGGTTTTTTCATTTCAATTCCAACGAAAGAAAGGACGGTGGAAGAATAATGGATGATAATATCAGGAGGTTCCATTCAAACCCCGATCCTCCAAAAGAAGGAGAGCTGTATCGGATTATGGATGTCGAAGGCGTTCAGCTCCACATCTTCTATGGTTACTATCACCCCGAGAGCGAGCGCGGTGTCATCGACCCGATGCCCATCTATCCTGACTTTACAGAAGCGCCCATGTATACAAGGGAGGGCTACCCTCTCGTGAATGCCGACCAACCCATCTGTCCTCACTTCTTCCTGAATCCATCTGCGTATGAATCGGACGAGGGGTGGTGCAACGATTGTGTCTATCTCGAGCTATACGATGCCTGTCTCGGTGTCTGTCGATGCAAATACAACCGAAAACGAGAATAGTAACATATTATAATGATAAAGGAAAGAAATCACTCACCAATATAATTCAAGTGCCAAACGGCAAAAAGGAGAAATATATGAAAAAGTCACTCAAAGTTTTAGGAATCGCCCTCGCGGTAGCAATGATGCTGGCGTGCATATTCGCTATCTCATCAAGCGCTGCAAGCACCGTGCATTATACGGATGCGAACGGTGAATCCAAACTCCAATCCAATGTAACAGAACTTGCAAATTACACCACGGCGCAGACCTTAAGCAGCGGCTGGTATATTATCAGCGGCACATCACGCGGCGTCCTTACCATAGATGGTGATGTACACATCATCCTTGCAGATGGCGCTGATGCTACCTCTGCCATTATCGTTACTTACGGAAACAGCGTCACCATTTATGCGCAAACGCAAGGAAGCGGCAAGCTGACAGGTCGTATTGTTGGTACAGAGGCTGGTGGTAACGGCAACATCACCATCAATGGTGGCACCATTGTGGCAACCGGACTCTCTGATACGCCTGGTATTGGTGGCGCGGATGATGCTCCCATAGATAAGGCAGGCGACATTATCATCAATGGCGGCAATATCACCGCTACCACGGAAAGCAATCACGCCTGTGGCATCGGTTATGATGAAGCGAACAATACGGTATCCATCATTATCAATGGCGGCAACATTGTAGCAAAAGGTGGCACTTATGGTGGCAATCGTTCGTATTCCGCCGCTATCGGTAGCCAATACGGTCAACTGAAAGGTATCATTATCAATGGTGGCACTTTCGATCTTTACGGTGATTCCGTAGGCATCGGTGCAGAACTCACCCCCATCACCATCAATGGTGGCAACATTAAGGTCAAGGGCAATTTAGGTCCTGCTATCGGTGGTAACTCAGAGGACAGCGGCGCCATCACAATTACCGGTGGTTTCATCGACGCATCCACCAATAAGGCTACTGTTATCGGCGCGTCAGGTTCTTATAGCCCTGCAGCCCCCATCACTATCAGTGGCGGTACAATTATCGCAAATGGCGCGAGCACAGACAGTTACTTTTTCGGCATTGGTGGAACTACCTATTTTCATGGCGACTCCCCCTATGACCTCA
>JAFVYW010000117.1 GCA_017508465.1 Clostridia bacterium
ACGATATCAGTTAAGAAAAACGAAACTTGACTTTTCATTCCTTTTGTATTATAATGAATTTCGAGGTGATGATAAAATGCTTTATAAAGAACCCATTTTTGTAACAAATTCTATCTTTTTTGTTTCCAACACAAGCAAACAAAAACCTGTTTTTGTAAAGGACCGTGATTATTACAGTTTAACTTATCGACACCGTGGCAAAGTTATGATTGAATGTCAGGGACAAACACTTATCAGCGAGGCGGATAGTGTCACTTATATGCCGAAGCATCTTGGATATGTTTCGGAAACACTGGAAGATGTAGAAATCAGCGCCATCCATTTTGATATTCTTGGTAACGGCTTGCCCGAGATACCTATGGTTTTTCCTGATGTCAGCGCAACTCTTCGTGCGCTTTTCCTCTCCTTGACCAAAAACAGTGAGACGTCATCCTTCCTGTTACAAATGTCGATTTTTTATGAAATTCTTTCTGTCTTACAGGGGATAAGTGAAAAAAGCGCCGAACGGATGGTGCCGAAAAAAATCCGAATGGCACAAGAAAAAATGGTATCTTCGTTCTCCTCTCCTCTGCTTTCCATTGAAGGAATTGCCGATGAACTGAACATCAGCACAGCATATTTAAGGCGCACCTTCAAGGAAATATATGGGGTGTCTCCTCTCACCTTTTTAAAGGAATTGCGTCTTTCGCACGCGAAGCAACTGCTTCTGACAGAAAACGAGCCGATAGCAAACATCGCACAGAGATGCGGATACACAAGCACAAGTTATTTCATTCAGGATTTTCACAAGAGTGTCGGGGAATCCCCTTCGCAATACCGTAAACGCCTTGCCGTAACACCATAACGCGCGACTTCGCAGGCAAAATGAAAAAGAGAACCTCGCGGTACAACCGATGGGTTCTCTTTTTTATCAGTATTTATCAGACGCGATTATTTGCTTTCGATATAAGCAAGTTCAAGACCTTTGAGGCAAGTGCCACAAGCGGAATGGTCCTCATCCAGAAGGGCTTTCGCAGTGGTGGTACGCTCTTCGCGCTTGGCTTCGGTCAGGTTCTGCGCATGGGTGCAGGTGGGAAGATGGAATTTTTTCGTGGATCATTGATAACATAGAGCTTTTCTTCGTTTAAGAGGGCGTCGTTCTTGTCGGTGTCGGTGCTGTCCTTATCGCCGTCGGTCGTATCCTTGTCCTCGTCGGGGAAGGTGGCGGAAATGTTCGAGCTGTCGCCTGTCAGATAGTGGATAAAGATGCCTGGTTGAACATTATAAACATAAACGCAGAAGGTGATACCTGCACCTGCATCTTCGACGGAATACGCTTCCATCAGGACGCCACTCGCCACAAGATTATTCCCTTCAAAGATGGGGGTAACACGATAGAGGACATGATTTCCCGTATCTTTGATGTAGTCAGCTACCTGGTTTTCAAAAGGAAGCATGCCTTTGATATTGAAGTAGCCAGTACCTGTAATCAGATTATGCTTGTTGGCGTTCTCGCCCGTCAGCTGAAAGCCGATTAAGTGGCAACGGTGATAAAGGTATGTACCATCGTAGTTTTCCTGTTTCCAACCCGAAGGCGTAACGGAAGAAAGACTCTCTTCACGCTCCTCTGTCGGCATGATATCCTTGCCGATGCACGCTATGGCAACACCGCATCTGCCTCGGGAATCGAGGGGACTATACTTTTCATAAGAGGTTGTGGTATAGTCACTCTCTTCAAAGAAGGGGACATTGTCATTGATGATGACATAGGGAGATTTATCATATTCAGGGATATTATCAAGCGTTATGGGTGTCGTCGGCTGTGGCGCACAGGCGCAGAGGGTGAGGACAAGGACGAGAAGCAGGGCAAGAAGCTTCGTTTTGGTTTTCATTTTACATATACCTCTTTCGTGATTTTTTCATGAGAGTAGCCGACGAAGTTCTCGCTTGATATGAGGGTAAAATGCGAGAGATCAAGGTCGAAAGTTTTATCGGACGGATAGGTGCGATTCCAACGATAAAGAACGAGGGTGTCAATTTTTTCTGCGTAAGCAGAAAGAGAGAGCATTTCTGCGAATACATAGTTCTCTTCCATAGCATCGTCGAGTGGTGTTTCGCTGACGATAAGGTGAGGGTGTTCCTCCAGAAGCGTTTTGGAATAGGGGGCGCAGAACAGAGCCTTTTCTGTCATTTTTATAACATCCTCGATAAGAATGCGATCGCGGCTCTGGCGTCTGTGGTTGAACGCGATTCCCATCTCGTTGTCGACACAAATGATAACCTTCATCTTCTCTGCTGCCTTTCTGTTTTTTCTTTTATGCGTGGGATAATCTCAATACTATTATAAAGGATATCAGCGCGTTTGTCAAGGACGGAAAGTTTGTTTTCGGTATTGATTTTTTCTTTATGGTATGATATAATCAAGTTATCACAAAACACGAGGTAATCCATTATGCTTTCCAATTTTTCCTCTCTGCCAAGTCCTGTTGGTCTTTCCCATGATGAAATAATGCATATTCTTCTCGGAGAAGAATATGGAATACTGCCGGAAGGCGAGCGCGCGTTCTCTGTGGAAGAGATATCCCGCGATAAAAGCTTTCTTGCGGGAAAAGCGAATCTTGTCAAGCTTGCCTTTACCATGAGGGGAGCGTTCGGTGAATATACCTTTCCTCTTTATGAGGTCGTACCAAACGATGGCAAGAAGCACCCTGCCTTTTTACATATTAACTTCCGTGATCTTGTTCCTGACAAGTATCAACCTACGGAGGAGTTGATTGACAACGGCTATGCGGTGTTCACCTTCTGCTACAAGGATGTTACAAGTGACGATGGTGACTTTACAAATGGTCTTGCCGGCGTGGTTTACAAAGATGGGGAGCGGCGTGAAAAAGATGCCGGAAAAATTGCACTCTGGGCATACACCGCGACCTTTGTGATGGATTATATTCTGACACGGGGTGAGGTTGATAGGGAGCATATAAGCGTTATCGGTCACTCTCGCCTTGGAAAGACGGCTCTGCTCGTCGGCGCTCTGGACAGTCGTTTCTACTGCGCGATTTCCAATGATTCAGGTTGCTCAGGTGCGGCAATTTCCCGTGGGAAGTCGGGCGAAACCATAGCGGATATCTGTCGGGTTTTTCCATACTGGTTCTCGGAGCATTACAAGATGTATGTGCATAACGAAAATGCTCAACCCTTCGACCAACATTTCCTTCTCGCCGCCAATGCACCGCATCGCGTTTATGTGGCTAGCGCAACGGAGGATGATTGGGCGTGTCCCCCGCATGAGTATGCGTCAGCGCGCCTCGCTTGTGCTTATTACGAGAGTCTCGGACTTGTCGGCTTCGTCGGCGCAGATGAAGAGGCTGTTGTCGGCAAATGCTACCACGATGGCAGAGTGGCATACCACCTTCGTCCCGGCAAGCACTATCAGAGTCGCGAGGATTGGCTGAAGGTAATGGCTTATCTGAAAAAGCAATATTCCATGGATGAATGACAAAAAGGACAAACGATTTCTCGTTTGTCCTTTTTTAAGGCGTTTTGTAAATCTTTGTTTGCGTTTTGTCCGTTTTATCGACGAGCAGGACGATAAGAAGGATTGAATGCGTAGTAGTTTTTCTGATCAAGATGTTCTTTTGTTCTGCGAAGAACATCACCAAAACGCTGGAAGTGTACAACTTCTCTCTGACGAAGGAAACGGATGACATCGTTGACATCGGGATCATCGGAGAGGCGAAGAATATTATCATAGGTGGTGCGCGCTTTTTGCTCAGCAGCGAGGTCCTCGACAAGATCCGTGATAGGATCGCCTTTGCTTGCGATATATGCCGCGGTAAACGGCTCGCCCGTCGCGGATGCGGGATAAAGACCAAGAGTGTGGTCCACAAAGTATTTATCAAAACCACCCGCTTTGATCTGATCGGGTGTCAGATTTCTTGTCAGCTGGTAGAGGATAGCAGAAACCAATTCCACATGCGCGAGTTCCTCGGTTCCAATGTCCGTCAGCATGCCAATGGCTTCACTGGTGGGCATCGTATAACGCTGGGTGAGATAACGCGTCGATGCAGCAAGCTCGCCGTCAGGACCGCCAAGCTGCGAAATAATAACCCCTGCCAGTTTAGGGTTCGGGTTTTTAATCTTTACAGGATATTGCAGTTTTTTCTCATAAATCCACATATGCTTACCTCCACTCTTCCGTCTGCCACGGCCATTTGCCCTTCACCCAGAGCCACGCGTCACCGCGGGTGTTCCTTGCTGTCAGGGGACCGTATTTGTTTTCATATTCACTTGTCGCTGCCTTGAGCTTCTCTACAATTTCGCGGTAATAACGAAGCGCGCTCTGGCATTCAGGGTAACCGTCAAGATAGAGTTCAAGCTCCACTCTGACAAAATCGAGGCGCTGAATATACAGAAGAAGAGCATCTTCATTCATCTGGGTGCAATCACCCACACGAGGAGTCTGTGTTGTCCGGGGATCATACATATCTTCACCTGCATCACGCGAGGGTATGCGCGAGGCGTCGCGATAGTGCATTCCACAGCTCTGGGATGTGCCGAAAAATCTCATTTTTCTGCCTCCTTCAAGGGTTTATCCAATCCTTCAAATATTGTTCCACGCATCAAGGCATCCTCTGGGGTATAGATACCTTCAAATGCTTGTATGGGACTGTATACCATCGCCAACTGTACCCCATTCTGCGGGAAGTATGGCGCATTCATCTGGTCATTCATTCAGGTGTTTTTTCCTTTTTGCAGTATTTGAGGGCAGAACTATGCCCTCGTTTTTACTATATGAAACACCCCTCAATTTTGACATTGAGGGGTGTTCTCTTTCTTTTCTTCTTTTCTGATAATGATTTCTGATTTTTCTTTTTTCACTTTTTATTGAAAAAACCATCATTATGTAAACTATTGTTTTCAATTATAATTCTTTTTGATGTAATCGGCAAGCAAATCACGCGCATAAACACCGCTGTCATATCGTGCAATTTCTGTCAGGCCATTATAGTCATAAGTCGATGTGTATGTATCAACAATGATGTAATATGTTTTGGAAGGTTCAATGGTGATGCTCTTACCATAGGCACTCATCGCGGTAAAATAGTTAGAGTTGTCGGTGTTGATAAACTGCGAGAGGAGCTTTGAGCCAGATATCGAGCATAAAACAATTTCATTGTCGAAGGGAAAAATCGATTGCAGATCGCGATATTTGACCTCGCCACTATCCAGGTCATAGGGATTGCGGACAGAGAGGAAGCCGCCGCCAAGGACAATATCATAGTCATCCCCCCAGCGTTCCAAGCCAGCCTCCAGATAAAGACTTGCAACGAGGTTGCGAAGGACGGTTGAATTTAATCCTGTGGGAAGTATTCCAAGAACCTCGTCGGCTTTCGCAATTTCATTTTTATATTTGTCAAGAAGATTTCCAACGATGGGATCAGGCGTCATCGCATTCGCGATGGAGGCATTGATGGTAGAGACATAGGGTTTCATTCTGCCCGAAATTCTATTGCAGATGACCTCCACCTTTGAGATGGATTGGTTGTATCCGCCACCTTGAACATGGTAGACGCCTTCGGTGTCTTTATAGATATATTTTTTGTGGGTATGACCTTCAAAAACGAGGTCTACATAGCCATCGGAAAGTTCGATATCGTAGTAGACGGAGAGGTCATTATCAGAAATATAGCCCGAGGATGCGCTGACATCGTGTCCATCATGAAGAGAGTACACGATAAAATCTGCGCCATCTGCCCGAAGGCGGTCGCTCTCTGCTTTCACGAGAGCGGTTAATTCTCTTCCTGTTTTGAAGTAAAAGCCACCGCTGACTTCCCCTGAAATAGACGAATAGCAGTTACCAATCGCGCCGATAATACCAATCTGCACTTCACCAAGGTCGACCATCACAGAAGGCTTCGCGTAGGAGACGCGCTCGTTTGTGTCCTTGTCATAAACATTGATGGCAAGGAAGGGGAAATTGGCAAGTTCAGCGTTTGCTTCAATTGCCTCTTCGCCCCAGTCGAACTCATGGTTGCCAAGTGTCATGGCACTGACACCGAGGTCATTCATCCATTCTGTCATGATTTTTCCACCCGTAAGGTTAGATTCCGAGCTTCCCTGCCAAGAGTCTCCTGCGGAGAGAAAAATCGTGTTTTCATCTTTTGCTTTTTTAAGATATGTAGTCAGACGAGCTACGCCGATATTATCGTCAGTATCGGAGAACACACCGTGGATGTCATTGAATCCATAGAGGTAGAATGTAAAATAGATAGATGCGCCACACAGGTCACACAGCTCGTCATCATCGTCGTCGATGTGACCTTCGCAATCAGGCGTTTTGTCGATGGTCTCGTCGCCGTTTCCACCCGTCTGATTTTTGTCGGTATTCGGCTTGTAGGTCGGAATCGTACAAGAGGACAAAAGCATGCAGAGCAAAAGGACAAGCACGAGAAAAATTTTTGTTGTTTTCATATAACATTCCTTTACTGTTTCTTTCGTCATAAGTATAGCATTATTTTTGAAAAATGTCAATGAGAAATGAAAACTCTCGTATTTTTTCGAAAACAAAGTCTTGACAAAGCGTTCTTTATTTGTTATAATGTATTGGTCAGACGAAAATAAAACATTTTCGGGACGTATGCGCCGTAGCGCGCACATGTATTATGTATCGGGATATATGCGCGATGGAAAGTTGCAAGCAACTTTCGGTAGCGCGCTTGCTTTGGGTGAGCGAGCAAAAACAGTTAATAACTGTTTTTGTGACGCGAAGTCGACCAAGCAACGAGTATCGGCTTTTGAGTGTACCGAAAAAGTCGAGACGACTATGCGACTCGACAGGGGTGGCAAGCAAAAACAGTTAATAACTGTTTTTGCGATGCGAAGTCGACCAAGCAACGAGTATCGGCTTTTGAGTGTATCGAAAATGCCGAGACGACTATGCGACTCGACAGGCGGCGTAGCCGAAGATGTCGCAGGAATTATAATCTTTTATCGGG
>JAFVYW010000118.1 GCA_017508465.1 Clostridia bacterium
GGTTTTGACATTAGTTTCCTCTTAATCTGTAAACGACAGAGGCAATTTGATTGTACCTCTGTCGTTTTTCGTTCGGTTATGCCTAAATGAAGCAGCCCCTTGTGTATTTGTTAAAAACATTTGCCACTCTTACAGTCTTCCGCCACGCCTCCGCGGAAACAGACTTCGTTTTCGCACTGACCGCTTCCGATCAGATGGACAATGTTGTCAATCGTGGTTTCAGCGATATTGGAGAGTGCGTCTTCGGTCAGGAATGCCTGGTGCGATGTCACGATGACATTGGGCATGGAAATCAGCCGCGCGAGGATATCGTCCTCAAGAATATGTCCCGAGAAATCCTCAAAGAAGAAGTCTGCTTCTTCCTCATAGACATCCAGACACGCCGCGCCGACTTTTCTCGATTTGATACCCGCAAGCAACGCTTCGGCATCGACGAGCGCACCGCGCGAGGTGTTCAGAATGACGACACCACGCTTACATTTTCCAATCGCTTCTTCATCAATCACATGATATGTCTCTTCGGTCAGAGAACAATGCAGGGAGATAATGTCACTTTCCGAGAAGAGCTCGTCCAGAGAGACATATCGTATGGTGTCGCCGTTGTCAAGCCCCGACGCCTGGTACTTATCGTAGGCAAGTACCTTCATGCCGAAGCCACGGCAGATATCGATAAAGACGCGACCGATGCGACCAGTACCGATGACACCGACCGTCTTTCCGTGCAGGTCGAAACCTGTCATACCGGCGAGGCTGAAGTTGAAATCTCTTGTTCGGATATACGCCTTATGAATACGGCGGATGGAGGTCAGGAGCATCGCCATCGTATGTTCCGCTACGGCGTATGGCGAATAGGCAGGGACACGGAGGACATGCACGCGACCAAAGGCGTGCTTCATATCGACATTGTTGAATCCTGCGCAGCGAAGGGCTAAAATCCCAATGCCGAATTCTTGCATGCGGTCAATCACCGCGGCGTTGATGGTATCGTTTACGAAGGCGCAGACGGCATCGTAGCCCGATGCCAGCTCTACGGTATCCTCGTTGAGCTTTGTTTCAAAATATTTAATCTCAAAGCCATGCGCCATGGCATACTTATCAAAGGACGGTTTGTCATATGGCTTGGTGTCAAAAAATGCAATTTTCATTCGATTTTCCTTTTCTGCTTTATCATATAGTCTTTCCGCGATTAGTATATCATATTCCTGCTTTTATGTCAAGATGCGTTACCCATCAGATAGATTATTTTTATGATATCCTTCCCACGATTGATTTGCATGGTAAGACTCGTCAGATTGTTCTGTTTTTTTCCGCATTTTCAAGATTTCAACGCGAAGGGATAAAGAAAACACACCACGAGGGTGTGTTTTCTTTTTGAGATTGCTTTTCCTATATCGGCATCAGCCGGCATAAGCACTCGCCGCTACGCCATAAGCGTAAATTGCCTTTGCTAAAGGTGCAAGACCATCTATTGTGCTTTGGCTCGCGCAGAAGAGATATGCGTTCGCGCTGACAGAAAGTGTACCGACGGTACTATCGCCCTCTTTGAGTTCGATGGTGATTTCTGTATCCAGTTCGCTTGCACAGATGTCATAGACCACAACGGAGATGATGCCATCCTGCACCACACCATCTGTAAGACGATATGTCCTTGTGACGCCATCCTTTGTCGCTTCCAATGTGTATCGGGAAGCCTCCGCGCCCTCAGGCAGGACAATACCAACGCGAAGAGCAAATGCGCCATCCAGTCGCAAAGCAAATTTTTCAAAGCCGACGCCCGTCTTGGTATAGACACCTTCACTTTCATCAATGGCGGAAAGCGCACCGAGCTTCGCTATGATATCCTCTGTAAAACCGTTGGTATTCTTATCGACATACTGCTGTGCCGCGGCGCCATAGACGAGAAGGGCATCCAGAAGAGTCATCATCTTGTTATCCGAGGCGCAGCTCTCCTGAAGCTTTGCAAGATATACCGCTACCGAAAGCGTGTCATGTGTCGCGCTGACGGTCTTACCGCCCACATTCGCAGTGAGTGTCGCGGTGACAACCTCATGCATCATAGCAGGCGTGATACCTGTGAGCTTGAAAAGATACAATCCGTTTTCGTCCACTGTATAGGTGGTGACGGTCTTTTCATAATCGCCGATACGGAAGGTGACCGAGGGATTTTCTGCTCCCGGTGCAACATAGGTTCTGTAAATCAGATTGATTTCACTCGCAAGGTTCAGATATGCACTCACAAAGGAGACGCTTGGCGATGCGGTCAGTTCGGAATACTCAAATGTCGTAGCATCTCCTTCGATTTTCAGCGGATTTGTAAAGTAAAGTTTGGGTTTTGTGCCGTCGGCAAGGTGCGTAAGCACATATTCCAGGCCTTCGCTTGTACGGGTGTTAGTCATATACCGACCGTCCGCGCCTTTTTCAATACTGATGCTCGACAAGTCATTTTTGCCAAGCCCTCTGTAAAGGTAAAAGGTTTTATAGAATGCGCCGACAAACTCACATCCCTTGATGGTAACATGGTCCTCTATATTTGCATTGGCACTGTTTGAGAACACATAACTTGTTCCGCTTTCAGGAAGGAGGAAGCGACAATCCTGCAAAGTAAGGCTATAATTCAATTTGCCTGTATTTGTCGCAGCGTTGACCGAAGATACCCAGTAAGTCGGAAGCGTGCAGCCTTCCGCTACGGAGAAGGTGACATCACGGAAGGTGAAATCAAAGCTCTTTTCCTTTGTCTTGACAATCACATCAAGAAGCGGATAGGCGCTATTCGCGCATATTTCGCCGTTCATAAACACGATGGACATCGCACCTGTTGCCTTGCTCTGCGGTCTCATTCTGCCCGTATAGGTAAAGACCTTATCATTGAGGTCCACAAGGATATTGCAGTTCAGGCTCGACCAGTTCTGGGAAACTGTGGAATAGGTGAAATTGTCGCGAAGGTATACAACATAATTGCCCGTCTTGCCTTCCAGAGCGCCGAGTACGCCGTTTGCACCTTTGGTATCGGCATAGAAGATGTCACCCGCCGTCACAAACTCACTGGTGTCTTTGTGAAAGACCACCCAGGGATAGAGTGTTTTGTCCTCGTAAATTTCGGGAATGTAACCATAAGGTGTCTTGATACCTGCGGGGGTGGGCATATATTCACGATAGCCCTGACGGACAGTTTCGCTGTCGGTTTCCTTGACAGAGATTGTACCGATATCGGTGCGAAGGCTCATTGTCGCGGGAACGGTGCGGGAGTTTGCAAGATAGAGTTTTGTGAAGCCATCTTCACTATCGCACAAGACAATCTCGGAAGCGTTTTCAAAGAGGGTGGTTTTATCAAGACGAGATAATACGATACTGCCCGAGGTCATTGAGGTGGTGATGGTGAGGGTATCATTGGATGCAGGAAGCATCACCACAGGATTTTTGGTGAAGCGGCCGATACGCATATCCACATCACATCCCACCAGGGAAAGGGTGAGGGTGGATGCGACGGAGGCGTTGCTGTTGACAAGAAGCTCTTCCACATCTGCGCCCTGTTCGGTGCCGATATAGACATCCTCGAGCGAGACGCTCACACCTTGCGAGGCGCTCGCGTTTTCAAAGCCAACAAGTGAGCCACCCGAAAGATAAAGTGAACCATTCTTTATGGTGATAGTGCCTTCGGTGCCTGCAAGAGAAATCAGGCTCGCGGAGGCAATATTGGTACGAATGGCGTAGCCATTCAGATCCAGGGTAAGACGGGGAGACAGGATGTCTTTCAGGACATCCGTGTCGGTCAGGGTGACATTGCCGACGAGGGTAATGGTTCCCTCGGTCGTGCCTACGGCAGAAATCGCCTCTTTGAGCGTCTTATAATTTGCGCCGTTGACAACGAAGGGCATCTGTGCGTTACCCGACTTGTACGCATCGCCACCTGCCGAGGTGACAACGAGAGAGGCCGAGCCGATAGTAACATCACTCACAAGTTCACATACGGTGAAGTTGTCAATGAACATCTGGTCGAGGGTATCTCCTGTGGAGTCTGCGAACAAATAGAAGGTTTTCGTGTTCAGCGCGGTCTTGCCATAGGCGGGATCTTCGATGCTGAAAATAAAGGTACAGGTGGTCCATTCATCCTTTGTCGTGCGGAAGTTTGTGAAATCTCTGTCGTAATCCACGACACCGCTGCTCTCATTTGAGAGATGGTTCATGCTGATGTTGAGATATCTCGATACGGTATCGTATACATCAAACCGGATAACGAAACGGCGTCCGTAATCTGCCGTAGTAACAGGGTTTGATGTGCCGAAAACGAATTTTGTTCTCGAAAGCACCTGAACATTGGCATAATAGTTTTTCGACCTCTCTGCGACGGCGAGGGAGAGAACTTTTCCGTGTCCCTCCATTTCTACAAGAGAATTGGGAGAACTGCTATGAACGGAGAAGTTGTTCTTTCCGTCCTCAAAATTCTCCGTCCAGAGCGAATCACCACCGAAGGTGGCATCTGTCGCAGCTCTTGCACTCCTGACGAAAAGGGTGATGGTTTTGCCACCCATGTCTGCGAGTGCCCCCGTCGGATCGATGCTGTAATATCCTGCACCGCCAATGGGCACTGCGCCAAGAAGTGCGCCGTCCGCATTGTCAAGATATACCTCAAGAGTGTTGGCGGCGTCATCGGTCACAAGAAGGCGAAGCTCAATTCTGTTCGCGCCGATGGATGCATAATCCTTGATTTTCGGAACGGTAAGTGTCAGGGACATTCCGCTATCGTTTGTGACGGTGACGGGCGAAGTCACACCGAGGTCCTGTGTGCTTCCCTCTTCTGTGAAGTATGTCGCACGATAAGTGCTTGCGAGGGCGGTTCCGTTTTCGCCCACAATCGTATCGGGCACGGTAAGGGTGTATTTTTCACCGCCGTCCAGCGCCTTTGCGGGAATAAATGTCCATTGGGTTCTGCCGTATGCGCTCTCAAAGGTGCCTGGGACGATGTTGCCTTTTGTATCGGTGAGCGTGACCTTCTGTATCTCGCTTTCGCTGATGATACCAGCGAACTTAATATCGAAGCATGTGCTTACGCTGATTTCTTCGCCAGCAAGGGGAAGGGTGCAAATAACCGAGGGCGCACCGTCCTTCAGCACATAGTTTGCATAATTTTTAAAGACAACATAGGGATCTGCTCCCCAATCGTTATTTTCGCGTTGCAAAAAGGTGTGTCCGAGAACAAGTTCAAACCATACAAGCGGAATATCATACACGCATCCCGCGTTAATCAACTGGTTGTTTGTGGAGTAGCCATTGTTTTCAATACCGATATGACCAGTCGTCATCAAAGGCGCATAGTTTCCGTCAATGGTGTTGTCCCACGAACCGCAGGACGATAGCACGAATTGCGCGCCCGAGGGTATCATCTCTCCGTTATAAACAAGCCATGGTTGCATCTCGCCACCGTCGATGACGGTGCCGTTCTTCGTGTAGGTTTCGATTTTCTCATCATAACGCGTCTCGCCATGATGACCGTGATACTGTCTTCCCTCTGGGAAGGAGAGAATGAAGTTATGTGCGTAAGTCAGGAGCGTCTCTTCGGTATAGCCGTCTGCAAGTCCTCTGACCTCCATCAGGTCGAGATCGGCAAGACGAGTGACATAAGAGCCCTTGGAGTTGCCGAGAACGCCGATGTCACCGTTGAATGCAAAGGTCTCACCTTGCGTCAGGGCAAGCATACGGATATATCTCAATGCTGCCGTCGGGAACAATGCCTCATTATAAATGCCGAGTGCGTAGGTGTAAGAATCCTTCGTGACAGCCCCTGAAGAACTACCGTCAAAATATCCGTAGTGGTCATCGCGCGCCATAGGAACATAAGCGAAATCATACATGGCGACAGCATAACCCTCAAAAGCAAAACCATAAGTATGGGGACGACCTGCGTGAATGGCACCACCCGCAAGATGCTGCGAGGAACTGGCGAGGGCAAATACAGGCACATTATCGCTGGGGTTGGTAGGATATACAATATGCATATACAGGTTCAGGTCGATGGGCGAGCCGTCGGGCTTGACACAATCGGTCACATCCGTAGCGAGCGTATGCTTGACCATAATGTAAAGTCCGTTCTCGTCAGGAACATAGCTAACGCCCCCATAGGTAACCGCGCCATCCCCCGTGCCTTCGGAGTACCATACTGGCGCTGTGCCATCAAAGCCGTTCTGTGTCGACTTTCTCACGCCGTCATTGTGCCAAGGAATGATTGCCTTTCCTTTGACGCCACGGAAGTCGTTGTTCCAGACCGAAACAATCTGTTCCATGGTGCCGTATCTCGAATGGCGGTCGAGTTCCCAATAAACAAGGTCGCGCGCAAGCGTGTGTCCGGCAGGGACAATAAATGTTTCCGCGTATTGTGCCTTGATTTCGGCGCTCTCAAAAAATGCGCCTGTCAGAAGCGTTTGTCCCACCGCCTGTGTGGACCACTCGATTTCAGGAGATACCGCCTTTGCGTGGTTATGATAGTCGACGACCGCTACCACATAGCCCTTGTCAAGAAGGGACGCGATAATGGATACATCGCTTTGTGTTCCCACTCTTTCGGTGCGGGTATTGATGATGTAAAAAATAAGCGTTGTGCCGCCCTCTCCCGCGGTGACATCAAAGCTCGCCGCATCAAAATACACGGTGGCATCGACAGGAATGCCAAGATGTCCATCCTCCGCCAATGCTACGGTCTCAATCTTTTTCGCCTCAAGGGTTTCATTTCCGGCAATCGCCGCCATAGCGTCGACATAACCGTCGCCCGATGTCGCAAAAGCGACAACACCGAGCAAAACCGAAGTCACCAGAAGCGTGAGCATGACAAGCATACAAAGCAGTCTTTTCTTCATGTTAATCACCTCTTATTACAATTGTATATAGCCATATTCTTCTGTTTTTTGGTACAGGTTTACTTTTATTATAGCAAACTCAAAACAAAAAAATCAATGGACGATAATACACAAAATTAGGACAATATGAAACTGATATAAAAGGTGAAAAATGAAGAATCGCATGAAATCATCAGATAAAAATAACAAAAGGAGCTGAGTCATTAAGAATTCAGCATACTTTGGTATTGAATAAGAATTTTCACTAAAATATGCTGAATTCTTAGTGCGAAGCGCCTTTGGGGCTCGCTTAATTTAGAGCAGAAATCTTCGTTTGCGAACGATA
>JAFVYW010000119.1 GCA_017508465.1 Clostridia bacterium
GAAGTGCTTGTAACCGTTTTACCTTCCAGTATCCCGCCCTTGCGGGACTTGGTCACTTCATTCATACCTATGTGACCGATGGCAACCCTATTCCCACCTTCCAGGGAGAGCCTGAGCGCGTATATATTCCCTCGGATATCGATGAATTTACCAACACCATCTGGACGAACCTCAACGAAAACAATAAAATCTCCCTTTATGTGCTTTATACCAATCTCGAGGATGGTACAAGCGAGTACCGTCTGATCAACAAAAACGCCTGAAAGGACAGAAAAATGCTTGAATTTGAACTCAAATATGGTTGTAACCCCAATCAGAAGCCTGCAAAAATATATATGAGCGATGGCTCACCCCTTCCTATCGAAATTCTTTCGGGCAGACCTGGATATATCAATTTCCTCGATGCCTTCAACTCCTGGCAGTTGGTTAAGGAACTCAAAGAGGCGACAGGACTTCCTGCCGTCACCTCCTTCAAGCATGTCAGCCCCACCTCCGCCGCTGTTGGACTTCCTCTTTCGGATACCCTGAAGCGCGCATGCTTTGTTGACGATATCGAAAACCTTGACGCATCCCCCCTTGCTTGCGCTTATGCGCGCGCGCGAGGAACGGACAGAATGTGTTCCTTTGGTGACTGGGTAGCGCTCTCCGATGTCTGCGATGTCACCACGGCGCTTCTTATCAAGCGCGAGGTTTCCGATGGCATCATCGCCCCAGGCTATGAGCCCGAGGCGCTTGAAATCCTCCGCAGTAAGAGAAAAGGCAATTACAATATCGTAAAAATCGATCCCGATTATGTTCCTGCGCCCGTTGAGACAAAGCAGGTCTATGGCATCACCTTCGAGCAGGGACGAAACAACTTTAAGATTGACCGCAAGCTTCTCACGAACATCGTTACCGAAAACAAAAACCTTCCCGAAAGCGCTGTCCTCGACCTGATTGTTGCGCTTATCACCCTGAAATACACCCAGTCGAACTCCGTCTGCTATGCTGTTGACGGTCAGGCAATCGGTGTCGGCGCAGGTCAGCAATCGCGTATCCATTGTACGAGACTTGCGGGAACGAAGGCGGATACCTGGTTCCTTCGCCAGAGCGAAAAGGTGCTTTCTCTCCCCTTCCTTCCTACCCTTGGACGCCCCGACCGTGACAATGTCATTGACGGATATATCAACCACAACGAAGAGGATGTGACCGCCGAGGGCAATTGGCAGAAATACTTTACAGAGCGCCCCGAGCCATTCACCGCCGAAGAGCAGAGAGAGTATCTCGCGACAATACATGGTGTCTCCCTTGCCTCCGACGCTTTCTTCCCCTTCTCCGATAACATTGAGCGCGCACACATGAGTGGTGTTGACTTCATCGCAGAGCCTGGCGGTTCTATCCGTGATGATGCCGTAATCGCGAAAGCAAACGAGTATGGCATGACCATTGCATTTACGGGAATGCGCCTGTTCCACCATTGATTTTGTAAAGAACTGTTTGCAAAATAACCAAAATAGGAGTTTAAGATGAAAATTCTCGTTGTTGGTGGCGGCGGACGCGAACACGCCATTATCAAAAAAATCAAAGAAAATAAAACTGTCGAAAAGATATACGCTCTCCCTGGAAACGGTGGTATGAAAGACGACTGCGAATGTGTCCCGATCTGTGCGACGGATATCGATGCGATTGTCGCTTTCGCCGTCGCAAATGCGATTGACTATGCCGTTGTTGCCCCTGACGATCCCCTTGTGCTTGGACTTGTCAACGCCTTGGAAAAGGTTGGTATTCCTGCATTCGGACCTCGCGCAGAGGCGGCGATTATCGAGGGTAGTAAGGTCTTTTCCAAAAATCTGATGAAAAAATATGGAATTCCCACCGCGCGCTATGAGGTATTCACCGACCTCGCACCCGCTCTCGCATATCTCGAAACCGCTCCCATTCCTACCGTTATCAAGGCGGATGGACTTGCTCTCGGCAAGGGCGTTATCATCGCAATGACGAGAGAGGAAGCGAAGTCGGCGGTCCGCTCGATGATGGAGGAGCATCTCTTTGGTAAGAGCGGAGAGCGCGTTGTGATTGAGGAATTCCTGACGGGACCTGAAATCTCCGTTCTTGCCTTCACGGATGGCAGGACCTTGAAACCTATGGTCTCCTCCATGGACCATAAACGCGCGCATGACGGCGACACAGGACTGAATACCGGTGGTATGGGTACCGTCGCGCCGAACCCCTATTATACCCCCGAGGTTGCCAGACGCTGTATGGAGGAAATTTTCCTTCCTACCATCCATGCGATGAATGCAGAAGGACGCACCTTCCGCGGTTGCCTCTACTTCGGACTGATGCTTACCGCAGATGGACCGAAGGTGATTGAATACAACTGTCGCTTCGGTGATCCCGAGACACAGGTTGTCCTTCCGCTTCTGCGCTCCGACCTTCTCACCATTATGATGGCGACGACAAATGGCACACTCGATATGTGTGATGTCACATTCGCTGATGGCGCATGCGCTTGTGTAATCATGGCGTCGGAAGGTTATCCCGAGAAATACGAAAAGGGATACGAAATCACCATCGCCCCCGAGGTTTTGCCCTATGTCTATGTTGCAGGCGCGAAGCTTGACGGAGATATCCTCCGCACCAACGGTGGCAGAGTGCTTGGCGTCACCGCCGAAGCGCCCACCTTAAAAGAAGCCCTGACACTCGCCTATTCGCGCGTCGGTCAGGTGCATTTTGCTAACCAATTCTATCGCCACGATATTGGCGAGCGTGCCTTGAAGGCAGGGAGATAACTATGGTATTCAGAGTATATGTAGAAAAAAAGCAGGGACTTGATAACGAAGCCCGTGCCCTGCAAAATGAGCTTACCACGCTTCTCGGCATCCACGCCCTGAATGGCGTGCGCGTGCTGAACCGTTATGATGTGGAAAATCTTGATGAGGCGCTCTTCGTCCGCACAATTTCGGATGTATTCTCCGAACCGCAGCTCGATATCGCGACAAGAGACCTTCCCGCGAAGGAAGGCGAAATCGTCTTTGCGACCGAATACCTTCCTGGTCAGTTTGACCAGAGAGCCGACAGCGCGATGCAGTGCATCCGTCTGATGAGTCCCGAGGCAAACCCTCTTGTCCGTACTGCGAAGGTCTATCTGCTTTCCGGCAATCTTACAGAAGATGACATCCTCGCAATCAAAAAATACATCATCAATCCCGTGGAAGCAAGAGAAGCGTCCCTTGCTCTTCCCGAAACCCTCGCTCTTGCCTATGACCTTCCCGAGGTCGTTGAGATAGTCGAAGGCTTTATCGCTCTCGGCCGCGATGGTCTTATGGCCCTTCTTGCAAAGCTCGGTTTAGCCATGGATATCGATGATATCCTCTTCTGTCAGAAATATTTCAGAGAAGAGGGAAGAGATCCCACCATCACGGAAATCCGTATGATTGACACCTATTGGTCTGACCATTGCCGTCATACCACCTTCTTAACCACCATTGACAATGTGACCTTTGAGGATGACCTGCTTCGTGAAGCCTATGAAGAGTATCTCGCTCTGCGCGAGCGCATTGGCAGAACCAAGCCGCAAAACCTGATGGATATCGCCACCCTCGCCGTCAAGGTTCTTCGCCGCGAAGGCAAGCTTGATAAACTCGACGAATCCGAGGAGATCAATGCATGTACCGTGAAAATGGAGGTCGAGGTAGACGGCGTGCGCGAGCCGTGGCTCCTTCTCTTCAAAAACGAAACCCATAACCATCCCACAGAAATTGAACCCTTCGGCGGCGCCGCTACCTGTATCGGTGGCGCTATCCGCGATCCCCTTTCGGGACGCTCCTATGTCTACGGCGCGATGCGCGTGACAGGCGCGGCAGATCCCACCGTCCCCGTCGAAGAAACGATAAAAGGAAAGCTTCCCCAGAGAAAAATTGTCACCACTGCCGCTGCAGGCTATTCGTCTTATGGTAACCAGATTGGTCTTGCGACAGGCATCGTCGACGAGCTCTATCATAAGGGCTACGCCGCAAAGCGCATGGAAATCGGCGCAGTTATCGCCGCCACGCCCGAGCGCAATGTCCGCCGTGAATGTCCTCTGGATGGCGATGTTGTCATTCTTCTTGGCGGACGCACAGGCAGAGACGGCTGTGGTGGCGCGACAGGCTCGTCGAAAAAGCATACCCTGACCTCTCTGGAAAGCTGTGGCGCAGAAGTCCAGAAGGGCAACGCCCCCGAGGAAAGAAAGCTCCAGCGCCTCTTCCGTAACTACGAAGCCTGCCGTATGATAAAGCGCTGTAATGACTTCGGCGCAGGCGGTGTATCGGTTGCCATCGGCGAGCTTGCCGACGGTCTTGATATCAACCTTAACGCCGTACCCAAAAAATATGAAGGCCTTGACGGCACCGAGCTTGCCATCTCCGAATCACAGGAGAGAATGGCAGTTGTTGTAGAAAAGGAAAATGTAAAGCGCTTCATGGAACTCGCCGAAAGTGAAAACCTCGAGGCGACCGTTGTGGCGTATGTCACCGAGGAAAAGCGTCTGCGTATGCATTGGAACGGCGTGACCATCGTCGACCTTTCCCGCGAATTTCTCAATTCCAATGGCGCAGAGAAGCATATCGATATCTCTCCCGCGAAGCCTCTTTCCTATGAAAAAGCGAGCGTCACTTCCTTTGAAGAAGGCTACCTCGCCCTCGCCCGTGACCTCAATGTCTGCTCGAAGCGCGGACTTTCCGAGCGCTTTGACTCCACCATCGGTGCAGGTACCGTCCTCATGCCTTTCGGCGGTAAACATCAGGCGACACCCATTCAGGCTATGGTACAGAAGATTTCCGTTGAGGAAAAGCATACCAGCACCTGCTCTTATATGGCATGGGGCTACAACCCCTATATCGCAGAGAAGAGCCCCTACCATTCGGCATATCTTGCCGTTGTGGAGAGTGTGGCAAAGCTGATTGCCACGGGCGCAAGCTTTGCGGACACCTACCTCACCTTCCAGGAATATTTTGAAAAACCCGGCAGGGATGCAAAGCGCTGGGGCAAACCCTTTGCCGCCCTTCTTGGTGCGCTCAAAGCACAGATGGACCTCGGCATTGGCGCCATCGGCGGTAAGGACTCGATGAGCGGCTCGTTTGAAGACCTCGATGTTCCGCCTACTCTCGAATCCTTTGCTGTTACTACGGGTAATGTCGATGAGGTCATCACGGGTGAATTCAAAAAAGCAGGACATACCCTTGTGCATCTTGCTCCCGAATACGATGAAAACGGCTTGCCACAAAAGGAAAGCCTTCTCGCTCTGTTCGACCGCGTCACGGCTCTCATGCGTGAGGGCAAGGTCTACGCCGCATACACGCCCACCTATGGTGGTATCGCAGAAGCGGTGCTGAAAATGTCTCTCGGTAACGGACTTGGCTTTGCTTATGATAAGGGCGTATCGCTGGATAAAATCTTCGGCTACGCCTACGGCTCCTTCCTTCTTGAAGTAGAGGATGCGACCATTGGCACCTGCATTGGTGTAGTTACCGAACAGGCGGAAATCACCTATGGCGAAACCGGAATTCCTCTTGAAAAGTTAACAAAAGTTTACAACAGCAGACTCGAAGGCGTATATCCTACCCTTGAAAATGAAAATGCAAGAACACTCGAAACCTACTCTTATTCTGGTAAGAGAGTTGTCCCCGCACCGCATGTCAAGGTCGCGACACCTCGCGTTCTTATCCCGGTATTCCCTGGCACGAACTGCGAATACGATAGCGCGAAGGTTATGCGTGACGCTGGCGCTACGCCTGAAATCTTCGTTATCAACAATCAGTCCGAGGAAGGCATCAAGCGCTCGGTGGAAGCCTTCTCACAAAGGCTTGCCGCCTCGCAGATGGTATTTGTCCCTGGTGGTTTCTCGGGCGGTGACGAACCCGATGGCTCGGGCAAATTCATCATGGCGTTCTTCCGTAACCCCTCTGTCAAGGAACAGATTCACACACTGCTTGACCGTCGCGACGGCCTGATGTGCGGTATCTGTAACGGCTTCCAGGCGCTCGTCAAGCTCGGACTTGTCCCCTATGGTCATATCGTCGACTCTGACGAAAAAGCACCGACACTTACCTTTAATACCATCGCGCGCCACCAGTCGAAGATTGTGCGCGTGCGTATCGCATCGAATGCATCTCCCTGGCTCTCGCATACCAAGGTCGGAGAGATTTATTATGTTCCGATTTCCCATGGCGAAGGCCGTTTCCTCGCCTCCGACGCGATGGTGCGCTCCCTCGCAGAGAACGGACAGATTGCTACCCAGTATGTCGACCTCGACGGCTTTGCGACCGACGATGTCCGCTACAATCCCAACAACTCCGTCCATGCGATTGAGGGCATTCTCTCACCCGACGGACGCGTCATTGGTAAGATGGGACATAGCGAGCGTATCGGCTACGGCCTCTACAAAAATGTCCTTGGCGAATATGATATGGGTATGTTCCGCTCCGCTGTGGAATACTTTAAAAAATAATGTAAACATGGGGCGTCACCGCGCCCCATCATGAAAGGGTTATTATGGCACAGCTTTCTGATATCGAAATTGCGCAGGGCGCGAAAATGCTCCCTATTACTGCCATCGCTGAAAAACTTGGCATCGATGGCGAGCTTGTTGAGCCTTATGGTAAATACAAAGCAAAACTCGACCTCTCCCTGACGGAAAATGCGGGAAAAGAGGGAAAATTAATTCTTGTTACCGCGATTACGCCTACCCCTGCGGGCGAGGGTAAAACCACCACGACCATCGGTCTTGCCGACGGTCTGTCCCGCCTTGGAAAAAAAACGGTTGTCGCTCTGCGGGAGCCGTCCCTCGGACCTGTCTTTGGTATCAAAGGTGGCGCGGCTGGTGGTGGCTATGCGCAGGTCGTTCCCATGGAGGATATCAATCTCCACTTCACAGGCGACTTTCACGCCATCGGCGCAGCGAATAACCTTCTCGCCGCTATGCTGGATAATCACATCTACCAGGGCAATCGCCTGAATATTGATCCCCGCCGTATCACATGGAAGCGCTGTGTCGATATGAATGACCGCCAGCTCCGTTTTGTCACCGATGGTCTCGGCGGCAGAGTGAACGGCGTTCCCCGTGAGGATGGCTTTGACATCACCGTTGCCTCGGAGATTATGGCGGTGTTCTGCCTTGCCTCCTCGATTGAGGATCTCAAAGCAAGACTCTCGCGCATAGTTGTCGCATATACCTACAACGAAGAGCCCGTCACTGCGGGTGATCTCGGTGCCGTCGGTGCGATGACCGCCCTTCTTAAGGATGCTATCAAGCCGAACCTTGTCCAGACACTCGAAGGCACACCAGCCCTTGTGCATGGCGGTCCGTTTGCCAATATTGCGCATGGATGTAACTCTGTTATCGCGACAAGACTTGCTCTCGCTCTTGGTGATTATGCCATTACCGAGGCAGGCTTCGGCGCTGACCTCGGCGCTGAAAAATTCCTTGACATCAAATGCCGTATGGCAGGACTTACGCCCTCGGCGGTGGTTGTTGTCGCGACCGTCCGCGCGCTTAAGATGCATGGCGGTGTTCCCAAAACCGAACTCGCAGGCGAAAACCTCGAGGCGCTCGCGGCAGGTCTGCCGAACCTCCTCCGCCATGTGAAGAATATGAAGGAAGTATACAAGTTGCCCTGCGTCGTCGCGGTCAACCGTTTCCCCACCGACACCGATGCCGAAATCGCGCTTGTCATTGAAAAATGCAAGGAACTCGGTGTCAATGTTGCACTCTCTACCGTCTGGGCAGAGGGTGGTAAGGGCGGTGAAGAACTCGCACGCGAGGTCATCCGTCTTTGCGAAGAAGAAAAGGGAGACTTCACCTTCTCCTACGAGCTGGATACTACCATTCCCGAGAAAATCGAAGCCATTGTCAGAAAGGTCTATGGTGGATGCGGTGTTCTTCTCACGCCACAAGCGAAGAAGCAGCTCACCACTCTGGAAGCCCATGGCTTCGGCAATCTTCCCGTTTGCATGGCGAAAACATAATATTCCTTCTCGGACGATCCGACAAAGCTCGGCGCGCCCGAAGGCTTCACCGTTACCGTCCGCAACCTGAAGGTCAGCGCAGGCGCTGGCTTTGTTGTTGCTCTCACAGGTGACATCATGACCATGCCCGGACTTCCCAAAGTCCCCTCGGCAGAGAAAATTGATGTCGACGAAAACGGCAGAATTACAGGTCTTTTCTGAAATCGTATCAAAGGGTGTCGAAAACGCGTTTTCGGCACCCTTTATGGCACTTTGTACAATGAATAAAGATAACATATGTCAGGCAGATTGCCGAAAAGGAGATACATATGAAAGTTTATAATGATGAAATGCTTCGCTCTTATATCATGGGTGAGTGCGATTATAGTGATGAGGTGAATGGCTTTTCCATTCATCTTGCTACCCTTTATGATAAAGAAACCTTTGGCGAGACCAGGAGCGGCTTCCGTAGCACGCCTCTCGTGCTCTATGTGGTGGGCACGAACACCCGTCGCGCGGGTACTGACAGCGACCGAGACATCGTAAAGTCGATGCTTGACCGTGGCTATATCGTGACCGTCGCCGACTTTGGTGATGACGAAAATGCCACCACCCCGAAGATTGACTGGACCATCAACGCCCTCGTCCAGAAGGTAAAGGCGAGCGAATATTTAGATGGCGATTGCTTTGCCAAAGGGTTCTATGCGAATACCTATATCGTCCCCTCGGGACACAACCTCTCCATCAACAATATCTTCTGGGAAATCGATAAATACAGCGTTGTCGGTACACTGGAGAAGATTGTCTATAACTGGAACACCGACCTTCGCGGTTGTAAGGGTGAGTTCATCATTCCCTGGGTACACAAGGACGGCACAAGAAAAGCCACACAGACAGACTTCGACGGTGGCGCGCCTGTCTGGTATGCCGATGCAGAAGGGCAAATTCCCGATGCAACGGGTAGCTATATCCGCTTGAAGCACACCAAAGCGCTTTCTATCACCGACCTTGTTCAGCCGAATGGTGAACCAATCGACCTCAATCTTTATATGCAGATTGTCTACCCAACCAACCCCAAAGCGCCTTCGCCCGTCATCATTCAGGCGTCCTCGAGCGAACATCTCGCCAAAGGCGTAACGATGGATGGCAGACCGCATACCTGGTCCTTCGCCTTTATGGGATACGCCGCCGTTGCCTATGACTACGCCTATGTTCCTATGGTAAGAAATGACCACTACGGCTATTATGACGGCTACAAATGGAGTGGTTGGAAAACAGGTGACAATATGACCTATTCGGTCTACACCTACAATATGCAGCTCGTCTCCACCGCCGCTATCCGTTACCTGCGCTATCTCTCCTACACAGGTAAGTATTCCTTCAGCGAAAACTTCGGTATCGTCGGTAACTCCAAGGGCTCGGAGATGACACACCTTGGCGATGCGCGCCTGATGCAGCCCCTCACCCTTGCCGATGGCTATACCGAGGAAGAACTCTGTGAGGCAATACAGAAGAAACTTTCCTCCCGTCCCACGCGCTTTTATCTGCCGGGACATCACGCCGAAACACGCTATGAAATGGGCGAGGTCGGCTATTCCGCCGACAATGTCACAATCCACGATGGCGAACGCCAGCCCTGGCTTGTCCACGAGGGCAGGGAAATCCCCTCGGGCGTGCAGTTTATCTATTCCTGCTGTGGTGCTATCGTATGGACGATGGACGAAAATTACCCCCCGATGTTCATCTCGGGCAGTATCGGACACGGCGAGGTCGCAGGCTACACGCGCCAGAATGAAGTTGTCAACCTCACGCGCACCTATAACATCCCCCTCATCTATTTTGAGACAATGACAGGACACGCCCTCATCCCGAATGAGCATCATATCTATCCTGTCGATCCTTATCTCGTCTATAAGAACTTCGCGCACTATTTCCTTGGCGACGGCGCCGTCAGCGTCGGTTATGTCAACCCAGTAAAGACAGAAGATGTCACGCGTGACACCGTCCCTGCCATTCACTTTGCAGGTGTTGTACCGATGGAAGAAGCGAAGCGTATCACCCTGACGGACGAGAAGGGAACTGTCATCCCCTGTCGTCTCTCGTCAAAATGGGGCGACACCTACTGGGCATTGGAACCCGAATACCTCGCGCCCGATACGACCTATACGCTCACTGTCCCCGAGGACTTGCGCGGTGGAAACGGAAAAACCATCCTCGCCCCCTATACCCATACCTTCCATACCGTAAAGGAAGAGGTCACCCCTCTTTCGTGGAAGCCTGTCACCCTGTCGGCAGATACCCTTCTTCCTCTCGTTCTGCCCAAAGCATCCGAACAAACCATTCGTCTTGCCTTTTCTGTGGAGAACGATGCGGCGAACCTCGTCGAGTTTTATTCTGCACCCGACGGCAGAGAAGGAACTCTTCTTGCAAGCGTTCCTCTTTCGGGTAGCGGTAAGTATTCCGTCGAACTCCCCGCGGTCGAAACCGTCTATATCCGACAAAAGCGGGAGAGTGGAAAATATCCCGTTGAAATCTCCGGTGTCTATGGACTTGCGCCCATTGGCACAGGTTATGGCGCCGTCACCATGCGAGAGGGCAAACCTGCCTTCTCTCTTGCCGTCGGTCCTACCGTGTTCAACCTCGGTCACGCCACCTATGGCATTTTCCCCGCCCTTGAATACAAGAACCTCATCGGCAAACCCCTGGAAAAAGAGGACTACGGACGCCGTTTTTGCGTGACCTTCCGCGTCTTTGACACCGTCAACCGTCAGATTGTCGCCGTCTATGCGTCGATGTCCTCCCCGAAAACAGGCATCATCGACTACCAGGTCGCGCGCAGAAACTACTCGACCAAAGCGGGCGAAACGGTGGATTGCACCCTCGACCTCACCCTCTACCATCCGATGTATGGCGAGGTCGGGCTCGGCGAAAAAACACTCACCTTCCACATCGCCCCGACAGGCACACCTGAAATTCCCGCCTACTTCTCCGACTTCACCCTGACCGAGACGGTCACAGATACTCTTGTTACCTCCTTTGAGAAAGTCAATTGAAACGCAACACACGACGGGAGACGGTATTCTTCTTTTGGAATGGAACTTTATGCAAACCCCTGAGTTGTTTGCACATTGGATTGCTGTTCCATAACATTGAAACTGTATTCAATCTGTATATCTGCGCCTCGTTTTTTAATCTCCGGCTACGGCTGCGACGCAAGCGCTTGAGCAAATTTTCCTGAGAACAAAAATGCATAGCGAAAATCAAACAATCTACCAAAAATCTATTGCATTATCAGTTATGCTTTGCTATAATGAAATTGTAAGGTTTTGAAAAGGAGAAAAATGAATGAAAAAAACAATACATGATAATGGAGTTGTTCTATGAAAAGACTAATCATAGTAATCATTTCGTTTCTTTTGTTAGTAACAATTATGTTATCTGTTTGGGATTGCCGGTATTTATTTGTAAAACCTAAAGATGTTGAAATGGATGGAGTGACATATACTTTCGATAAGGCTCCTCAAAGAAAGGCGTACGCTATAAAGCACATTGATGATATTAACAATCCCCAAGAATTGAAACTTATCATTATACCGGATTTTATCAATGGGTATAAGGTAAGAATTGTGGGAGAGTATCCAGTTTTATGGGGAATGCCAGAATTGGGAATTAACTATTCGCACA
>JAFVYW010000120.1 GCA_017508465.1 Clostridia bacterium
TCAAATTGCCTCTGTCGTTTACAGATTAAGAGGAAACTAAGGTCAAAACCTACGGTTTTCTCTTTTTTTATTTAGGTTTTTCGTTCGGTTATGCCTGAATGAAGCGAGCCCCAAAGGCGCTTCGCACTAAGAATTCAGCATATTTTAGTGAAAATTCTTATTCAATACCAAAGTATGCTGAATTCTTAATGACTCAGCCCCTTTTTTAATCCTTCGGTTTGACTTTCGAGAGAAATTTCCGATAGGGAGCGAGCATGCCATCGTTCATGGTGTTGCCCATTTTCTTTACGATTTTCTCATTGGAGAGAAGCATTCCGACAAGATACATTTTCAACGAGGTCGGCCACTTCTTTTGCGGGAAGTCGTATATGCCATGCTTCTTATAGAACTTATGATCTGCGCGCATCATGCCACGCATCTGATAGATAAGGTCACGGAAGATTTTCATACCGCCAACGCCATAGAAATTCGCCGGAGTGGTATATCCCTTTTCCATGACATACAGAAGCTCACGCACAAGATTTTCGATTGGTTTTTCGGGAGATGTTTCGTCAGTGACAACACCACAAAGGGGATTTCCGCCAACCTCAGCGCGTCCCTCGATGATTGTACGGAGATTTTCTTCCGACGCGAGCGCGCCTTCCACAAGATAACCGACAGGCATGCCTGTGGTGAGAGTGCGGTGACCGTTGCAGAATTGGCGGTCATCAAACATTTTGAAGCGGGAGCCCATCGAGTGATCACGCACGGTGAAGGCGTAGATTATCGCGGAGGCTTTCTGTATTCTCTCACGCAGATAGGTGTCAAAGCCATCGGTATAGACGCACTTTCCGCTCACTGCACAACGGAAGCAACCAAGACAACCTCCCTTCAGCGGGTATTCTGCGATATTCTCTACGCGGACAGAGAAAGGCGCTATGCTTCTGAAATAAGAAATCATCCTTGCGAGGTTGGAGTTTTCATCGGTGCAATCGGTTACGATAACAACATCCAGCGCGGATGTATCGAATGTTGCTTCCACCTTTTCAATGCTTTCGGGTAAGGAGAGGTCGACACGGGAGCGCTGTGGCGCTTCCCTTCTCTCGAGGTAAAGCGAATGGTCAACACAGAAGAGAAAATGCTCAAAGAACTGCTCAAGGTCGGCTTGTCCCCTCTTGGTCAGAAGGTCCTCCATGTCAGCGCTGATACCACGGACATAATGCATCCCGAGGTCAAAGATGTTCTCTTTTACATAATTGTGGGCAGTGATATCATAAAAGTGCTTGGATGTGGTAATCTGTGTTGCAATCTTGCCTGTGAGACTAAAATGTTCTTCCTTGAAGATTTCAATGGTGCGATGCAGTTGGCTTGGCGCAATAAAGGTGTAGACGGGATAGGAGAACAAGAGGGCGTCGGCGCTCTCAATCTGTTCTTTCAGACATGTCAGTTTATCCTCTTTGGCAAAGATAATCTGATTTGCGCTGAACACATCAAAGGTATGCTCCGGATAACGGAGCGCAAGATATTTTACGCTTTGAAGAGTGATAGAGTACTCGCCTTTGGGACTACCGTTAATGACTGCGATTTTCATTGGTCAGATCCTTTCAAGTTGTCGAAGAAACATTTTAAATGCCGTAGGAATGGAATATTTTTCTCTCATATCGATAATCGTGGCGGGGATGAGGGCGTGTTCAGTGATTTGCCCCTCCGACAGAGGCGATACAAGACGAATGAGATAGCCCTGCATCCACCATTCAATGTGTGTGAAGATATGCTTTCCGTCATCGAGACGGGTAATGTCATAACAGAAGATAGCTTGCTCACGCAGATAATCATGTACCTGCTCTTCGGTGAGATGTCCATCGAGCCCGACAAATTCATACAGGGAGGCGAGCAAGCCCTTGGGCGCTCTTTTACGGATATAAAAGGTGTCTCCGTATGTGAATATCAGGAGGGTGCGAGGCTCGATACGACGCGGTTTTTTCGGCGATTTTTGTGGAAAGAAGGTCTCAATATGACCTTCATGCGCCCGACAAAGATGCGCGAGGGGACAGAGATTGCATCGCGGTTCGCCATTCGGGATACAGACATTTTCGCCAAGCTCCATAATTGCTTCGGTATAGGCAGAGGAAAGTGTGCCTTCGGGATATATGGACGAGAGAAGCTCGTCGAGTGCGCGTTTGGTTTTTTCGTCAGCAATATCCTCGTCAGAGGCAAGCAGGCGCATCATGACACGAAGGACATTCCCATCGATGGCAGGGGTGGGCTTGCCGTAGGCAATAGAAGCAATAGCACCTGCTGTATAAGGACCGATGCCAGGGAGGGACATGAGCGTTTTTTTATCCTCGGGGAAAATGCCGTCATATTCTTCAACCAGGACGCGAGCGCATTTTTTAAGATTGCGCGCACGGCTGTAATAGCCGAGGCCTTCCCACAGTTTCATGAGTTCATCGTCTGGTGCTTCGGCGAGGTCGAAAACGGTGGGATAGCGTTCGATAAAGCGCAGAAAATATGGTATCACGGCGCTTGTGCGCGTCTGTTGTAACATGATTTCAGAAATCCAGACGCGATACGGAGACTTTTCCATACGCCACGGAAGTGGCTTTTTATTCTGTTCATACCACTCGGTCAGAGGGATGATTGTTTTTTCTATTCGTTCTTTTGCTTGCATAATATACCTCTTCCTTATTTTAGCACAACGAAAAGAAAAATGCAAGAGAAAAAACAGGAAATGACGAGAAGTCATTTCCTGTTTTGAAAGATTATTCCTGTGTTTCCTCTGTAGTTTCTTCTACGGTTGCCTGTGCTTTTTTGCGGTTGAGAAGAATGTTGGTAAGGATACCAAGGATAAGCGAGCATGCGATAGCGGTAAGAGTAACTTTACCAATCTGGAGCGCAAAACCGCCGATACCGCAAATCAGGATAACGGAAACGGTGAAGAGGTTCGAGGATTCCTCGAGGTTAACCTTCTGGATCATCTTAAGTCCGGATACTGCGATAAAGCCGTACAGGGAGATGCAGACGCCACCCATTACACAAGAGGGGATGGTAGCGAGGAAGGTTACGAAGGGAGCGAAGAAGGAAGCCACGATTGCCATAATGGCGGTGGTGGTGATGGTGATAACGGACGCGTTTTTTGTGATTGCTACGCAACCTACGGATTCGCCATAGGTGGTGTTGGGGCATCCGCCGAAGATGGCACCAACCATGGAACCGACACCGTCACCGAGAAGGGTTCTGTGAAGGCCGGGTTCTTCGAGAAGGTCAGCACCTATAATCGAGGAGAGGTTCTTGTGGTCTGCGATATGCTCTGCGAATACAACGAATGCAACAGGGACATAAGCAACGGCAACGGTGCCGAGGTAAGACCAGAAGTTACCAAAATCGCCAAAGTTCATGGGCTCTTTGAACACCTGAACGAAGGAGAAGTCAGGAAGCCAGGACATATTCTGGAATTTGGTAAAGTCAATAATCAGCATAGTATCTACTTTAGCTACCATACCAATCAGGGTAAAGATAAGGGCGACAACATAGCCCGCAAGGATACCGATAATGAAGGGGATAAGCTTCATCATCTTCTTGCCGTATACCGAGCATACAAACACGGTTGCGAGAGTAACAAGTGCGCAAACAAGGCAAAGAAGCGTCTTAAGGTCCATGTTATAGGTAGAAGCAACCGCACCGTAGCCCATAGCGTCTTTTACAGCGTTTGCCGCAAGGGAAAGACCGATGATAGCAACGGTAGGACCGATAACGACAGGAGGCATGAGCTTGGAAATCCATCTGACACCAAAGAACTTGACAAGGAGCGCGATAATGACATAAACAAGACCTGCCAGGGCGGCACCGATAATCAAGCCAAGGAAACCTGTGGATGCTGCAACAGAGCCCGAGAAAGCAACGAGCATGGATGAGATAAATGCGAACGACGAGCCGAGGAACACGGGGCTCTTGAATTTAGTGAAGAGTTGGTATACGAGTGTACCAACGCCTGCGCCAAAGAGTGCGGCGGACTGGGACATGCCGTTACCAATAATTGCGGGTACGGCGATAGTGGCTGCCAAGATGGCAAGAAGCTGTTGGAGTGCGAACAGGAGCATTTGCGGGAATTTCGGTTTGTCTTTGATGTTGTAGATAAGATTCATTTGTTTTTCCTCCATATTATTCTGTTAGTGCGTACTCACACTGTGAGATATTATAACAAAATAAAAAGCAAATGTAAAGAGTTTTTTCAACATTTTTTAACAAAAAATACATATTTTCTTTCCTTCGTGACCATTTCTTCCCTACCCAAAAATTTATAAAAAGAAAATCGCAAAAACATCTTGCTTTTTTTGTTTTTATATGATATAATATCATAGTCTTGATGGTAATTCATCCTGTATGTGAAGGTATTTGCATTCTAAAACGAAGGCTGGAGTTGTTCCGCTTCGATACCTCTGCATATGCTTGATGGATTCATTTATCAACTATATGCAGAGGTATCGAAGCGGTCATAACGGGGCTGACTCGAAATTTTGTAGTCACTTTGGAACCTCCCACCTTAAATCCCTTGATTTATAAGGGTTTTCCGCAGTTCAAATAAAACTTAATACGTTAGTTCTCTCCTACTGTTCTCTCCAATTTCCGAGGTTGAATAAGAACA